>DATAVV010000030.1:0-19403 GCA_036267555.1 Streptosporangiaceae bacterium | reverse complement strand
AGGATGACCACGTCCGGCAGGCTCTTCCTGATGATCGCCAGTAATTCCGTGCCCGAGGACACGCTGGCGGTGACCTGCGCGCCGGACGCCTCCAGCAGCAGCGCCAGGCTGGTGCGGAATATCCCGGAGTCTTCTGCGATCGCTATCCGCATGGGATCCTTACCACGAGACGTGTTCCCTGGCCGGGCGGGCTGTCCACGGTGACCTCGCCGTCGAGGGCGTGCACGCGGTCGGCGATGTTGGCCAGGCCCTCGCCCGCCGGCCCGGCGCCGCCGATGCCGTCGTCGGCGATCTCCATGTTCAGCCAGGACTCATCCATGCCGACCACCACGGTCGCGCTGTTCGCCTGGGCGTGCTTGACCACGTTGGTCAGGGCCTCGCAGGCGACGAAGTAGGCGGTCGCTTCCACCGCGGGCCCGGCTCGCGCGGCGGGCGCGGTCACCCGTACCGGCAGCGGGAGCCGCTCGGCCACGTCGTCCAGTGCGGCGGCCAGCCCGCCTTGTGACAGCAGCGCGGGGTGGATTCCGTGGGCCAGGTCGCGCAACTCGGCCAGCACGTCCGCGAGCCCGTCGCGGACCTGGCCGAACGCGGCGACGGCGGCCGCCGCGCCGGTCCCGGTCATGGCCGCCGACAGTTGCGCCGCCAGGCCCAGGAGGTGCTGCTGCACGCCGTCGTGCAGGTCGCGTTCGAGGCGCCGCCGTTCCGCCAGCCCGGCCTCGATGATGCGGGTACGCGACGCGCGGACCTGCTCCAGTTCGGCGCGCGCGGCCCGGGCCTGAAGCTGGGCGTTCTGCAGGGCCAGCCCGCTGGTCTGCACCGCGGCGTCGAACAGCCCCCGGTACCGAGCCAGCGACGGGTCGGCCAGCACGACCGCGATCGGGGTGCCCGCCTCGGTGCGGATGAACTCGACCATGCGATCGCCCGGCTGCCCGTCGGGTACCCCAGCCGCGCCCACGCTCTGGTCAGCGCCGCTGGCGGGCGTCTCGTCACGCGGGCTCGCCGGCTCGGGTCCGGCCCCGGAAAGGTCGAGCACGTCCAGGGTCGGGTCGCGCAAGGCGACGCGCAGCGCGTGGCGCACCGCGCTCACGTCGGCTCCGGTGGAAAGCTGCGCGGTGAGCCCGGTGATGGCCTGCAGCAGCAGGGCCCGCTGGGTCGCCGTCACACCGAACGCCAGCGGCACGGTGAAGTCCACCACGCTTTCCACCAGGTAGGCGACGTTGGGCGACGCGCCGACACCCCCCGCGGCCAGTTGGGCGATGGCCGACGCGATCGCCGCGATGGTGGCGGCCAAGCCCGCCATGATGATCGGCGGGATGACGATCCGGTCCAGGCCCGTGGTCCTGACCAGCCGCATCACGAGCATGACCAGGAAGACCAGTCCGAACAGCCCCTCCACCGCGTTCACCACGACGTTGAGTACGTCGGCCACCCGCTGGTCCGGCAGCAGCGCGGGCCACCACCAGGTCGCGGGGCCGCCGTTCCACCGTGCGGTGGACGTCACCGCGAGCGCGGTGCGGCCGACGAGCATCCAGCCGGTCAGCAGGATGAGGTAAACGCGCTGGTGGGTGCGCAGGACCGGGTTCGGATAGCGCAGCAGCGCCCAGGCGCCGAAAACCCGGTCCATTCCGCCGAAGATGAGGCCGTAAACGGGCAACGGACCCACGTTCCACGCGTCAATGAAATCAACCGAGCGCAGCACCCCGGCCAGCACGAGCGCCCAGCCCGTGCCGCGCTGGCCGGGCTGGCGGCGGAGCATCAGCCCGGTGAGGGCGAAGAACAGCGAGGTCGCCAGGTTCACCGCGGCGAGCGGGGTGCTCTGCCTCCACAGCGGTCCCTGGACCAGCGCGCAGAAGCCGCCGATGACCGCCAGCACGCCAGCGAGCGCCAGCCAGTAACGCCAGCCACCCCAGGGCGGGCTCATGGGGGAACCCTTCACCGCGAACCGCGTCATCCAGCGCCACCCCCCAGCGCCACCCCAGGTCCGTCCGGAAAACAATGAGTCAGCAAGAAGAAGGCTAAATGGGATCGGGCCGGGCGGAGAAATCCGGGCGCAGCGGCCGCTCGCGTACGGCGGATGCATCGTCAGGTAAAACGCTCATAATGGTCATCATCAGCAGGGGCGTCGCTTTGGTGATGCCGTTAAGGAAGGGGCCGCCGGGGCGACGGATGACGGGGGTGCCGCGGAGACCCGGAGCGTTCCGGGAGGAAAACGTGAGACCGTTCTCGTCTGTCAGCGCCATGACGCGACGCCTGGCCGCGGGCCTGGGAGGTGTGGCCCTGCTCGTCGGAGCGGGGACGATGCTGCCCGCCGCGAGCAGCGCCGCCGCCCCTGCCGCCCCTGCCGCCCACGCCGCCCCTGCCGCTCACTCCGGATGGGTCGCCACCTGGGCCGCCAGCCCCATGTCCGGCACGGCGTCCGCCACCGCGCAGGCCGGGTTCGCCGACCAGACCGTGCGCAACATCATCTACACCAGCGTGGGCGGCGGCAGCCTGCGGGTGCAGGTGAGCAACACCTTCGGCGCCGCGCCGCTGACCGTCGGCGCGGTCAGCGTGGGGGTGGTCCTGGACGGGGCGCAACTGGTCCCCGGCACGAGCCGCGCGGTGACGTTCGGCGGGAGCACCTCGGTCACGATCCCGGCCGGCGGCCAGGCGGTCAGCGACCCGATGGCCATGCGGATCCGGCCGCTGCAGGAACTGGCCGTCGACCTGTACCTGCCCGCGGCGACCGGCCCGGCCACCAATCACTCCGATGCCCAGCAGACCGGCTACGTGGCCTCGGGCGATCACGCGGGCGACGCGGCCGACACCGCGTACACGACCACCGACTCCTCCTGGTTCTTCCTGGACGGCCTGGACGTCCGCGCCGCGGCCGCTCCCGGCACCGTCGTGGCGTTCGGCGACTCCATCACCGACGGCTACCAGTCGCAGGCCGGGTCCGACGCCCGCTGGCCCAACTACCTGGCCCGCCGCCTCGACGCCGCGCTCGGCGGCCGCGCGCCGGCTGTGGTCGACGAGGGCATCAGCGGCAACCGCGTTCTCAACGACTCGACCTGCTTCGGCGTGAGCGCCGAGGCTCGCTTCGAGCGCGACGCGCTGTCCCAGCCCGGGGTGGAGGACGTGATCCTGCTCGAGGGCATCAACGACATCGGCTTCAGCGGCGAGGCGGACACCGGCTGCTACACCCCCAACGACCCGGGCGTGACCGCGGCGCAGATCGAGGCCGGCTACCTGGACCTGATCAAGATGGCCCACGCCCGCGGGGTCAAGATCTTCGCCGGCACGCTCACGCCGTTCGCCGGCTCCAACCCCACCTACGGCGGCAAGTACGGGACCCCGGCGGGCGAGGCCCTGCGCGAGGCGGTCAACACCTGGATCCGCGGCAGCCACGCGTTCGACGGGGTCATCGACTTCTCGCGGGCCACCCAGGATCCCGGCGACCCGCTGTACCTCAACCCGGCCTACAACAGCGGCGACAGCCTGCACCCGGGTGACCTCGGCTACGAGGCCATGGCGGACGCGATCCCGTTGCGGCTCATCGGCTAGGGTGCGGGCCGGCTACGGCGGCGGGTGACGGGGTGCCAGCCGCGGGCTTCGAGGGTGCGGGGCCGGCTACGGCGGATGACGGGCTGCCGCGGGCTTCGGCGGTGACATGGGCCAGGTGCGAGGCGCAGGCCAGCCGCGGACCCCCGGCCGGATAGGGGCCCTGGTGAGACGTAATGTGGGCGGCTGAGGGTAGCGGCCGGGAATGCGCGGAATAAGCATCGGCCCCGTCGCGCTCGCGCGGAACACCGCGCGACGGGCTCGATCATCCAGGCTGGCTCTCCCGTTCCGGCCTGCGTCTTCGGGCCCGGTCCGGTACTGGCAGGATCGCACGCGCCTGGCGGTGAAAGGCGCCATCGCGGCCGTGGTGGCCTGGGTGCTGGCCAAGTACGCGGCGGGCCAGGCCGATCCCTATTTCGCGCCGCTGGCCGCGCTGCTGGGCGTTTCCCCTACGGTGGCCCGGTCGCTGCGGGAGAGCATCCAGTACATCGCCGGGTTCGTGCTGGGCGCGGCGTTGGCTGTCCCCGTCGGCATGCTGCTGGGAGCGGGAACCGCAGGCATCGCCGTGATTGTCCTGGCGGGCACGCTGATCGCTAGCTGGCGGCGGCTCGGAGACCAGAGCGTGCAGGTCACGTTCACGGCCCTGTTTGCGCTGCTGCTCGGCGGCCACCAGCCGTTGCACTACGTCACGCACCGGATGAGCGAGGTCGCCATCGGCGTGGTTACCGGGCTGGTGATCAATATCGTTGTCTTCCCGCCCTTGCAGTTGCGCCCGGCCGAGCACGCGGTCCGGCAGTGGGGCAACGACATCGCCGACGCCCTGCAAACCCTGGCCGGCGCCGTGACTGCCCCCGTCCGGGCCGGCCGGCTCTGGCCGCAGCACGACGGGCAGCTCTCCGCCTCAGCGGAGCAGGCGCGCGCGGCGGCACGACACGCGCGGGAGAGCCTGAGGTGGAATCCGCGAGCCTCGGTCAGCCGGCAAGTGCCGCGGCCCGACGGTGCGGTGCTCGACGCCCTGGAGGAACTGACCACACGAACGCGCGCCGTGGCCCGCTCGCTGCTCGACACCGGTGCAGAAGGTGCGCCGTCGCAGATCCCGGCCTCATTCGGCGAGGAGTACGGCCGCCTGCTCCGTATGGTCGCCGACGCGGTCCGGCAGCTTGCCGGCCTGCGCGGACACACCCTTCCCGGCCAGGAACTGGCCGCTCTTTCCGGCCGCCAGTGCCGCGTCGAACATCAAGTTGCCTGCCTGGCCGACAGCGTTGACGGGCACATTACCGCGCAGCGGCTCAGCCGCCTGTCCGCCGAAATGATTCACGAGATCGGTGTCCCCGGATCTGACGAGCGGACCGGCCCTACGGGGTGATGGGCACTGACGGCCGCCCCGTGACCGCCCGGCCCGGCTCGGCCAGGTGGCCGATGCCAGCGCGATCTTGGCGCGGCATGCTGATGGCCACGGACCGGCATCCGCCGTCAGGACCAGCGAGCCCAGTGGGCAGGGCTTAGCATGGTAAGGCATGATAATGTGCGGGTCGTGCGCGAACTCATGACCGAGTGCCGGGATCCCCGGTCCGTGCGGCGAGACCTGGGGCGGCGGCTGGCGGCCGCGCGCCAGGCGGCCGGTTTGACCCAGCGGCAGCTGGCCGAGGCGGTCCGCTACTCCCGCAGTACGGTCTCGAACGCGGAGATCGGCCACCCCGATGTCGCCCGCGTGTTCTGGACCCGGTGCGACCGGGTGCTGCACGCCAGTCAGGCCTTTACGGCCGCCTTCGACCAGCTCAAGGCCGCGGAACAGGCGGCCGCCCGGCCACCGGGGGACCGGCCGCAGGCCTTCCGCCAGGCCCGGCAGGCCCTCAGCTCCGCCGGCCTGGCCGCGGCGCTCACCGGCTACCGCGACCTCGGCTGGCCCGCCGAGGCGGCCGGCGAGCGGGCCGACCTGCTCACCGGGGACGTCATCGATGCCCTGGAGGTGCCCCGGCACTGGGGCATGCTGGCCGCCTCGCTGTGGCGGCTCTCGCAGGGGCGCTGTGACCTGGTCCGGTGCCTGCCGGCCCTGCCGCGCCCGGCCCGGGCCCTGGCCGTGATCGCGGCGGGGCACCGCTGGTACTTCCTGGCGGCGGCGGGCGGCTGCCCGTGGGCCGGCGCCGAGCCCGCACCCGGCGAAGCCCTGCCCGGCGAGGCCCTGTCCGGCGACGTCCTGCCCGGGGGCGGACTGCCCGGCGGACAGGCCATCCGATGGCATGCCCGCGGCGGGCGGATCCCGGCCCCGCCGTCCCGGCTGCCGCGTGACCAGGCCGCCACGTGGGCCTACCTCCCGGCTCAGGTGCCGCGACTGGCGCCCGCGATCGGCCTGGTCGGGCTGCTCGCGACGGCCGCGGCCATGGCCGGACCCGAGTCCGCCGCCCTCACGCTGCCTGGCGGCGCTCGCGTCGTGCCCGCGCCCGGCCGCTCCCCGGCGGCGGATCGCGCCGGGGAGACCACGTGACGACGGTGCCGCGTTATCTGCTATCGGCAGATTGCCTTGGCCGGCGCCGGCGGCCCGGCCCATTGTGAAACAGGAAGCCGGGCGACCGGTGTCGAACGAAAGCGGACCGACCATGCAGACCGCCGTTGCCGAACCCGCCATGCTCGCCGGAATGCTCGATGAGCAACTGGCGAGCCGACTCCTCTACCAGCGCATCATCGTCCTCGGCACCGAACTGGACGACGTGGTGGCCAACCGGCTCTGCGCCCAGTTGCTGCTGCTGTCGGCCGAGGACCCGCGGGCCGACATCAGCCTGTACATCAACTCGCCCGGCGGCTCGGTCAGCGCCGGACTGGCCATCTACGACATCATGCGGCTGATCCCCAACGACGTCCGGACGCTGGCCATGGGCCTGGCCGGCAGCATGGCCCAGTTCCTGCTGTGCGCCGGGACTTCCGGCAAGCGGTTCAGCCTGCCGCACGCCCAGGTGCTCATGCACCAGGGCTCGGCCGGCTTCGGCGGCACCGCGGCCGACGTCGAGATCTACGCCGAGCAGCTCGACCGGATCGGGTCGACGATGACCAGGCTGATCGCGCAGCACACCGGGCAGCCCGAGGAGACCGTCTCCCGCGACAGCCTGCGGGACCGGTGGTTCAGCGCCGAGGAGGCGCAGGCCTACGGGATCATCGACCACATCGTCGAGCGGCTCGACGACGTCCGGCCCGCGGTCGGCAAGATGGCGGGGCTGTGATCATGAGCCAGTACACGATTCCCACCGTGGTGGAGAAGACCGCGCTGGGCGAGCGGGCCTTCGACATCTACTCCCGGCTGCTCTCGGACCGCATCATCTTCCTCGGCACGGAGATCGACGACGGCGTCGCCAACGTGGTGATGGCCCAGTTGCTGCACCTCGAGTCGGCCAGCCCCGACCAGGAGATCATCCTGTACATCAACTCGCCCGGCGGCACGTACAGCGCCCTGACCGCGATCTACGACACCATGCAGTACGTCCAGCCCGACGTGGCCACGGTCTGCATCGGCCAGGCCTCGTCCGCGGCCGCCGTGCTGCTCGCCGCGGGCGCGCCGGGTAAGCGGCTGGTGCTGCGGCACGCGAAGGTGCTGCTGCACCAGCCGTCAAGCGAGGCCCGGGGCACCCTGCCGGACCTGGCCATCCAGGCCAAGGAGGTGGCCAGGGTCCGGGCCGAGATGGACGAGATCCTCAGCCGGCACACCGGCCACCCCATGGCCAAGATCAGGAGCGACACCGACAGGAACATGACGCTCAGCGCCGAGGAGGCCGTCGCCTACGGCCTGGCGGACCAGGTCATCACCAGCCGCGCCGAGGCCCGGGCCGAACTGGCCCGCCCGTGAGCGACGGCGCGCCGCCCGGCCCGTGCGCTTCCCTCGCGAGCGGTCAGGCCGCGAGCAGGCACTGCGCGTCGGCACCGCCGCGCATCGGCGGCGGGGCGGCCGGCCCGCGGATGGCCCCCAGGCGGATGACCTGGGCCTGGCGCTCGGCCAGGCCGCGCCCGACGACCAGGTCGCGGCCGGCCTCGCCCAGCAGGTCGGACATCTCGAGGCTCAGCGCGTCGCAGATCGCGGCCAGTACCTCGGACGAGGCTTCCTTGAGCCCCCGCTCGACCTCGGAAAGGTAGGGCATCGAGACCTTCGCGGCCCGGGCCACGTCGGCCAGGGTCCGGCCCTGCTCCAGCCGGGTCCGGCGCAGCACGTCCCCGAGCATCATCCGCAGCAGCGGCCGGGGACGGCGGTCGCGTCCTCGCGGGCCGATCATGACCGGGTCCGACATCGCCCGCTCCTCTCCTGGCCGCCACCGGCCCATGACTCGGGCCGGCCTGGCTAAGCCCAAGGTACCGACCGCCCACCCGCCTCCCAGAGCCCTTTCGCCGTCAGCGCAACGGCACGCAGCCACCCAGGGCAAGCCCGCCCCTGATAGAGCTTTGCGCGTGCGGCCAATTGCTGCGCATAGATTGTGTCCGGAGGAAAGCCGGAGCGATCGCATCCGGCTTGCTGATCATGCGCATGGCTTCATTTACCTGATTGTCCGACATGCGGAGAAAGGCTGATGATTACTCCCACGGCAGAGGACATGGCCCTGGCGGAAGGACTAGGAACGTTCCGACCGGGAGCTATCCGCTGAGCTGCTGCGTGACCATAGCGGGCGGGCAGGGTTCACCGTCGGCGGCAGGGTTCACCGGTCGGCGGGCGCGGTGCGCAGCCAGGCGGCGGTATCGGGAGGCAACTGGCCGCCCGGCAGCGGGCCGCTGGCCAGGAGCACGGACGCGTGGGCGGGCAGGTCGACCGGGACGGGGGACAGGTTGACCACGCAGCGCAGGTCGCCGCGGTCGAAGGCGAGCACGCCGTCGGGGGCCGGGTGCCAGGTCATCGGGCCGTCGCCGAGCGCGGCCTCGGCGCGGCGGATGCGCAGCGCGGCGCGGTAGAGAGCGAGCACGGAGCCGGGGTCGTCCGCTTCGGTTTCCACGGTCAGGTCGCGCCACTGTTTGGGCTGCGGGAGCCAGGGTGGCGTGGCGGCGCCCGGCGGGGAGAATCCGAAGGGCGGTTCGGCACCCGCCCAGGGCAGCGGCACGCGGCAGCCGTCCCGGCCCGGGTCGGCGCCGTCGGTGCGGAGCCAGATCGGGTCCTGGCGGAACTCGTCGGCGATGTCCTCGACCTCCCACAGGCCGAGTTCCTCGCCCTGGTACACGTACACCGACCCGGGCAGGGCCATGGTCAGCAGGGCCGCGGCGCGGGCTCGGCGAGTACCGAGTTCCAGGTCGACGGGCTGGCTGTGATCGCGCCGGTCCAGGGCGAAGGAAGTGTCGGCGCGGCCGTAGCGGGACGTGATCCGGTCAACGTCGTGGTTGGACAGGACCCAGGTGGCGGGCGCGCCGACCGGGGCGTGCAGCCGGCGGGTCTGGTCGACAACCTCGCGCAGCAGGGTCGCGTCCCAGGCGCAGCCCAGGTACGGGAAGTTGAACACGGTGTGCAACTCGCCGGGGCTGACGTACCGGGCCAGCCGCGTGGCGTCCGGCAGCCAGACCTCGCCGATCAGCACTCGCTCGCGGTAGGCGTCGGCCAGCGCCCGCCAGGAGCGGTAGATCTCGTGTACGTCGTCGCGGTCCATGTAGGGGTGCCCGGCACCGGGCGGCTCGTCCGGGCCGGCATCGGGCAGCGCGGGATCCTTGGTCAGCAGGGCGGCGGAGTCGATCCGGATGCCGTCGGCGCCGCGGTCGAACCAGAATCGCAGCACGTCCTCGAACTCCGCGCGGACATCGGCGCTGGCCCAGTTGAAGTCGGGCTGCTCGGGCGCGAACAGGTGCAGGTACCACTGGCCCGGGGTGCCGTCGGGCCGGGTGGTCCGGGTCCACGCCGGGCCGCCGAAGATCGACGCCCAGTCGTTCGGCGGCAGGTCGCCGCCGGGGCCGCGGCCGTCACGGAACCAGAACCGGTCGCGCTCCGGCGACCCGGGCGGCGCCGCCAGCGCGGCCTCGAACCAGGGGTGCCGGTCCGAGGCGTGGTTCGGCACGATGTCGATGATGATCTTGATGCCCAGGGCGTGAGCCTCGCCGATCAGCTGCTCGGCGTCGGCGAGCGTGCCGTAGGCCGGGTCGATGTTCCGGTAGTCCGCGATGTCATACCCGGCGTCGGACATCGGGGACGGGTACCACGGGTTGAACCAGATCGCGTCGATGCCCAGGTCGACCAGGTAGCTCAGGTTGGCCCGGACCCCGCCCAGGTCGCCGACCCCGTCGCCGTCCGCGTCGGCGAAGCTGCGCACGTACAACTGGTAGATCGCGGCACTGCGCCACCAGCCATCCTGCGGCGCGGCCAGGTCGTCAGGCTCGGCTAGTTCGCTGGGCTCGGCTAGTTCGCTGGGCTCGGCTAGTTCGCTGGGCGCGGCCAGATCGCCGGGCGCGGCCAGATCGCCCGGCGAGATCGGGTCGCCGGGCGCCGCTAGTTCGCCGGGCGTGGCCAGATCGCCCGGCGCGTGAGATCCGAGGTCCTGCAACGGGATACCTGCTTTCTCTCGTGTGCCGCGGTAGCCGCGGTCAGCCCTTGACGCTGCCCGCGGTCAGGCCGGCCAGGATGTTGCGCTGGAAGATCAGGAAGAAGATCAGGGTGGGCACGGCGGCGATGGCCGAGGCGGCGATGACCAGGTTCACCGGGGTGGTCGTGGCGGCCTGGGTGATCCCGACGTTGAGCGTCTCGCGGGTCGGGCTGTACCCGCCCTCCACCAGCAGCGGCCACAGGAAGTCCTTCCAGACAGCGACCACCCCGAAGATCGACACCACGCCCAGGATCGGCCGCGAGATCGGCAGCACGACCCGGTACAGGACCCGCAGCGGGGGAGCGCCGTCGACCGCGGCCGCGTCCAGCAGTTCCCGGGGTATCGAGTCGAAGAAGCGCTTGAGCAGGAAGATGTTGAAGGCGTTGGCCACCGACGGCAGCCAGATGGCTTCGGGCGTGCCGATGAGGTTGAGATGCAGGATCGGCAGGCTGGCCACGGTCAGGTACTGCGGGACGACCAGGACCGTCGACGGGATCATCAGCGTGGCCAGCATCAGCGCGAAGATCACGTTGCCGAGCACCGGGCGCAGCTTGGACAGCGCGTACGCGGCGGCCACGTCGAACACGAGCTGGAAGGCGAGCGCGCCGAACGCGTAGTACAGGGTGTTGAACAGCAGCCGCCCGACGCTCACCCGGTCCCATGCCTGGACGTAGCTGCCGGGGTGCACGTGGGCCGGGATCAGCGTCGGCGGGACCTGGATCGCTTCCTGGGTCGACTTCAGCCCGTCGGCGAACAGGAAGTACAGCGGGCCGATGAACACCAGCGTGAAGACCACGATCACCACGGTCAGGACGATCCGGTACACCAGGCGCCCGCGGACCCGGCCGAGCTGTACCGGCGAGATCAGCGTCCTGGTCTGCGGCCGGGCCGCCCGGGAATCGGCCCCGCGGCCCACGCGGGCCGCGCGGGCCGCGGCGGCTTCGGTGAGCAAGGCCACGTGAGTTCCTTCCCTAACCGCGCTCGCGGCTCAGCCACAGGTATCCGCCGGAGAAAAACGCGAGCATCAGCATGAGCACCACGCCGAGGGCCGACGCGCTGTTGTAGTTGCTCGAGCCGCTCAGGGCGAACGCGTACTGGTAGATGAGGTTCACCACCGACACGGTGTTGTTGTTCACCCCGGCGCCGCCGTTGGTCAGGATGAACGCCTCGACGAACATCTGCATGGTGGCCACGACCTGCAGCATCAGCAGCATCGACAGGATCGTCCGGGTCTGCGGCACGGTGATGTTGCGGATGCGGCTCCACACCCCGGCGCCGTCCAGTTCGGCGGCCTCGTACAGCTCGCCCGGGATGTTCTGCAGCGCGGCCAGGTAGATCAGCGTCGCGCCGCCCATGTTCATCCAGGTCGACGCGATCACCACCGAGATCATCGCCATGCTGACGAAGCCGGTGCCCGACGACTGCACCCACTGCGACGTCGGCAGGTGCAGGATCTGCAGGATGCGGTTGAACAGGCCGTAGGTCGGGTCGTAGAAGTAGGCGAACAGCAGCAGGGCGGAGGCCGGGGGCAGCATCACCGGCAGGTACACCAGGACCCGCAGGTAGCCCCGGGCGTGCCGCAACTCGTTGAGCAGGATCGCTACGAAGAACGGCACCGCGTAGCCGATCACCAGCGCGAGGACGGTGAACTCCAGCGTGTTGCGCCAGGCCAGCCAGAAGGTGGGGTCGCGGAAGATCCGGTGGTAGTTCGCCCAGCCGGCCCAGGTGGTCACGCCCAGGCTGGTCTTCTGGAAGCTCATGACGATCTCGCGGGCGATCGGGAACCACGAGAAGAACGCGAAGCACAGCACGGCCCCGATCAGGAATCCGTGCGCGGACACGTTGCGCTGGACCTTGCGGCGCAGATGGCCGCCCGCCAGCGGCCGCGCGGGCCGGGCGCGCTCGCTGACCTTGGTGAGCGTGGCGGCGTCCGCCATCGGTTCTCCTGATCTGTCGGCGACCGGGTCGGGGGGGCCGGCCCGCGAGCACCGGCCCCCGTCACGGCGTTACTGGCTGTTGGCCAGGATCTGGTTCACCTGGCTGGACGCGCTGGCCAGCAGCTGGCTGATGTTCGCGTTCGGGTCGGTCAGGACCGCGAGCATGACCGGGTCCAGCGTCTTGTAGACCGCCTGGGCGTCGGCCGGCTCGCCCATGCCCTTCTCGTTGGCCTGCGTGAACGTCGAGTAGTAGGAGGTGTTGATCGTCGCGCTGGCGTCCATGAGCTTCAGGTTGCGCTGCTGCGCGGCGCCGCTGAAAAGCTGTGGCTCGGGGAAGCCAACCGGCAGGCCGTCGGCCTTGGTCCGGGTGAAGTTGAACTGGCCGCTGCCGGGGGTCAGGTCCTCGAAGTTGAGGAACTTGATGCCCGCCCGTATCTGCGCCGCACTGTCACGCTTGGCGAACATGTAGTCGTTGCCGCCCGACAACGACCCGGCCGGAGTGCCGGTGGCGCTGGGCAGCGGCGTCATGCCGTAGTCGTTGATGTCGCCGCCGTCCTGCGGGACGATCACGTTGTAGATGTCGTCCGGGGCGGCGATGTACATCCCGAGCTTGCCCGCGGCCATCTGCTTCTGCAGGTCGCCCCACTGGAGCTGCTGCGTCGGGCTCATGCTGTGGTCGGTGAACCGCATGGTGTGCAGGGCCTGGAGCACCGCCTTGCCCTGCGGGGAGTTGAACGTGGCCGTGGTGCCGTCCGAGCTGATCATCTGGCCGCCCATGGCATCGACCTCGGAGCTGAAGTGCCAGCCGCCGTTGTTGCCCGCGCTGTAGTCGCCGTACCCGTAGATGCCGTGGCCGAGCTTGGTGATCGCCTTGGCGTCCTGCTCGACCTGGGCCCAGGTGGTGGGCGGCTGGTCCGGGTTGAGCCCGGCCTCGGTGAACAGCTTGCGGTTGATGATGAGGCCCTGGGTGTAGTTGGAGGTCGGCAGGCCGTAGAGCGTCTTGCCCGCGGTGACCGAGGCCATGGCCGATGGAACGATGTCCTTCAGGTTCGGGACCGTCGTGGTGTTCACGTACGAGGTGATGTCGGCGGCCTGTCCCGCGTCGAGGACCTGGTTCTTGTCGGTGAAGTAGGTGTAGAAGACGTTGGGCTCGGTCCCGGCCTTGAGCGAGGCGGTGAACGTGGCGGGCACCTCGCACGGGCTGGTGTAGATGCTCTGAATCTTGATCGTCGGGTTCTGCTTCTCGAAGATCGCGACGTCCTCGTTCCACTCCTTGTACTGCTTGGGTGAGCTCGTGGGCGGCGCGCAGTTGATGCTGATGGTCACGTCGCCTCCGGCGGATGAGCCGGCGGAATTGCTGCTAGAGCAGGCCGCGGCGGCGAGCCCCAGCGCGGCGACGGCGACGATGCTGGCCGCTGCGCGACAGCCAGCCCCTCGGTGAAGCTGTCTGTTCATCGATCAACCCTTCCCTGTACTGGCCTTTTCCCGGCCCCGGGCCCCCGCGGCGTTGAGCTGAACATACAGAGATGAACAGATAAGAGCAATATCTTGATGAGAATCTGCAAGGACACAACTAGATTACGGAGAACCCTGAGCTACCTGGCATTTCAGGCGCTTGCGGCCCGTGTCAGCGCGGCTCCCCGCAATTGAGCTGGCCGGTATCCGCCAGACGGCGCCCGGTCAAGTGCCGATCATGCGCCGCAGGTTGCAAAGACTTGCGTCCAGCTGTCATACAGTTGCAAGCATGACGACGCGTCCTGCAGCCCGGCGGCTCGCCGAGGTCGCCAGCAAGGTCGGGGTCAGCGAGGCCACGGTCAGCCGGGTGCTCAACGGCAAGGCCGGGGTCTCCGACGCCACCCGCGAAGCCGTCCTCACCGCGCTGGACGTGCTCGGTTACGAGCGCCCGACCCAGTTGCGGGGCGAGCGGGCCCGGATGATCGGGCTGGTCCTGCCCGAGATGCAGAACCCGATCTTCCCGGCCCTGGCCGAGGTGATCGGCGGGGGCCTGGCCCAGCGCGGCTTCACGCCGGTGCTGTGCACCCGCACGGCCGGCGGCCTGTCCGAGGCCGACTACGTGACCATGCTGCTCGACCAGCACGCCTCGGGCCTGGTGTTCCCCGGCGGCGCCTGCGCCGAAGCGGACGCCCCGCACGAGCACTACCGGCTGCTGCGCAGCCGCGGCATCCCGGTGGTGCTGCTCAACGCCGCGGTCGAGCACCTGGGCTTCCCGTGCGTGTCGACCGACGACGCGACCGCCACGGAGCAGGCCTTCCGGCACCTGGCCTCGCTCGGCCACCAGCGGATCGGGCTGGTCGTCGGGCCCGAGGACCACATCCCGTCCCGCCGCAAGCTCGCCGCGTTCACCGACCTGGCCCGGCACAGCGGCATCGACGCCGCGCCCATCGAGCACGCGCTGTTCTCCCTGGAAGGCGGCCAGGCCGCCGCCACCCGCGTCCTGCGCCACGGCGTCACCGGGATCATCTGCGGCAGCGACGTCCTCGCCCTCGGCGCGATCCGGGCCGTGCGCCGGGCGGGATTGTCGGTGCCAGGGGACGTGTCGATCGTCGGGTACGACGATTCCGCGTTCATGAACTGCACCGACCCGCCGCTGACCACCGTCCGCCAGCCCATCGACTCCATGGGCAAGGCCGCGGTCGCGCTGCTCGTCGACCAGATGGAGAACGCCGCGGTCTACCCGGAGGAACTGCTCTTCGAGCCCGACCTCGTCGTGCGCGGCTCGACCGGCCCGGCGCCGTCGGCGGACAGCCCGTCCTCGGGCTGACCCGGGCCCGCGGCCGCGAGCGGCGACTTCGCGATCTCCACGCAGCCCACGACGATCACGATCAGCGCGGCGATCTGGGGCAGCAGCCACCAGCCGACCCGGACCTGCTCGCCGTAGAGGACCACGCCATAGCTGATGCTGATCAGCGCGTCTCCCACGGTGAGCATCGGCTGCGACGCGACCAGCGTGCCGGCCTGCAGCGCGTTCTGCAGCAGGAACAGCGCGCCCACGCCGACCGCGGCTGTCGCGTAAAGCTCCCAGGAGCTGAAGAAGGCTCCGGCGCCGCGGCTGAGCGCGGCCATCGCGCTCTTCATCAGCGCCGCGGTCAGCGCGTACCCGCAGGCGGCGGCGAGACCGAGCAGCGCGGCGCGGCGCTCGCCGTACAACCGCAGGGCCGCGCCGATCACGACCAACTCGAACGCCCCGGTGGCGATCAGCGCGATGGCCCAGGTCCCGGCGAACGCGTGGGTCGAGCCGCCGCCCGGCTGGGCCGCGGCGAGCCCGGACCCCAGCGCGACCGTCACGGCCACGACCGAGATCCAGATCCGGAGCGGGATCCTGCGGTGCATGACATAGCTGCCGAGCACCAGCGTGATCGGCAATTCGATGATGAAGATCGGCTGGACCAGCGCGATCGCCCCGGTGGCGAGCGCCCCGGCCTGGCACAGGGCGGCCACGACGACCATCGCGATGCCGGCCAGCCACACCTTGCGCCTGGCCAGTTCCGCGATCAGGGACAGCCGCAGCGACCGTGACGAACGCGCCTGCGCGGCGGCGCGGCGCTGCAATACGGCGGCGGTCGCATTGCTCGCCGACGTCAGCAGGGCCAGCAGAATGGAGACCGGCACGATAAAGCAAGTACCCATTTTCCAGCCCTTATGTGCCGGGAACGGCCAGCGGAGGAATTGTGGACTTCACCGACGAAGCGGATCACCGGCTCATCCGGGAGGCCATCACCGCGATCTGCGCGCGGTTCCCCGACGAGTACTGGGCCGAACTCGACGCGACCCACACGTTCCCGTGGGCGTTCTACGAGGCGATGGCCCAGGGCGGGTGGATCGGCATCGCGATCCCGGCCGAGTTCGACGGCGGCGGCGCGGGCATCACGGAAGCCTCGATCATCCTCGAGGAGGTCGCCGCGTCGGGCGCGTGCATGAACGGCGCCAGCGCCATCCACCTGTCGATCTTCGGCATGCACCCGGTCGTCGTGCACGGCTCGGAGGCCATGAAACGCGCCTACCTGCCCCGCGTGGCCCGCGGCGAACTGCACGTGGCGTTCGGTGTCACCGAACCCGACGCCGGGCTGGACACGACCGCGATCACCACCGCCGCGGTCCGCGCCGACGGCGGCTACCGCGTCACCGGCCGCAAGGTGTGGACGTCCAAGGCCCTGGAGTCCGAGCGCGTGCTGCTGCTGACCCGCACCACGCCGCTCGGGCAGTGCGCCAAGCGCACCGACGGACTCACGCTGCTGCTGGCCCGCCTGCGCGACCCGGCGGTGACCATCCGGCCGATACCCAAGCTCGGCCGCAACGCGGTCGCCTCGTGCGAGGTGGCCTACGACGGCCTGTTCGTCGACGAGGCCGACCGGGTGGGCGAGGAAGGCCAGGGCTTCCGCTGCCTGCTCGACGGGCTGAACGCCGAGCGGGTCCTGATCGCCGCCGAGGCGCTCGGCGTGGGCCGGGCGGCGCTGCGCCGCGCGGTCGGGTACGCCAAGGAACGCGTGGTGTTCGGCCGCCCGATCGGCCAGAACCAGGGCATCTCGTTCCCGCTCGCGCAGGCTCACGCCCGCCTGGCCGCCGCCGAACTCGCGATCCGCCACGCGGCCTGGCGCATCGACCAGGGCCTGCCCTGCGGCGAGCAGGCGAACCTCGCGAAGTTCCTGGCCGCCGAGGCCGGATTCGCCGCCGCCGACACCGCCGTGCAGGTCCATGGCGGGTTCGGCTACGCGCAGGAGTACCACGTCGAGCGCTACTGGCGGGAGGCGCGATTGATGCGCATCGCCCCGGTCCCGCAGGAGATGGTGCTCAACTACCTCGCCGAGCACGTGCTCGGCCTGCCCCGGTCGTACTAGCCCCGGCGTCAGCCCGCGGAACATCCTCAGCCTTAACGCGGCGTTCCCGCCAGCGTGGCGCCCCCGGCCCGGCCTGGCCGCGGGCCCGCTAAGCGCGCGGCGGCAGCCCTGCGACGTACGGCGTGTCAACTCCGGTGGGGCCCAGTCTCGCGGCGCCGCCGGGCGAGCCCAGCGCCTGGTCGCGGCCGGGCAGCGGCTCGGAGAAGAACTTGTCGTTCTCGCCGGTGTAGACCTGCATTCCCTCCGGGAGGTCCTCTTCGTAGTAGATCGCCTCCACCGGGCACACCGGCTCGCACGCGCCGCAGTCGACGCACTCGTCCGGGTGGATGTAGAGCATGCGCTCGCCCTCGTAGATGCAGTCCACGGGGCATTCCTCGACGCAGGTCCGGTCGAGAACGTCCACACATGCCTCGCTGATCACATAAGTCATGCCGCTCCTCCTCGGAGGATGTGTAGGTATGAAGAGCTGTCGTATTGGTCGTCGTCATGTGCTGCTGGAGTTATTTAACCTCACTTAGTTTCTATTAGGGAATGTGATGTAAACTACAGTCATGGATGTTCAGGAGTTGCTGGCGGCCGACGCTGGCCTCCCGCTCGGCCGTCGCCGGGCCGAAGTGCTCGATCTGCTGCGCGCGGCACACGCGCCGCTCGGCGTGCAGGACGTCGCCGACCGGGTCGACCTGCACGCTAACTCGGCCCGGTTTCACCTGGATGCGCTGGTCGAGGCGGGTCTGGCGGCCCGTACCCCGAGGGCGCGCTCCACGCCGGGCCGGCCCAGCATGGTTTATCAGGCCGTAGACGGCGGCGCCGCTGCGGCCGGGCCGCGGCACTTCCGGCTGCTGGCCGAGATGCTGACCAGTCTAGTCGCGGGCATGCTGCCCGACCCCGGTCAGGCCGCGACCCAGGCCGGCCGGGAATGGGGCCGGTACCTGACCGAGCAGCCCGCCCCCTACCAGCGGCTGAGCGCCGCCGAGGCCATCGTGAGGCTGACCGCGACCCTGGAGGACATCGGGTTCGCCCCGCAGGCGCCGGACGGGGAAGCCCCGCCGTCGGTGCTGCGGCTGCGGCAGTGCCCGTTCCGCGAGGTCGCCGAGGGCCATCAGGACGTGGTGTGCGCCTTGCACCTGGGCCTGATGCAGGGCGCTCTGGCCCAGATGCGGGCGCCGGTCACCGCGGACCGCCTCGAGCCGTTCGCCGAGCCCAGCCTGTGCCTGGCCCACCTGGAGGTGCGGCCGTGACCAGCCAGGACCGGCCAGGCCAGGACGGGCCAGGCCGGGGCGACCCCGAGCGCCGCGACCCCCGGGACACCGCCCGCGCGGCGGACGCGGCCGAGCCGGTCGTGCTGGAGGAACTGGCCGAAGGCGGCGAGGCCGCCTGCTACGCCCACGTGGTCTGCATCGACTGCGGGGCCGTGGACAGCGAGGGCCACCTGCCTGGTTGCGTGTCGGCCCGCACGGACGCGTAACCAACGGCGCGCAACTGACGCCGTCGCAAAGCCCGGCGTCCCCGTCCCCGTGCCCGTGCCTGTGCCCCGTGCCTCCCGGCCCTTGCCTCCCCGGCCCCTGCCTCCCCGGCCCCTGCCTCCCCGGCCCCTGCGCTGCCCCCTGGCGACCCGCCGTTGACGGGCCTCCGCTCTTCCTGGCACGATAGTTTATACAAGTTTGTTTGTGTAAATCACGGAAGGCTGGGCGCCCCGGAACGGACGAGGGGCAGGAGGCAGGGAGCACTGCTGGCCGGGACCGGTGAGGCGCTAGAGACCAGGGACCGGCCGGCGGCCAGGCGCCGCTCGTGCTGACGCCCGCTCTGGCCGCCGCCGTGGCCGTGACGTTCGTATGGCTGGGCATGGTCCTGGCCATCTCGTTCCTCGAGGCCCCGCTGAAATTCCGGGCGCCCGGCGTCGACCTGCGGATCGGGTTCGGGATCGGCCGCCTGGTCTTCCGGGCCCTCAACGCGGCCGAAGGCGCCCTCGCCGCCGCGCTGGCCATCACCGTCTTTACCGGCCACGCCCCGGCCCGGGCCGAGGCCCTGATCGCCACCGGCGCCCTGCTGCTGGCCTGATGCCGGACTGCGCGTGTTCCCTGACCGGAACTGCGGGCACTAGGTGATGATCGAGCAGAAGGCCCCCGGGGAAGCGCCGTGGCGGCCTTGCGGGCCGGAAGGACGAGTCATGGGTGCGACAGTCTGGGATCAGGAGTTCTTCCGTCGTCGCGCGGCCGGGGAGCAAGCGGTCGGTCATGCGCGGGAACCCGCCGTGGCTGCTCCCGTCGCGCCCGGGCACGCGACGATCGCCGGGCTGCTGCTGGCTCGCGCCGGGGATGACAACACCGCGTTGCTGTTTGAGGACCAGCGGTGGAGCTGGCGCGAACTGGTGGCCGAGGCGGCCACCCGGTCGGCGTTCTTGCAGCAACATCGGCCGCGGCAACGGCCCTGGCATGTTGGCGTGCTGCTGGAAAACACGCCGGAGTACATCTTCCTCATCGCCGGTGCCGCCCTGTGCGGAGCCACCGTGGTCGGCATCAACCCGACCCGGCGCGGGGCGG
>DATAVV010000029.1:0-39634 GCA_036267555.1 Streptosporangiaceae bacterium | reverse complement strand
TTCTTCGAGGACTCGCTCGGCGGGAGCAGCTACCTCTACCAGAACCTCTTCTGGTTCTTCGGGCATCCCGAGGTGTACATCCTGGCCCTGCCCGGCTTCGGGATCGTCTCGGAGATCCTGCCGGTCTTCAGCCGCAAGCCGCTGTTCGGCTACAAAACCGCGGCCGCCGGGCTGATCGGGGTGACGCTGCTGAGCTTCTTCGTCTGGCAGCACCACCTGTTCGACTCCGGCATCAACCCGGACATGCGCCCGGTGTTCATGCTCACCACCGAGCTGATTTCGATCCCGACCGGGTTCATCTACCTGGTGGCCATGGGCACGCTGTGGAAGGCGAAGATCCGGTTCACGGTGCCGATGCTGTTCGCGCTCGGCATGTACTTCAACTTCCTGATCGGCGGGATCTCCGGGGTGTTCCTGTCCGACGTGCCGGCCGACACCACCGAGCACGGCAGCTTCTTCGTGATGGCGCACTTCCACTACACGATCATGGGCGGCCTGATCTTCGCGTTCATGGCCGGCTGCTACTACTGGCTGCCGAAGATGATGGGCATCAAGCTCAACCAGAGGCTCGGCAGATGGCACTTCTGGACGATGTTCATCTTCTTCAACGCGACGTTCCTGCCGCTGTTCGCGATCGGGATGGACGGTCAGCCGCGCCGGGTATTCGAGTACGCGCGGAGCCTGGAGACGCTCAACGACTGGGTGTCGATCTCCGCGTTCTGCCTGGGCGGGTCGATCCTGATCTTCCTGATCAACTTCGTCTGGTCCACGGTGATCGCCCGGGTGCGCGAGGAAGGCAACCCGTGGCGCTCCCGCGGGCTGGAATGGCAGGTGTCCTCGCCGCCGCCGCCCGGCAACTTCGCCCACGTGCCGGTGGTGCTGTCCGGGCCGTATGAGTACGGCACGCCGGGTGCCCCGCCCGTGGCCGACCTCGACCCGCCGACCGGGGTGGTCAGCGCGGCCTACGCCGGGGCCGAGCCCGCGGCAAGAGCGGAGGCATAGCCATGGCCGAGACCACGCAAGAGCCCCCGGCCGGGCTGACCAGGGAAGCCGAGGAGGCGGGCTTCTACCACGAGGCCGCGCTGAACGCCTCGTGGACCGGGGCCAGGCTGGCCGTGGGCGGACTGTCGTTCGGGTTCGGCGCGTTCGTGTTCGCGTTCTTCTACCTGCGGTCGCTGAACTCGCACGACGACTGGTACCCGGCGGGCTTCAAGGCCCCGCAGGCCTGGGCGGGCCTGCTGATCATGCTGCTGGTCGTGGTCAGCGCGCTGCTGCAGACCGCGGTCCTGCAGCGGATCAAGGCCGGCCACAAGGGCATCTGGCAGCAGGGTGCCCTGGCCGCCCTGGTGCTCGGGCTGGCCGCCGTCGGCGTGGCGATCTGGCAGCTCAACAACCTGCCGTTCCCGCCGGGCTTCGCCGGGTTCGCCAGCGTGTTCGTGGGCTTCCAGCCGGTGTTCGTGTTCGTCGTGTTCGGCGTCATGATCTGGCTGGAGATCCTCATCCAGCGCTCGCGCCCGATCCCGGAACTGGCCTTCGTGGAGCAGCCGCCGACCTACGTCGAGGCGTTCGCGGTGCAGCGGTTCCAGGCCGCGCTGAGCGCGTTCACCGTGGTCTGGAACTACCTGGCCGTGATCGCGATCGTGGCCTGGGTGCTCTTCTACCTGGTGCACTGAGCGTCAGATGAGCCTGGTCCTGGCGCACTGGTCGGCGGTCTGGCCCGTCCTGGCCGTCTACGTGGCGCTGGCCGGCGCGCACCTGACCGGGATGGCGCGGAGTCGGCCCGCTGGGCCCGCCGCGTGGCGGGAGGCGGCCTTCTTCCAGGCTGGCCTGCTCGTGGCGGTGCTCGCGCTGGTGTCCCCGCTGGCCTACTGGTCGGCCATCTACATCTGGGTGCGGGCGATGCAGGATCTCGCGCTCGCGATCGTCGCCCCGGGACTGGCCGTGCTCGGCGCGCCGTGGGCGGCCCTGGCCCGCTGCTTCGGCCGCCAGCTCGAAACATGTGTTTCGAGCGCGGCGGCGCCCTGGTGGCTGCGGCACCCGGTGGCCGTGGTGGTGGGGTTCAACGTGGTCTGGCTGGCCTGGCACCTGCCCGCGCTGTTCGACCGGGTGCCGGCCAGCCCGGCCGTTGCTGTGGCCCGCGGCCTGCTCTACCTCGGTGGCGGGACCTGGTTCTGGCTGCAGTTGATCGGCTCACGGCCGTGGCAGCCGTCCGCCACGCCGCTGCGGCGGGCGGCCCTGCTGGTCGGCACCGTCGTCGCGGACACGGTGCTCGGCATGGTGCTGGTCTTCGGCTCGGGCGTGCTCTATCCCGCCTACCAGAACGCGGCGCATCACGTGATGACCGTGGTCGACGACCAGCAACTGGCCGGCGCGGTGCTGTGGATGGGCATGCTTCCCCCGATCGTCGTGGCCGTCGTGGCCGTGCTGATGCGATGGCTGGGCGACGAAGAGTCGGCCGGGCTCTCGTCCGGCTTCGACGGGCTGCTCGCCCCCCGGCCGTCAGCCTGGCCGTCCCGCCCCAGGTTCCGATAGCGGTGAATACCCCTTGACCCGTGACTTCGTCCGCAGAGCAATAGCAGGAGGCGAAAGTGCCTGGATCGATTCTCGCGCTGTCAACGTCTGACAACGCCCCGGACGGGGCCATTCTGACGTTCGCTTTCCCGATCATTCTGTTCGCTGTCATCGCCGTCGTGCTCTACCTGCTGTTCAGCAGGCCGCACCGGCGGGTGCCGGCCGAGCGCATCGCGCTGGCCGCCGCGGCGGCGGCCGGCCATCCCGAACCGGAGGCGGCGCACGCCGCGGCGGTCGCGCACGGGCTGCCCACGGCGTCGGGCGGCGGGTCCACGGAATCGGCTACCGAGCCGGCCGGCGCCAAGCGCGACATCATGCCGGGCGAAGCGGACGACAGCGGGACCGGTAAGGTATCCGGCGGAGCAGGCAGCCCGGCCACTGCCAGCGATCAGGACAAGACCGAAGGCACGGAGGCCAGCGAGTGACACAGGCCACGGGCGCTCTGCCCGGGCACGACACCGGGCAGGCGCACGCGCCTTCCGGGGGACGACGCTCGCCACGTCTGCTGGGCAAGTCCTTCCTCGCGCTGACCAAGCCCCGCATCGTCGTCGAGCTTCTGGTCACCACGGTCCCGGCCATGCTGCTCGCGCGGCGCGGGCTGCCCGCGGCGGAACTGATCGCGGTCACCCTGCTGGGCGGCACGCTGGCCGCGGGCAGCGCGAACACGATCAACTGCTACATCGACCGGGACATCGACGCGGTGATGAAGCGCACGTCGCGCCGGCCGCTGGTGGCCAAGGGCGCCCCGGTCAAGCCGACCGAGGCCCTGGTGTTCGGCATCTTGCTCGGGGCCGCGTCGACCGTGCTGCTGGGCACGCTGGTCAACTGGCTTTCCGCCGGGCTGGCCGACGCCGCGATCCTGTTCTACGTGTTCGTGTACACGCTCGGCCTGAAGCGGCGCACCGCGTCCAACATCGTCATCGGCGGCGCCGCGGGCTGCTTCCCGGTGCTGGTCGGCTGGGCCGCGGTCACCGGGCGGGTCAGCCTGCCCGCGGTCGTGCTGTTCGCCGTGATCTTCTTCTGGACCCCGCCGCACTTCTGGGCGCTGGCCATGAAGTTCCGCGACGACTACGCCGCGGCGAACGTGCCCATGCTCCCGGTCGTAGCCCCGGCCAAGCAGGTCGTACGGAAGATTTTGGGATATTCCTACGTAATGGTCGCAGCTACGCTCGCGCTCGTCCCCTACGCTGGCTGGCTGTACGGATGCTGCGCGCTCGGGCTCGGCGGCTGGTTCCTGGTCGAGGCTCACCAGTTGCGTGCGCGGGTCGCCCACGGCGACGCGCCCGCGCCGATGCGGTTGTTCCACCGCTCGATCGCGTATCTGACGTTGCTGTTCGCCGCGGTCGCGGTCACCGCGCTGCTGCCCTGGGGGCGCTGGTAGTTCCGCTTCCCGCCCGGGTCGGTGGCAGTGCCTTCCTACCCTCGAGGGAAAATTCCGGCATGAGCACGTTCGGCGTTCCGAGTCGGCGGGTGTTCCTGCGCGGCGCGGCCGCGACGGCCGCGGCCGTCGCGGTGCCCGCCGCGGTTGCGGGATGTGCTGGGTCCGGCAGTAAGACCCAGACCCGCTCCGCCGCCGCGTCAAGCCATGTGGCCCCGCGCCTGGTGGCCGAGAACTCGCTGCCTGGCGATCCGCACTGGGGGCTCAGCAAGCTCGGCGCGCCGGACGCGGTCATGGGGTACGCGGGCCAGTCCAGCGTGCTCCCGGGCCAGCCGGTGGACCTGTACGTCTCGACCACCTCACGCGAGTTCAAGGTCGTGGCGTTCCGCGTCGGCTGGTACGGAGGCGCCCTGGCCCGCCGGGTCTGGGAGTCGGGCTCGGTGCGCGGCCACCAGCAGAGCGCCCAGCACCTGACCGGCGACACAAATACCGTCCACACCCACTGGGGTGCCTCGCTGACCATCCCGACCGACGGCTGGCCCGCCGGGTCCTACCTGCTGCGCCTGGACGCGCACTCGGGCGCCCAGCGCTACGTGCCGCTGACCGTCCGCTCGGCCAGCACGGCGGGCAAGGTCGTGCTCAAGAACGGCGTCGCGACCTGGCAGGCCTACAACACCTGGGGTGGCTACGACCTCTACAACGGCCCCGCCGGGTCCTACGACGACCGCTCGCTGGCGGTCAGCCTGGACCGGCCCTACGACCAGGAGGGTGCCTACCTGTTCATGGTCTACGAGCGCAAGCTAATCAACCT
Organism: Streptosporangiaceae bacterium; assembly: GCA_036267555.1. Taxonomy (GTDB): domain Bacteria; phylum Actinomycetota; class Actinomycetes; order Streptosporangiales; family Streptosporangiaceae; genus JASHPR01. Next base: position 34,874 of record DATAVV010000029.1, on the reverse strand, counting down.
GGCCGAGCGCATGGGCCTGCCGCTCGCGTACCTGACCAGCATGGACATCGGCAGCGACAGCCACGCCCTGGACGGCGCCAGCGCGCTGATCTCCCTCGGCCACGACGAGTACTGGTCCCCGGCGGAGCGCTCCCATGTCACCGCGGCCCGCGACGCCGGGATGAACGTGGCGTTCCTCGGCGCCAACGCGATGTTCCGGCGGACCAGGCTCGAGCCGACCGGGCTCGGCCAGGACCGGCTCGTGATCTGCTACAAGTCCAGCTACCGGCAGGACCCCATGTTCGGCAAGGACAACGCCCTGGTCACCGACGACTGGCGGGATCCGCCCGCGCCCGACCCGGAGTCGTCGCTGACCGGGACCCTGTACGAGAGCTTCCCGGCCATCGCCGACTACGTCGTGGCCTCCCCGGACTCCTGGCTGTTCGCCGGGACCGGCGCCTACAAGGGCCTCAGCTTCCCGCACGTGATCGGCATCGAGTACGACCGGGTCAACCCCGTGTACCCGGTGCAGCGGCCGATCCAGATCCTGTCCCACTCGCCGCTGACCTGCAACGGGGTCAACAGCTACGCGGATTCCGCCTACTACACCCACGCCAGCGGCGCCGGGGTGTTCAACGCGGGCACCATGCGCTGGGTCGAGTCGTTCGGCCCGCCGCTCTACGGCTGGGGCATCACGCAGAAGTGCGGCCGCTTCACCCGTCGCGTCACCGCCAACCTGCTCCGGGCCTTCTCCGAGGGCCCCGCCGCCGCCAAGTACCCGGCCCGCGACAACCTGGACGCGATGAACGAGTGGCCGGGCGACCCCATAGCCGCCCAGCACAACCTCTGGACCTGACGGCGCCGATCTGACCGCGCCGGGCCGTATCCTCGAAGTGTGTTGCCCGGGAGGTACCCAGTGCGGGTCGCAGTGAGTCGGCGTCAGGCCAGGTGGGCGGTGCCCGTGGCCGCGGTGGCCGCGACCGGTCTTGTCATCGCCGGATCGGCGCTCGGCGGCGGCCAGGCCGTGCCCCGGCTGCCCGCCAGGACCAGCGCCCAGTTGCTGGCCGCCGTGAACCGCCCGGCCGCGCTGCCGCCTGCCATGACCGCGGTCGTCCAGGAGACCGCGTCGCTCGGCCTGCCTGACCTGCCCGGCTCGTCCGACGCCACCTCCCCGCTGTCGCTGCTGTCCGGGACGCACACCTTCAAGATCTGGTACAACGGCCCGGCTCAGGCCCGCGTCGCGATTCCGGTGTCCCTGGGCGAGACCGACCTGCGGCTCGACGGGCGCGACGCCTGGCTGTGGGACAGCCAGGCCAACCAGGCCACCCACTACGTGCTGCTGGCCGCGCCGGGTGCGCCGGCCGGGCCGGCCGGGGCGGGGCGGCGCGTGTCCGGCCTCGGCAGCGTGCCCACGCCGCAGCAGGTCGCCCAGCAGATCCTGGCCGCGGTGGGAAAGACCACGACCGTGGCGACGCAGCAGAACGTCTCGGTGGCCGGGCAGGCCGCCTACCAGCTCACGCTGGCTCCGAAGGACCGCCGCTCGCTGGTCGGGCACGTCTCGATCGCCATCGACGCCCAGGACTCGCTGCCGCTGCGGGTGCAGGTCTACGCCCGCGGAGCGGCCAGCCCCGCATTCAGCGTGGGGTACACCTCGCTCTCGCTCACCCGGCCCGCGGCGTCCAACTTCTCGTTCCGCCCGCCGCCCGGAGCCAAGGTGAAGACGATCCCGGTCCTGGGCGGACCGGGCCTCTTCGGGCCGGTAAGGGTGAGCGCGCCGGCTGGCTCGGGCGGTGTGATCACGATGAACCCGGCCAGCGGCAAGGTGACGCGCTCGAGCCGGGCCGAGCTCCAGCGGAGCATGGAGGAGCGGCTCGCACGGCCCCAGGAGACCGGGCCGCCCACCGGCAACCAGGAGGGTGTCGTCCCGGGCAGCGCCGACGCCGCGCGGTCGAGCCGGGGGTCGCTGACCGCCCCGCGCAGTGGCTGGTACGGGGACGCGCCGCTGAACTCGGGATCGGTCACGTTCTACTCGTCCTCTTCACCCCCGGCGGGATCGGTCACGTACAGCTCGTTCGGGGTGGCGGGCTCGGCCGGGTCGTCGGAGGTGATAGGGCTGCCGATGATCGCGCCCACCGTGCTGGGCCACGGCTGGCTCTCGGCCGCGGTGCTGCCCGCCGAGGCGGGCGGCCTGGCCGCGGGTCTCGTCGGCGCGCTCGGCGGCGCGGCCACGCCGGTACACGGGTCCTGGGGCAGCGGCCGCCTGCTGCGCACCAGCCTGCTGTCGATCCTGCTGACACCGGGCGGCGGGGTCCTGATCGGCGCGGTCCAGCCCAGCGTGCTGTACGGCTATATCTCTGCGAAGGCGTGAACTCGCACCCGGGCACCGGCCGAGACGAAATCAGCTTCGGCCGCGGGGCCGACGCCGACCAGGTCGCGCCCCGGCCGAGGGCCACCGGGCCGTGGACCAAAGCGCCGGCCAACGAGCGGGAAGCCGCCACGCCCGGAGTCGATACACCGCGGTTCCCGGCGCGACGAGCGGCCGCGCGGGCGGTCACCGCGCCGGGGGTCACCGCGCCGGGGGTCACCGCGCCGGCCGCCGACGTGTCGGGCCTGGCCGTGGCGACCGTCGGGCTGGTCAAGCGGTTCGGAGAGCAGCAGGCCGTGGCCGGGATCGACCTGGCCGTGCCGCGCGGATCGGTCTACGGGTTCCTCGGGCCGAACGGGTCAGGCAAGACCACCACGATCCGGATGCTGCTCGGCCTGATCCACCCCACCAGCGGCAGCCAGCGGCTGCTGGACGTGACCATGCCCGCGGGCGCGAACGCCGTGCTGCCCCGGGTCGGGTCGCTGGTCGAGGGCCCGGCCTTCCATCCGCAACTGTCCGGCCGGGCCAACCTGGCCCGGCTCGACGCGGCCGACCGCACGGCCAGCGCGCGCACCGCGGCCACCCGCGTCGACGCCGCCCTGGACCGGGTCGGCCTGCTGGCCGCCGCGACCAAGCGCTACCGCGCGTACTCGCTCGGCATGAAGCAGCGGCTGGCCATCGCGGCCGGCCTGCTGCAGCCGCGCGAGCTGATGATCCTGGACGAGCCGACCAACGGCCTCGACCCGCAGGGCACGCGCGAGGTCCGCGCGCTGGTCCGGGAGATCGCCGCGGACGGCACCACGGTGTTCGTCTCCTCGCACCTGCTGGCCGAGGTGGAGCAGGTCTGCTCGCACGTGGGCGTGATGCGCCAGGGCGAGTTGGTGTTCCAGGGCACGCTGGACGAACTGCGCGGCCGGGGCACGCCCCGCATCCTGGTCCGCACGTCCGAGCCGGACGCGGCCCGGCAGGTGCTGGCCCGTCTCGGGCTGGCTGAGGTCACGGCGGCCGGCCGGGAGGTGACCGCCCAACTCGGCGGCCACGCCCCGGAGACCGTGTGCGCGGAACTCGTGCACGCGGGCGTGCCCGTGGCCGGCCTGGAGACCCCGCGGGCCAGCCTGGAGGATCTGTTCGTCCAGCTCACCGGCGAGGGATTCGATGTCAACGGCTGATCCGGTCGCCGTGGCCGAGGTCCCGGCCGGCCAGGCCGCACCGGTTCCCGGACCGCTGGTGGCGGGGCTGGCCTGGCTGCGGCTGCTGCGGTCCGAGCTCGCCCTGGTGCTGCGCCGCCGGCGCAACCTCGCGCTGCTGGCCGTGCTGGCCGCGGTCCCGCCGCTGCTCGGCCTGGTGCTCAGGTTCTCGTCATCCTCGTCCGGAGGCAACGGAACAGGCCCCGCGTTTCTGAACCAGGTCACCGGCAACGGGGTGTTCCTGGCCTTCCTCGCCCTGGTCGTGGAGTCCACGCTGCTGCTGCCGCTGGCCGTCGCGGTCGTGGCCGGGGACGCGATCGCGGGCGAGGCCAACCGCGGGACACTGCGCTGCCTGCTCACGGTCCCGGCCGGCCGGACCAGGCTGCTCGGGGTCAAGCTCGCCGCGATCACGGCCTTTTGCGTGACCGCCAGCCTGCTGGTGTCGGTCATGGCCGTGGCCGTCGGCGCGATCCTGTTCCCAGTCGGCCCGGTGACCCTGCTGTCGGGCACCACCGTCCCGCTGGCCGCCGGCCTGCTCCGGCTGCTGCTGGTGGCCCTCTACCTGGCCGCCGCGATGGCCTCGCTGGGCACGATCGGCCTGGCCATCTCGGCCTTCACCGAGCACCCGGTGGGCGCGATAGCCGCGATCCTGGTCCTCACCCTGGCCAGCGAGGTCGCCGACTCGGTCTCGCAACTGGGCGCGATCCACCCCTACCTGCCCACGCACTGGTGGCTGTCTTTCGACGCCCTGCTCCGGGTCCCGGTCACCTGGCCGGAACTAGGCCACGGCCTGCTCTCCTTCGCCGTCTACGCGGCCATCTTCACTTCGGTAGCCTGGGCCCGCTTCACCACCGCCGACATAACCGCCTGACCCGGCCTCGGCTAGGAGCTCAGGTCGGGGAAGTCCTCTTCCCAGAACTCGGTGACGCCGCGGGCCGGGGAGTGCGCATCCCGGTGCTCTTCCCGCTCGCGCAGTTCCACGCGGCGGATCTTCCCTGAGATGGTCTTGGGCAGGTCGGCGGCGAACTCCAGCCGCCGGATCCGCTTGTAGGGCGCCAGCCGCTTGCGCGTGTAGGCCAGGATGGCCTGGGCGGTGTCGGCGGACGGCTCGTGACCAGCGGTCAGCGTGACGTAGGCCTTGGGCACGGCCAGCCGCAGCGGGTCGGGGGAGGGCACTACGGCGGCCTCGGCCACGGCCTCGTGCTCGATCAGCACGCTCTCCAGCTCGAACGGGGAGATCCGGTAGTCGGAGGCCTTGAACAGGTCGTCGGTGCGGCCCACGTAGGTGATGTAGCCGTCGGCGTCCCGGCTGGCCACGTCGCCGGTGTGGTAGTAGCCGCCGCGCATGGCCTCGGCGGCGCGCTCGGGGTCGTCCCGGTAGCCGGTCATCAGGCCGAGCGGGCGCTGGTCGAGCGGCAGGCAGATCTCGCCCTCCTCGGCTTCCTCGCCGCTGGCCGGGTCGAGCAGCACGACCTCGTAGCCCGGCAGCGGACGGCCCATCGACCCGAGGCGCAACGGCGTGCCGGGCGGGTTGCCGATCTGCGCCGTGGTCTCGGTCTGGCCGTACCCGTCGCGGACGGTGATGTTCCAGGACCGGCGGACCTGCTCGATGACCTCGGGGTTCAGCGGCTCGCCCGCGCCCACGCACTCGCGCAGCGTGCGCACGTCCGCGCCGGCCAGGTCGGCCTGGATCAGCATCCGCCAGACCGTGGGCGGCGCGCACAGCGAGGTCACCCCGCAGGCCGGGATGGCCGCCAGCAGCACGTCGGCGGAGAACCGCTCGTGGCCCAGGATCAGGGACGTGGCTCCCGCGATCCACGGCGCGAACACGTTGCTCCAGGCGTGCTTGGCCCAGCCCGGCGAGGAGATGTTCAGGTGCACGTCGCCGGGGGTCAGGCCGATCCAGTACATCGTGGACAGGTGGCCGGCCGGATACGACACGTGCGTGTGCTCGACGAGCTTGGGCTGCGCGGTCGTGCCGGACGTGAAATAGAGCAGCAACGCGTCGTCGGCCTTGGTCGGGCCCTCCGGCCGGAATGAGCGTTCGGCTTCGTGCGTCTCGTCGTACCGCTGCCAGCCATCGGCGGGCGCCCCGATCGCGACCCCGGTCCAGGACCCGCCCAGCCTGGCGAACTTCGGCGTGAGATCGGACTCGGTGATCACATGCCGGACGTCGCCGCGGGCGATCCGGTCGGCCAGGTCCTCGGGGCCGAGCAGCGTGGACGCCGGGATGATCACCGCGCCGAGCTTCATCGTGGCCAGGATCACCTCCCACAGCGGTGCGATGTTGCCCAGCATGACCAGCACCCGGTCGCCGCGCCGCATGCCGAGCCCGCGCAGCCAGTTGGCGACCTGGTTCGACCGGGCCGACATCTGCGCGTAGCTCAGCGTGACGTCGCTGTCGGCGGTCACCACGCGCAGGGCCGCACGCTGCGGGTGCTCGGCGGCGAGCACGTCGAACCAGTCCAGCGCCCAGTTGAACTCATTCAGGTCGGGCCAGGTGAACTGGGTCCGCGCGGTCTCGTAGTCGTCACGGTGGCGCAGCAGCAGTTCGCGTGCGGCGCGATAGGCCGTGGTGCCGCTGGATTCGTGATCGTGCTCGGTCATGGTGCCCATCGTGGCAGTTACCGGCCCTGACCGGCCAGCCCCGGTAGCGGCGGTGCCACGCGGTGCCGCCACCGGGCCCGCTGTCTGGCTGGGCTAAGGGCCGGCGCCCGTGAGCAGCACGGCGAGCTGGTGCCACTGGTCCGCGGTGATCTGCTCGACCGGACCCCGCGGGTCGACGCCCGCGCGGATCAGCAGCCGCCTGCGGCCGGGCAGCATGGCGTCGGCCCGCAGGCCGGGCCGGCGGTACCCGGTGCGCAGCAGCGCCCGGAGCGTCCGCTGGCCGCGCGCGGACCCGGTGATGGCCCGGGGCCGGACCGACAGCCGGGCCGCATCCACCCGGGGCGGCGGCACGAAGCTGGCCGCGCCGACCGAAGCGGCCAGCCGCACCTGGTAGCGCGCCGCCCACCATGCGGTCTCGGCGTCGCGCGGCCGCGAACTGGCCAGCCACCGGGCGGCGCCCCACTGAACAACCAGTTCGGCCCCGGCCAGCGGTACGGTCGGGTCGCCCAGCAGGCGCCGGCACAGCGCGGTCGTCAGCCCGAACGGCGGGTTGGCCGCGACCAGGAACTCGCGGCGCGGCAGCGGCACCCGGCGCAGGTCCGCCTCGACCACCCGGACCCGGCGGTCGCCGTCGAAACGCCGCCGCAGCCCCGCGGCCAGGCGCGGGTCGTGCTCGATCGCGATGACCTGGGCCCCGGCCGCGGCCAGCCGGGCGGTGATCGCACCGCTGCCCGCCCCGAGGTCGAGGACCAGCCGGCCCTGGCCCGCGCCCGACGCGCGGACGAGTTCGGCGATCAGCGTGTGGTCACGCAGGAAGTGAGCACCGGCCGGGCTCGGCGCCAGCCGCCGCCCTGCCACGGAACATCGTGACCGTTAGCAAGGCCGTTCTCCTTGTTGTCATGAATGAGACGGTGTCATGAATGAGACGGTGTCATGAATGAGACGTGGTTCGGAGTCAGGTTAGGCCGCGAGCCACGCTCCGGGCCACCGATTATTCGCGCGGCCCGATGTCCTCGGGGAGGCCGGCCAGGATGCGGGCGGCGGCCACGGTGTCCGGGTCCAGGCCCTCGTAGCCGCTGCGCTGGTGCTGCTCGGCCTGGTTGTCGATCCAGCGGGTGTGTGCCTCCCAGGCGGCCTGCTTGCTCGTGCCCAGGGCCGCGCCAATCTGCGACCACGAGGCTCCGGCCCGCCGCGCCGATCGCACGCTCAACTGCCGCCCGTAGCCCGCCTTCCTGGCGATGACCTCGCTGAGCGCGAGCAGTTCCAGGGCCTCGCCCCGGCTCAGCCCCGCGCCCCCGCCCCCGGCGGCTCCCTCACCAGCCGCCGCATCCGCACCGGCCGCGGCATCCGCACCGGCCGCGGCATCCGCACCAGCCGCGGCATCCGCACCAGCCGCGGTCCCTCCACCGGGCCCGGCATCCTCAGCCATGGTGTCCTCGCCGGCCAGGGCCTCGCGGGCGCGCAGGCCGTCGTAGCGCGCGGCCGCGGTCAGCAGCGTGTGCTCGCGTTCCAGTTCATCGGGCTCGATCATGCCTCCATTTTCTCGTCAAGCAGGCTTGACGTCAAGCCTCGCTTGACGGCCGGGCATGATCGAAGCTCCACGTTTTCTGCACATATTCCCCAGCCTGACTCCACATGCGGCTGGTCTGCTCCCAGACGTGGTCACGAGGCCATTCGGGACTGGCCTCGGTCGAGGCCGGGCGGCCGGACGGGGGATCCGGCCGCCCGGCCTATCTCTTTCTGGGTAGGCCGGGCCGGATGGCGCGATTTGCTGAGGCGGTTGACCAGGTCACATAGGCCGCCGCGGGCTAGCATGATGCGCCATGCGAGCCTTGGCTGGATACGGGGTATTGCTGACGGGCGCGGTCCTGGCCCTGGCGGCTTGCGGGGAGAGCCAGGGCCAGGTCACCGCGGCCAGCACGGCGCACCCGCGGCCGAGCGTGACGCCCACGCCGACCCCCAGCCCGACGCCGTCGAAGGCGCATCACCACCACAAGCACCACGCCGCAGCCGCGCTGCCGCAGCCGGGGAACCCGTCGGGCGGAGCGGCCGTGCCCGCGGCCGGGCGGCCGGTGGACACCTCGCACCCGACGCACGTGATCGGGGACGGCACGCCGGCGAGTTGCACCTCAGCGGCCGTGGTGGCGGCGGTCGCGGCGGGCGGCATCATCACGTTCTCCTGCGGCCAGGACCCGGTGACGATCACCATGCAGGCCACGGCCAAGGTCGTGAACACCAGCGCCGAGGTGGTACTGGACGGGGGCGGCAAGGTGACGCTGAGCGGCGGGGGCGGGCGCCGCATCCTGTACCTGGACACCTGCGACCCCAGCCAGAAGTGGACGACCTCGCACTGCCAGGACCAGGCGGAGCCGCGCCTGGTGGTCCAGAACATGGCGTTCGCCGGCGGCAACTCCACCGGCCAGACCTTCGACGGCGGGGGCGGCGGGGCCATCTTCGACCGCGGCGGCCAGCTTAAGGTCGTCAACTCCTCGTTCACCGGCAACCGCTGCGACGCCACGGGACCCGACCTCGGCGGCGCGGCCATCCGGGCGCTGAGCCAGTTCGACAACCTGCCGGTCTACGTCGTGCACAGCACTTTCAGTGGCGGCGTCTGCTCCAACGGCGGCGCGCTGTCCAGCATCGGCGTGTCCTGGGTGGTCCTCAACAGCCTCATGACCGGCAACCAGGCCATCGGCGTCGGGGCCAACCCGGCCCAGGCCGGCACCCCGGGCGGCGGCAGCGGCGCGGCCATCTACGCCGACGGCGACCAGTACACGGTGACGGTCGGCGGCACCGTGATCGAGGACAACACGGCCCGTGAGGGCGGCGGCGCGATCTTCTTCGTCAGCGACGACAACACCGGCACGCTGACCATCGACGACTCGACCCTGCACGACAACCCGAGCGAGGGCTTCTCGACTGCGGGCTTCCCCGGCATCTTCTTCCACAGCACCGGCCACCCCAGCGTCACCGGCTCCACCCTCAACTAGCCCCCACTGGGGCCGTGCGCCGCCCCCCATGATCAAATTAGCGTGGTCGATTTTCTGTTCTATTCACTGAAAATCGACCGCCATAACCGGGCGAGGCGCGCGGCGGCGGGGCGCGGGGGCGGCGGGGCGCGGGAGCGGCGGGGCGCAGCGGCGGGGTGGCGGGGGGCGGGGGGCGGCGCCGTTTCGGTGGCCGCAGGCGGGTAAGTAGACCCGGTGTGGGAAGAATGCGGCTTTTCTGGCATGTGATCGTCGAAGTGGCGCAGCGAGGGTGGCTGCGGGTCTGCGGCCTAGTGCTGTTTTCTCCTACGGGATTGCCCGGCTTGCCTCGTACGCACACGTGATGACAGGCCATCTCGTCAACGGCGTGCTGGCCGTGCTGGGCGCGGGCTGGATACTCTACGTCGCGGCGTCTCTGGCCGCGCTGGTCGTCACATATCGCGCACGAGTAACCCGGATCATGGAAAAGCGGGGCGGGGCGCGCGGTGAGGGGACGGGCGCGCGGTGGGGAGCGGGGCGCGCGGTGAGGGGCGGGGCGCGCGGTGAGGGGGACGGGCGCGGTGGTTATCGGCGGGGATGGGCAGTTCCGGGCGGGCGGCGTGAGGGTTCTTTCGGCGGCCATTCCCTGGTGCGCGCCGGGTTTTCTGGGACAATGGCACAAGCGCGGCCGCTGCCGGTCCCGGCGGGCCCGCCGAACTATTTGCTTAGTGCAAACTATGCGATATAGAATGGGATCTGTTCCGACGAAGCGGGAGCACGAACCGCAAGGACCAACGCATGGAGCAGCCAGGGCCCGAACCGCGCCCGGAACAGCCTGACCGCGCGGATGCCCCAGGAAGGCCGCCCCAGCAGGATGCCCGGGACCGGCTCGGCGAGCGGGAACCAGCCAAGACGCCGGCCAGCGAGCGACAGCCGGCGCACGCGGGAGCGCGCGACCCGGGACACCCGGTCGTGATCGGCTATGACGGGTCGCCGTCCAGCCGCAACGCGCTCGCCTACGCGGTCGGCATGGCCCGGCGGCGGGCCCAGCCCCTGCTCGTGGTCTACGTGGTCCCGTTCGGGGTCTACTGCGAGCCGATGACCGGCCAGGTCATCTGCGCGGCGCGCGAGCGCGGGGAACTCGACTCGTGGCTGCTCAAAGAGCTGGAGCAGGTCTGCGACGTCGAGGGGATCGACGTCAGCGTGATGGCCAGGCGCGGCAACGCCGCCAAGGAACTCGCCGCCGCGGCCGCGTCCAGCAACGCCGACGCGCTGGTGGTCGGCGCGCCGGGGCACCGGCTGCACCACCTGGCCGGGTCCATTCCGAGTTGGCTGGCGCGCCACGCCCGCTGTCCCATCATTGTTGTGCCGTAACGCGATTAGTTCCGCAGGATCGTCGGTCCAGAGCGGTACCTTTCAGACGTGCCCGGCGAGACCAGCGAACTACCCGACGTCATCACCCTCCTGTCCGCCGCCGTCGCGGGGATAGGCGGGGCTGAGCGGCCCGGCCAGGTCACGATGGCCGAGGCCGTCGCTCACGCGATCAACGCGGGCGAGCACCTGGCGGTCCAGGCCGGCACCGGCACCGGCAAGTCGCTGGCCTACCTGGTGCCCGCCGCGCGGCACGCGGTCGCGCTGCGCGCCCCGGTCGTGGTGTCCACGGCCACGATCGCCCTGCAAAGCCAGCTCATCGACCGCGACCTGCCGCGCCTGGCCGAGGCGATGGCGCCGCTGCTCGGCCGGGCGCCCACGTTCGCGATACTCAAGGGGCGCCGCAACTACGTGTGCAAGCACCGGCTGGCGACCGGCGCGGCCGACGACCCGCAGGACACGCTGTTCGACGACCGCCGCGCCTCGGAGATCGGACGCCAGGTCCAGCGGCTGCGGGAGTGGGCCGAAACGACCGACAGCGGTGACCGGGACGAGCTCGTGCCGGGCGTGGACGAACGGGCCTGGCGGCAGGTCGCGGTCACCGCGCGGGAGTGCATCGGCGCCCAGCGCTGCGGTTTCGGCTCCCGGTGCTTCGCCGAGCGGGCCCGCGAGCTCGCGGGCCGGGCCGACATCGTGGTCACCAACCACGCGCTGCTCGCGATCGACGCGCTGGAAGACGGCAACGTGCTGCCCGAGCACGACGTGGTGATCATCGACGAGGCGCACGACCTGGTCGACCGGGTGACCTCGATCGCGACCGCGGAACTGTCGGCCCCGGCCGTCGACACCGCGGCCCGCCGCTGTGGCCGCCAGGCCGGCGAGGGCACCGTGACCAAGCTCAAGGACGCCGGCGAGGGCCTGGCGATGACGCTGGCGTCGGCGCCGGCCGGGCGCATCGACGTGCTGGACGACCACCTGGCCACGGCGCTGACCGCGGTCAGGGACGCGGTCGGGTCGTGCGCGGCGGAGATCCGCACGACGGCCAAGAACGCCGACGACGAACCGGAGCAACTCGCCGCGCGGCGGGCCGCCCTGGCCGGGCTCGACGAGTTGCACGACGCGGCGGACCGGATGCTCGGCGCGTTCGGCCCCGACGTGGCGTCGCGCCCCGACGTGGTGTGGCTGGACGTCCCCCTCGACCCCGACGCGCGCCGCCCGCCGACGCTGCGGGTGGCGCCGCTCGCGGTCGGCGGGCTGCTCGCGCAGCGCCTGTTCGGCCAGCGGACGGTGGCCCTGACCTCGGCCACGCTGTCGGTCGGCGGCTCCTTCGAGCCCCTGGCCCGGCAGTGGGGGCTGCCCGCGGCGGGCGAGCCCGTGATCCCCGCCCCGGCCAAGGCCGCCGACGCGCTCGCCGCCACCGAGACCGTGACGGCGGACGAGGAACCGCCCGCTGGCCAGGATGACCCGGATGATGAGCCAGAACGCGGCGAAGAGCCACCCGCCCATCCTCAGCCGGATCGGGTCGACCCGCACCCTCTCAACTGGTCCGGGATCGACGTGGGTTCGCCCTTCGACCACCCGCGCAGCGGCATCCTGTACGTGGCCAGGCACCTGCCCCCGCCCGGCCGCGACGGGCTGGCCCCGGCCTATCTCGACGAGCTGTGTGAGCTGATCACCGCGGCCGGGGGCCGCACGCTCGGGCTGTTCTCGTCCATGCGGGCGGCCAAGCAGGCGGCGGGGGAGTTGCGCGAGCGGATCGAGTTCCCGCTGCTGTGCCAGGGTGACGACCCGACGTCGCAGCTCGTGGCCAAGTTCGCGGCGGACGAGCCGACCTGCCTGTTCGGCACGCTTTCGCTGTGGCAGGGCGTCGACGTGCCCGGCCGCTCGCTGTCGCTCGTGGCCATCGACCGGATCCCGTTCCCCCGGCCCGACGACCCGCTGGCCTCGGCCCGGCAGCGGGCGGTCGCGGCCCGGGGCGGCAACGGGTTCATGAGCGTGGCCGCGGCCCAGGCCGCGCTGCTGCTCGCCCAGGGCACCGGGCGGCTGCTGCGCACGATGAGCGACAGGGGCGTGGTCGCGATCCTGGACCCGCGGCTGGTCACCGCCCGCTACGGCGGCTTCCTGCGGGCGTCGCTGCCCCCGTTCTGGGGCACGACCGACCCCGAGGTCGTCCGCGGCGCGTTGCGGCGCCTGGCCGGCCCCGGGGCCGCGTAACGGCATAGATTTTCAGTCCGCGCTGGACGCGGACCAGATGTTGATGCCGGCCTCCACCGCATCGCGGTCGATCGCGGTCAGCTCTTCCGCGGTGAACGCGCTGCGGCCCGCGGCCGCGACGTTGTCCTCGAGCTGGGCCACGCTGCTCGCGCCGATCACCACCGACGTCACCCGCTCGTCGCGCAGCGCCCAGGACAGCGCGAGCTGGGCCACGGACTGGCCGCGGGCGCGGGCGATCTCGCTCAGCGCGCGGACGTGGGCCAGCGTCGCGTCGGTGAGCTGGCCGGGGTCCAGGGAGGTGTGGCGGCTGGCCCGCGAGCCCTCCGGGATCCCGTCCAGGTACTTGTCGGTGAGCACGCCCTGCGCCAGCGGGGAGAACGCGATGCAGCCGATGCCTTCCTGGCCGAGCACGTCGAGCAGTTCGTCCTCGATCCAGCGGTTCAGCATCGAGTACGACGGCTGGTGGATGAGCACCGGCGTGCCCATGCGGCGCATGATCCCCGCGGCCTCGGCGGTCCGCTGGGCCGAGTACGAGGAGATCCCGGCGTAGAGCGCCTTGCCCGACTTCACGGCGGTGTCCAGCGCGCCCAGGGTCTCCTCGAGCGGGGTGTCGGGGTCGAACCGGTGGCTGTAGAAGATGTCGACGTAGTCAAGCCCCATGCGCAGCAGCGACTGGTCCAGGCTGGCGAGCAGGTACTTGCGTGAGCCCCACTCGCCGTAGGGCCCCGGCCACATGTCGTACCCGGCCTTGGTGGAGATGATCAGCTCGTCCCGGTACGGCCGCAGGTCCTCGCGCATGATGCGGCCGAAGTTGATCTCGGCCGAACCGTACGGCGGCCCGTAGTTGTTGGCCAGGTCGAAATGGGTGATGCCGAGGTCGAAGGCGCGCCGGATGATCGCTCGCTGGGTGTCGATCGGCCGGTCATCGCCGAAGTTGTGCCACAGGCCCAGCGACACCTCCGGAAGCTGGATCCCGCTGCGACCGCAGCGGCGGTAGGGCATCTTCGCGTCATACCGGTCAGGAGCAGCAACGTAGGTCATGGCAGGAGTCTGCCACCGGCCGGCCGCGCCGGAGCGGCAGCCCCCTTTCATCTCGCCTCGCCTGAAATTACCGTCGGCGCAGCGGAGCGCTATCGTGCGGCCGTGACCGATAACGCGCGGCGGCCACTGCTGTTTCTCGATGTCGACGGGCCGCTGCTGCCTTCGGCGGGGATCCGCAGCCGGGACCGCGGCAAGCTGTTCCCGCTCCGCACCTGGCAGGCGGGCGTCACCTTGGCTCGCCCGGGAAGCCGCGGAACACGCCGTCCGGGTCTGCGTGGTCGGCGAACTCGCGGAAGAACATGTTGGCCAACCTCAGATTGTTCTCGACATCCGGGATCAAGGCCGCCACCTGCTCGATCGTCATGTCGGCGAAGGCCGCGTCGCTTACGAATGACAGGGCCGCCACGAACCCCTCGGGCGTCTCGGCGGCGCTCGCCGTGCAGACCGCGTCCCAGGCGGCATCGTCGGAGAAGTCTGTGCGGAGCACGAGCGCGGTTGGTGCAGCAGGCAGGATTCCGCCCGCAACCGGTGCTGACCTGCGGATCGCCGCTTTCGGGTCGTGGGACGCGCGGCCTGCTCTATGGGCGGCAACAAAAACACTGCTCCTCGGGCCGCGTGCCGGCGGAACCCCGGGCTAGAGGACGTCGTGGCCCGGGTGCGGCTCGGCCGGGACCGAGCCCAGCCGGCCGGCCTGGAAGTCCTCGAAGGCCTGGACCAGTTCGTCGCGGGTGTTCATCACGAACGGGCCGTAGGCCGCGACGGGCTCGCGGATCGGCTGGCCGCCGAGCACCAGGACGTCCAGGCCCGGGCTGGGCCCGTCGCCGCGGCGGGCGGCCGCGAACGTGACCACGTCACCGGGGCCGAACGCGGCAAGCTGGCCGGTGCGCACCGGACGCTGCTCGGCTCCGGCCGTGCCCGAACCGGCCAGGACGTAGCCGAGCGCGTTGAAGTCCGCCCGCCACGGCAGCCGCAACTCGGCGCCGGGCTGCAGCGTGGCGTGCAGCAGCGTGATCGGGGTGTGGGTCACGCCCGGGCCCTGGTGGCCGCCCACCTCGCCGGCGATGACCCGGACCAGGGCGCCACCGTCCGGCGAACTGAGCAGCGCGACCTGGCCGGCCCGGATGTCCTGGTAGCGGGGCGGGCTCAGCTTGAGCGCGGCGGGCAGGTTGACCCAGAGCTGGAAGCCGTGGAACAGGCCGCCGGTCATCACGAGGTCCTCGGGGGGCTCCTCGATGTGCAGGATGCCGCCGCCCGCGGTCATCCACTGGGTGTCGCCGTTGGTGATCATTCCGCCGCCGCCGTTGGAGTCCTGGTGGCGGAAGGTCCCGTCGATGATGTAGGTCACGGTCTCGAAGCCGCGGTGCGGGTGCCAGGCCGTGCCCTTGGGCTCGCCCGGCGCGTAGTTGACCTCGCCCATCTGGTCCATGTGGATGAACGGGTCCAGGGCACGCAGGTCCACGCCGGCGAACGCGCGGCGGACGGGGAACCCCTCGCCCTCGTACGCCGATGGCGCGGTCGTCACCGCGACCACGGGCCGGTCCTGCGCGACCACACGGTCGGGCTCCGCGATCCTGGGCAGCACCAAAAGGTCATCGACCGTAACCGCTGGCATGGCTCCATCCTCCTCTTTGGGCGGCGGCGCGGCCCCGCGCGGGCCGGTCCACCCAATGCCGCTGCCAACGATGGTTGAACGCGCAACATTCCCGGAGGCGGCGCGAGGTGCGGGGGTTCGGGGCGCTGGGGGCGGCGACGCGCGGCAGTGGGTGGGCGCGGGTTTTCGGGTGGGCCTGGTCAGAGGGGGAGGCCAGCCTCGAGGTGGGCCAGGGCGGCGTCGAGCCGCTCGGCCAGGTCTTCCGGAGGATCGCCGGTCCAGGGCATCGTCGCGGCCATGGTCACGCCGATCAGCGCCCCGGCCACGTTGCGGATCGCGGAGTCGCCGGGGTCGCGTCCGGTGCGCGCGGCCAGTGCCTCGGCGATCTGGTCGGTCGTGCGCGCGAACTCGTCCATGGCCCGGGCCCGGACCTCGGGGACGGTGAACGTCAGTTCCATGGTCTCCCGGAAGCTGGCCATGTCGTCGGGCGTCATCGAGGCGAACATCTCGGCCGCGACGGCGCGGTAGGCGGCGATCGGGCTCAGGTGCGCGGGCTGGTCTCGCAGCGAATCCATCGCGATCACGTCGAAGTCGTCCTGCAGGACCACGTCTTCCTTGGTCGGGAAGTAGCGGAAGAACGTGCTCGGGGACACCTCCGCGGCCTCGGCGATCTGCTCGACGGTCGTGGCGTGGTACCCCTGCTCGCGGAAAAGCCGGAGCGCGTGCTCCCGGATGGCAGCACGCGTCCTGGCTTTCTTCCGCTCCCGCAGCCCGCAGGTCTTGGCCGGGGCCGATCCTTCACCCATAGTGCTTATTCTGCCCTCGCGGGGTTGCGGGCCGTGGCGGGCGCACCGGCCAGGCCCGCTTCGAGGGTCGCAAGCGGCTCGTCCGGCTCGGCCGGTGTGTCGGGCCGGCGCGCCGGCATGAAGGCCAGCGCGAGCGCCGCGGCGGCCACGGCTATGCCTGCGCAGCACCAGAGCATGACGTCCAAGCCGTGTACGAACGCGGTGTCCACGGAACCGAGCAGCGGTGCCGAATGCAGGCTGCGGGCCACGTCAACGCCCCCGGTTACGCCGGACCGCACCGCGCCCGCGGCCGCCGTCGGCAGCCCGGCCAGGCTCACCCGGGCCTGGTAGGCCGAGCTGAGCACCGTGCCCAGGATCGCGGCCCCGAGCGCCGCCCCGACCTGGCGAAGCGCGGTGATCAGGGCCGAGCCCGCACCGCTCCGCTCGGCCGTGAGGGCGCCGAGAGCGGCGTTCATAGCCGCGGGCATGGCCAGGCCGAGCCCGGCTCCGGCCACGGCGAACCAGGCCACGCCGAAGCCGGTGCCGCTGCGGACACTGGTAAAGGCTCCGGCGGCCAGGCCCGCGGCCATCACCGCGAACCCGACCGTCACCAGCGCCTTGGCTCCGACCCGGGGTGCCGGGGCAGCGGCGGGGGCGGCGGGCGGGCCGGGCTCGGCCTGCGGCGCCTTCGGCGGGGTCTGCAGCTTGGTGCCCGCGACCATGCCGACGACCATCCCGCCGATCATCGGCAGCAGCCGTATGCCGGCGCCGAGCGAGTCGAGCCCGCGGACGTCCCTGAAGTACAGCGGCATCGCGAACAAGATCCCGAACAGCGCGAAGGACACCAGCGTGGACAGGATCGTGCCCCAGGTGAAACCCGCCGACTGGAACAGCGTCAACTGGACCAGTGGCTGGCCGCCCGGGCGCCGGGACACGCGCCGCTCCCAGAGCACGAACGCGGCCAGGACCGCGGCCCCGACGGCCATCGTGGCCAGCGCGGTCACGTCGGTCCAGCCGTTCTCGCCCGCCTTGATCACGCCGTAGACCAGGCCGGTCAGGCCGAGGCTTGAGATCGCCACGCCGGCCACGTCCAGCCGGGGGCGCCGCTCGCTGCGCGATTCCGGCATCAGCAGGGCCACGGCGACCAGCGCGATCGCGATCACGGGCACGTTGATCAGGAACACCGAGCCCCACCAGAAGTTGTCGAGCAGCCAGCCGCCGAGAATCGGGCCCAGCGGGTAGCCGAGGAACACGGCGCCCATCACGACCGCGATCGCCTTCTGGCGCTCCTGCGGGGTGAACAGCACCGGTATCACGGCGATCGCCAGCGGCAGGATCACGGCCGCACCCAGCCCGAGCACGGCCCGCGCGGCCACGAGCTCGCCGGACGAACGTGAGTACGCGCAGGCCAGGGACGCGACGCCGAACAGGATGAGCGCGGGGACCAGCGTCTTCTTGCGGCCGAGCCGGTCACCGAGTAGGCCGGCGGGCAGCAGTGCCGCGGCCAGGACCAGGCTGTAGGCGTCGATAAACCACTGCAGGTCGCTGGTGGAGGCATGCAGCTGGGTGCCAAGGGTGGGCAGGGCCAGGTTGAGCACGGTCAGGTCGAGGCCCACGACCAGGACGCTGAGCGCCAGGGCGCCCAGCGCCCACCAGCGGCGCCGCTCGCTGTGCGGCATGACATTCACCCTCTTTCGGAAGTTCGTATAAAACAGATGCTACAAGCTTTTGATAGTCAGTGTCAAAATAAACTGATCTCGTGATCGAGACGCCGGGATGCGGTGTCAGGATTCCGTAGGGACAGGGCCGCAGGGCGTTTGCGGACCGTCAGTTTGTCCAGCGGGACGGCCGGGCTGAGCAATACTGGAGGGGAAGATAAATCCCTCGGGAAGGAGCAGGATCGTGTCCGGCGTACGTCGGGTCATTGTCGGCGTGAGCGGGTCACCGGGCAGCCTCCAGGCGCTTCGCCACGCCGCTGAGCTCGCCCGAATGCATCAGGCCGCCCTCATCCCCGTCCTCGCGTGGATGCCTCCGGGCGGCGACATCGCCGACCGCAGCCATCCCTCGCCCTACCTGCGCAAACTCTGGACCGATTCGGCCTGGCAGCGCCTCTGGAACGCCGTCGAACTGGCGTTCGGCCACGTTCCCGACGACGTGCTGTTCGAGTCCGCGGTGCTGCGGGGCGAGCCCGGCCCGGTGCTGGTCGGCGTCTGCTGCTATCCCGATGACGTGCTGGTCATCGGGGCCGGGCGGCGGGGCCCGCTGGCGCGGGTGCTGTCCTGCCGGGCGAGCCGCTACTGCCTGGCGCACGCGCGGTGCCCGGTGGTCGCCGTGCCGCCCCCGGCGCTGGCCCAGGTGAGCCACGGCCTGCGCGGCTGGGCGTTCCGGCACCGCGGGCTGAACCCGGAGGACGTGGGCCTGCCCGCCGCGCACTGAGGCGCGCGACCCCGGAAGTGGCCGGTCAGCGTGCCGCGTTGAAGAATGGACGTGCTGAGTCACATCACGTCAGGGAGGCGCGTCATGCCAGAGCCACAGGGCGCCGAGCTTGAGCGAGTCAGGGCCCGCCGGGAGGAGCTGCGCCAGCGGTACCTGCACCCCAAGGGGGAACGGCCGCCGACCACGGTCCGGGGTGTGCACCACCTGGCCCTGATCTGCAAGGACACCGAGGAGACGATCAAGTTCTACCAGGAGTTCCTCGGCTTCCCGCTGGTCGAACTCGTGGAGAACCGCGACTACGCGGGCTCGAACCACTTCTTCTTCGACATCGGCGACCACAACCTGCTCGGCTTCTTCGACTTCCCCGGCCACGACCACCCGCCGTTCAGCGAGACCATCGGCGGCGTGCAGCACCTGGCCATCTCCATCTCCACCGAGCAGTTCGAGGTGGCCAAGGAGAAGCTGGACCGGGCCGGCGTGGACTACCTCGGCCCGGACCGCGGCGCGGACGACAGCATGTACTTCCGCGACCCGAACGGGATCGGCCTCGAGTTGTACCGCGAGAAGCTCGGCATCTTCGAGGGCGAGCGGCTGCTCGACTAGGGTCGGCTCCCATCGGGCCGGGCGCAGGGGCTGTCAGCGTTCGGCGCTCGCGAGCATGTGGCCGGGCAGGGCAAGCCACCATTTGGCGGAGGCGCTAACGGAACGAGTCAAGCAACGATCAGCAGCAATGCGACGTAGCTCAGGAGCGTTGCGGCTCATGCCGATTGCGTAAACGGCGTGGTTGAGCAGCCGTTCACTGCTGATTTTTCCGGCGCAGGCGGGTGAGCTGTGGAGCGAAAACCTCTCATGCCAGAAAGCATCATCGCTGAAACCGCCTATGTGCCCCAGCGCACGGAACGCCGCGTTCTGAACCTGAAACGGCTGAGAAGGGACACTGAGTCTCTCTGCCACGATGCGCTGCTCAGCACACCCCAGGATGCGGAGCGCTTCGAGAATGCGCACCGTCAGCTGAGATGTGCGGCAATCCCGAATGTGACCGAGTCCCCAAGCCAGGGAACTTGCTACCGGCTGTCTGTACGGAGTCGCCCGGATCAGGAAAGCGGAATATAGGCGCGTATCGGCGAGAGGTGAGTAAAGTAACTCGCCGACAAGCGCGGGCAGAACCTTGTCAACGAACCGGCTCACCTCGCGGGGCAGGAGCGAAATGCTCCGGGCGACTATCAACGACCGCAGGACGCCGCAATCATTCTCAGTCGGCAGGGCCGCCCTGGCTGCCTGGTCTGCGAACGGGACTGGGTTGTGGGCGAACCGCCGCACGCGCGCCCGCACCTCTGACGGCAGGCGCGCCACGATCGCGGTCGCGTAGGAACACCACTCCGGGTTGAGACAGGGCCGGTCCGACAGCACGCTCAGCGCTACCTTGGCCACAGCGGTCACCTGAGGTTCTGAGAAATGACCATCTTCCGCCTTGCGGATGCTTGCCAGCAGTGCGCCAGCGAAGGCGTCATCATTTGTAGGCGAAGCAAGTTGCTGAAGGATCGCAGTGGCGGCATCGGGATGACGGCATCCGTCGAGGAGGCTGAGGGGCTCGATGAAGACCCGACTGTCCCGGGAGCGGGCCCAGTCGGCGCAGGCTGCGGCCGCGAACCGTTGCGCACTCGGATGCTGCAGCAGGCGACAGTATGCCTCGAAGCGAGGTCTCCACGCATCCCCGTCAGCGGCGACGGTCTCAACTAGCAAGCGGTAGCAAATGTCTTCCCATTCCCCGCGCCGTAACAATAACCCTGGAAGCGATGTGAACAACCTTGCGGCTTCGTACCATTCAGCACCTGTAAGCGTGCTAGATGAGGCCACCCGATCAAGGAATTCCTCAAGCGAGTGCTCCTCGGCGACATGCAGGCATTTTTGGTCAGCAGCGCGAAGAGCGTCAACCGATGGCGACAGGTACCGGCCGACTATGTCGGCCGTCGAAACCAAGCTCCAAGTCGGCAGGCCGAGAATCTGCTCATAGCGACGAACGGCTTTCTGAGGTACGTCAGTGAGACCAGTCTCCCAGCGAGAAACCTTGCTCTCGCTTACTGGCCCCGGGTGGCAACCGCCGGCGAACGCGGCGCTGAAAACCTCGCCGCTCGTCCATGTTTCGTCAGGCCCGTAAAGGCGGTTGATGCGTAACATCCACGCTATGCGGCTCTTCAGTCGCTCCACGTGATCACCCACGGCAAGCTCGCGAGCGGCAAGCGGCGGCCTTCCCCGAAGATTATGACCCATTATGTCTCTTTCGACCCTTTGGCTACATCATTAATTGCAGCTGCCTCGGAGCGGTGCAACTCGCGTCCCGGGATGACCTCGTGGCCCTAGCCTCGAGATACGAGCGGATAGATCCCAGTAAATCATCGCTCGCACTTCGCAATGGACTGCTTGGCCACCTCGTTGAGGACAGGAGCAGAAGCTTGCGGCCAGTTGCGAGACGCGCGCGACGATTCGCAGCTGACCCACGGGGGCCCGGGGGATGCGGCGCGGGGGGCACAGGCGCCGCCTCCTGGGGCCTGGCCTGGGTGTCGCGCCCAGGCCAGGCCCCGGACTCCGCCGTTCCTGCAGTTCAGTACCTGTTTTGCCTGACCGCTTCAGCGGCATCTGGTCATCCCTGGGGCAGCCGAACCCCGCATGTAGCCGTAGGAGGCCAATCGTGGACCTAAGCTCAACGCAGTTGCACATCGCCCCGGCCGTGGCCAGGGCACAACTTGATCAGCAGATCGCTGCTGGCGAGAAGCTGCTGAAAAAAATACGGTCTGCGACCGTAATTGATGATCTGGCTCTGATCAGCAATGAGCTGAGATTGTGGGCGGCGCGCAATGACTCGGCCTTGACGAGAGTCTTCGGTGCTTTATCTGCTCAGCAGTTTTACTCAGAGGTTAGCCGTACTGTTCATGCCCGAGGATTCGGCCGAAGGCGCGCTACGATGGCGCGTCGGGTTGAGGTTGCGCTCGGGAAGTTGCGTATCGCGCTCGCTGCGGTAGAGGCGATCTCGACCTCGCTGACATCTCCGCCAGCCGAATCCGGTGCAGCCGAGGGCGGCGCTGATGCGTCCGTCACTGAAGTGGAAAACCGTGGTGGCCCCGGGTGGTATCCAACGCCTGGACCGTTGCCATCGGCGCTCCGTTGATCGTCGCGCTGATACTCGCTGGAATCAAACTGGCCGGGGGCGACCCGCCGGCCAAATCCGGCAGCGTCATCATCCGCGGATCGGTTGTGTGTGAGTCTGGCCGCGCCGTTGTGGGCATGTGGATCGCTGCCTCGGCGAGCAAAGCGGATTCAGGGTTGGCCAACTTGGGCACATCCGCTTCCTCCAACCGTGGGAATCGGCCCCGGTCCCGTGCTGTCTACAGCTTCCTGCTACGTCATGGAGGCAGGTATGCGGCCCACGTTGGCTGCGGAGGTACCGCCTCGCATTGGGCTTCCGCCAACAACTCACCGCTCCTGAGCGGAGTCACCAACAACCTTGTCTGCCGCGACCCGGTAACAGCGTCCCCGGAAGGTGAGGCTTCCCCCACTGGAAGCTGTGTGGCGTCGGCAGGACGGTTATCAGGGTTAGTCGAACGGTAGCGGCAGTCTCTGGGCCTGGCCCGGCATTTCTGTCGGCGCCGTCCGCAAGACAGGATCCTGGCCGGTCAGCCGGAAATCGTCGAGAATCACCGGGTCACCACCGAAAGCCCGGGAGCCGGGCGTCCGGCCAGCAGGGGCAGGTCCAGGTAGGTCTTGATGCCGGGCTCGGCGGCGCAGACATACGGGATGGCGTTCACGCAGTGCATCGCCGTGGCGACGATGCCCGGGTTCCGCCGCAGGCCCTGGGCGACCGACTCGGGGTGCAGGCCATGAAAGACGATGCTCACGCCGGGGTCGCCGGTGACCTCGACCTCGAACCGCTCGCCCTGCTCGCCGATCTCCCACGGCGGGTCCAGCCTGGCCTCGCCCCACAGCCAGTTGACCGCGGCGGTGATGACCGGTTCGCCGTCGACCAGGGCGTCCCACCGGAACCGGCGCGCGGCGACCATGCCCGGCTCGATGGTGAGCACGTCGGTCTCGACGCGGTCGACGGCCACCGCAACCTTCTGGGTAGTGCGGATGCCGGGTTCGATGGCGAAGCCCATGTGATCGGCGATCATGCGGACCGACATCTTGAAACCGGCCCCGAGCATGGACGCCATCGGGCCGCGCATCGCTTCCTGCGGGGCGGCGCCGAAGCCCATGATGTGGCGCACCACGTCGGGTGAGTTGTAGGTGCGGATGTCCGAGAACTCCTCGGCCCGCACGTGGGTGACGGCGCTGGACAGAGCGGAGATCATGAGCGGGAAACGTTCGGTGATGCCGCCCGGGTGGATACCGGACCCGTGGAGGGTGACGCCGGCGTTCCTGGCCGCGTCGTGCAGCACCCTGACCTTCGGGTTGTCCAGGTCGGGGTAGACCCAGCCGACGGGTGTGACGAGGTTCTTGCCCGACTCGAGGATGGCTTTAACCTGGTCGCCGTCGGGGACGAGGGGGCTGTACATGACGCAGTCGGCGGCCAGGGCGAGGAGTTCGCCAGCGTCCTGGCTCGCGATGACGCCGACCGGGCTCGTGCCGAGGATCTCGCCGACGTCCTTGCCGTGCTTGGTGTCGCTGTGCACCCAGCAGCCGACCAGTTCCAGGTCCGGGTGGCGCAGGATTCCTTCGGTGGCGGCCCGGCCGACGCCGCCCGTCGCCCACTGGATGACCTTGAGCTTGCGGTGTGGTGTCTGCGTCATGCGGCAAATTATGGCCTTGTGTCGGCTGCTGTCCACAATGGGCGGGCGGCCCCGAAGCCGCGAGCCGGTTAGCGGTTCTCCCGCCGGATCACCAGGCGCAGGCCGGACCAGGTCGCGTCGATCGCGCAGACCTTGTTGTCCACCAGTCCGGTGGGCAGCGCGATCTCGCGGATGACGTTGTCGCTCATGTCGGTGGGGATCTTGGCCGCCTTCTTGGGCCAGGCGATCCACAGCCCGCAGGCGGGGGCCATGTGGTCGCGCAGCCGGCCGAACTCCGCCTCGAGTTCGGCGCGCCACGACACGAACACCACCATGACGTCGAACAGCCGGTCGCTGTCCAGGTCGGTGTGGACCGAGGCCACCGGCAACGCGGCGAGAGTGTCCTCCAGCCACTGCGGCGCGCCGATCAGGGCCACCGCGTCCCCGTCGCCGATGCCGAGCTTGCCCGGCAGCGGCGTTCCCGAGTATCCGGCCGGCTGGCTCATCCTCGGCGCCCAGGGCAGCTCGTCACGGTTTCCCCTCTGACCGGGGCCGCAGCGTCGATGGCCCCTTGGCCGACGGCCCCGGTAACCAGCTTGTCACTCCTTTGTAACTGCCGTCAGGCACAACTGCAGGATGAGCACGCGCCCGCCCGAGCCGCCCGGTGCCGACGGCCCGCCCGGTCCAGGTCACCTGGCCGACCTGGCCGGCCTGGCCGGCCTGCTGGAGATGACCGGGGATGAGGCTGTCCTGCCGGCCGGCAGCCGCCTGGCCGACGAGCAGCGCGCCGGGCACCAGTGCTTCGTGATCCTGGACGGCGCGGCCACGGTCGAACGCGACGGGCGCACGGTGCGCAGCCTGGGCCGCGGGGCGTTCGTCGGGGAGGTTGACGCGGGCGGTCGTCCGCTGGCCCCGTCGGGCGTGACCGTCAGGCTGGCTACCCGGTCGCGGGTGTACGTGCTCGACGCGGCCCGGCTCGCGGCCGCCTTCGACGCCGACCCCGGGCTGGCCGCCGCCTGGCGGTCACTGATCGCCCGGACGTAACCCACCAGTCGCAGCGAACCGCCTGGGCGCACAGATCCGTGTCACCAGTGCCGGCCTGAATAACGGAGGAACCCAGTGACCGTCCCCCTGACCGACGATCCCGCGCTCGGTGCCGGCCGTCGTCCGCAGAGCCCGTCCTGGCCGGACCCGGTGCCGGTTCCGGCCGCCTGGACCGGCCAGCCCGACGAGGCGGGCTGGGTGCCGCAGCCCAGGCGAGACGGCCAGATCGGCGCCGGGCCGGGCGAGGCGGCCGGGCGGCCGGTCTTCGTCGGGCGGGCCCGCGAGCTCGGCCGGCTGAACGACCTGCAGGCCAACGCCGCCGTCGGCCGCCCCCGGGTCGTTCTCGTCGAGGGCGAAGCGGGGCGGGGCAAGTCGTCGCTGATCACCGAGTTCCTCGCTCGCCATCCCGAGTGGCCAGTGCTGCACGCGAGCGGCGAGGCGTCCGAGCAGTCCCTGCCGTGGGGGATCGTCCGCCAGCTCGCGCGGCAGGCCGACGCCGGCCTGCTGCCCGGCTTCCCGCGGCTGGCCGACGGCCCCGCCCCGGGCGGCGACCCGCTCGCCGTGGGGGAGGAGTTCTTCGGCCTGCTCGCCGCGGCCGCGCGCCGGGGGCCGGAGGCGGCGGGCCGCGCGCTGATCGTCGTGGTCGAGGACCTGCAGTGGGCCGACCAGCCGTCGGCCCGTGCGCTGCTGTTCGCGTGCCGGCGCCTGGCCACCGAGAACGTGCTGGTCGTCGGGTCCGCCCGGCCCCAGGACCTGGGGCGTCTGGGCGAGGGCTGGACGCGGTTCCTGACCGGCGACCGCCGGTGCGTCCGGCTGGCCGTGCCGCGGCTGAGCGGGGCCGAGGTGGCCGAGTTCGCCGCGGCGCTGGGCCGGGCCGGCCTGCCCGGTCGCGGCGGCCTGTCCGGCCGCGCCGTGCGGCGCGTGGCCGGCCACAGCCGCGGCAACCCGTTGTTCGCGCGGGCCATGCTGACCGAGTTGCCCGACCACGTGCTGGAGGGGGACGACAGCGGCCTGGCCTTGCCCGGCTCGCTGACCGCGGTGATCCTGCCCCGGCTCGCGGCGCTGCCCGCAGCGGCCAGGAACCTGGTGACCGCGGCCGCCGTGCTCGGGGACGGGTGCGCGGTATCCGACGCGGTCGTGCTGGCCGGCGAGCCGCAGTGCGACCATGCCCTCGACCAGGCCACGGCGGCTGGGTTCCTGGTCGCGCAGCCCGCCCGGCGCGAGCTGCGGTTCAGCCACGAGCTGATCCGCCGCGCGGTATACGCGGACGTCACGGCCGCGCAGCGGCGGTCGCTGCACGGCTGGGCCGCGACCCTGACCGAAGGAACGCAGTCGCTGCGCCACCGGGTGGCGGCCGCCAGCGGGACCGACCTGGAGCTGGCGCTCGAGCTCGAAGCGGCCGCCGCGGCGGCGGCCGGGCGCGGCGACCCCGGCCCGGCGGCCGCCTATCTGGCCCAAGCCGCCGAGCTGGGGGCCAGGGGACCGGACAGGGCCCGCCGCCTGCTCGGCGCGTTCGAGCTGCTGGTGCGGACGGCCGACGCGGCGGGCGCGGAGGCGATGCGGCCGCTGGCCGAGCAACTGCCCGCGGGCACACGGCGGGACACCGCGCTCGGCCAGCTCGCGATGCTGCGGGCCAGGCCCGCCGCGACCGAGGCCGCCCTGCTCGCCGCGTGGGCCGCCCATCGTCGCTGCGACCGGCCACACGGCAACGACGCCGCGGCCGAGGCCACGGCGTGCCTCGCCGACTGGGCCGCGCACTGCCGGTCGGACGGGGCGGACAACGCCGCCGCCGCCGAGGCCGCAGCCGGCCTGGCCTTGCTGCACGCGTACGCGCACGCGCCGGACGAGTGCCGGATGTGGGCCCGCCGCTCGATGCGGCTCGCTCCCGGCGCCACCGGGGGCCCGGCGATGGCCGCGCAGGCCATGGCGCGCGCCCTGGCCGGCGAGGCCGAAGCCGCGCTGGACACGTTCTGCTTCCTGCCCGGCGAGCCGGCCCTGGTGCCCGACGCGCAAGCGGACGCGCTGACCGCCCGCGGCCTGCTCCGGCTGTGGACCGGCGACCTGTCCGGAGCCGACGCCGACCTGACCGCGGTCGTCACCCGGATCGGCGGCGGGCTGCACCCGCGCTACCCCGGCCAGGCGCTCGGATACCTGGCCGAGACCGCGTTCCGGCTGGGCCGCTGGGACGAGGCCCGGGAACGCGCCGGGCAGGCGGTGGCGCAGGCCGAGGATGCCGGGCGCCTGGCCGATCTCCCGTTCGCGCACAACCTCGCGGCCAAGGTCGCGGCCTTCCGCGGCGAGTGGGACCTGGCCGCCGCGCACGTCCGGGGCGCCGAGCAGGCCGCCCGGGTCGCGGGCACGCAGGGCGCGCTGCGGTTCGCCGCGTCGGCCCGCTGCGTGCTGGCCCTGGCCAGGGACGACCCCGCGGAGGTGCTGCAGGCCACGGCGCCGCTGGCCCGCGGGGACGCCGGGTTCGCGGACGACCCGACCGCCGACCTGTGGCGCCCGGCCCGGATCTGGGCTCTGATCCGCGCCGGCCGGTTCGACGAGGCCTTCGCGGAGCTGAACGAGTTCGAGGCCGACGCCGCCCTCCGAGATGACCGCCCGGCCCTGGTGCACGCCGCCCGGCTGCGCGTCGGCCTGGCCGTCACCCAGGGCCAGCCCGAGCGGGCGGAGGCCGTGCTCGATGCGTGCCGAGCGGTGGCGGACGGCCTCGATGAGCCGATCACGCGGGCGCTGTTCGACGTCGAGTACGGGCGCTGCCTGGCCCGAGCGCACCGGCGCCCGGCGGCGCTGGCCCGGCTGCGCTCCGCGCACGAGGTGCTGTCCAGGCTCGGCGCACAGCCGTTCGCGGAAGCGGTCGCGGCCGAACTCGGCGCGCTCGGCATGCGCGGTCGGCCGGACGCGGACTCGGGCCTGGCCGGCCTGACCGACCAGGAACTGCAGGTCGCCCGGCTGGTCGCGGGCGGCATGTCCAACCGCGAGGCGGCGGCCCAGCTCTACCTGAGCCCGAAGACCATCGAGTACCACCTGGCGCACATCTTCGCCAAGCTCGGCATCAGGACGCGCTACCAGCTAGCCACGCTGGTGCGGCCCGCCACGCCGCGCAGCCCGGCGGTCTCGGCCCGGCCCTAGGAACCGGCTAGAACGAGAACCCTCCCGGGCGCTCGTTGCGGTTCGCGATCAGTCCGGCCAGCGTCGAGAGCGCGATCTCGGGCGGGGTGCGCGAGCCGATGTTCAGGCCGACCGGCCGCTGCACGCGGGCGATCTCGCCGGGCGCCACGCCCAGTTCGGTCAGGGCCGCGATGTGCGGGCCGGGGTGCCGCGGGTTGCCCATGACGCCGATCCAGCGCGCGTTGCTGGCCAGCGCGTCGCGCAGCATCGGGCCCAGTTCGGTCCGGTGATGGTCGGTGGCGACCACGTCGGCCGGGCTGTCCGCCTGGTCGGTGACGGTCTCCTGTACCTCGTCAACGACATCGAGCAGGGCCTTGGCTCGTTCGGGATCGGGCTCGGCCAGGACCGTCCGGTAGCCCGCGTCGCGGGCGTAGCGCAGCAGGTAGCCCGCGACGGGCGAGGCGAAGATGGCGACGAGCACCCGGTCCGTCGACTTCGGGGCCGGCGCTCCGTGCGCCACCGCGTCGGCCGACGGTTCCTGCGCCGCGCTGGTGTCACCGTGCGCCACCGCGCAGGCCGGATCCTCGATGGAACTGCTCATAACCCCAGGCTGTCACGCTGTGCCCGATTTGGCGACCGGGCACAATACCTCTATGAAACTGAGTGCGCGGAATCAGATCAAGGCCCGGGTGACCGGTATCAACATGGGCGAGGCCACGGCCAACGTGGAACTGGACGCGAACGGCACCCGGCTGGTCGCGTCGATCACGGTGGAGGCCGCGCGGGAACTCGGCCTGGCCGAGGGCGACGAGGTCTACGCGGTGATCAAGGCATCCGACGTGATCGTCGGGGTGTCCGACTAGCTGGCCAGCCTGGATAGCCGGCCGGCAGCGGCTAGCTCATAAGCCTGGATAGCCGGCCGGCAGCGGCTAGCTAATAAGGACCGCCTGGACGGCGTCGCGCAGCGGGGCCAGGCGGGCCGCCGCGGCCTGCCTGGCTTCGCTCAGGCGGCCCAGGAACACCGGCTCGACCACCTCGAAGTAGGCCTTTATCTTGGGCTCGGTGCCGCTGGGCCTGATGACCACCCTGGCCCCGACCATCTGGAAGCTGAGCACGTCGGCCGATGGCAGGTTCCAGGTGCCGCCGGTCAGGTCGTTGACCGTCGCCACGGGCAGGTCCCCGAACCGGGTCGGCGGCGCGGCCCGCAGTCGCGACATGATGTCCACCGGGACCTCGGTGGCGACGGTGACCTGGGCGGTCAGGTGCACGCCGTGGGTCGTCTCGAGCGCGTCGTACACGTCGAGCAGCGACTTGCCGCCGGAACGGGCCCGCGCGGCCAGTCCGAGCAGCGCCAGCGCGGCGCTGATCCCGTCCTTGTCGCGGACCGTGTCGCCGACCGCGTACCCGAGCGCCTCCTCGTACCCGAAGACGAACCGGCTGCCGGGACGGGCCTCGCCCGCCCGCACGATCCACTTGAAGCCGGTGAGCGTCTCGGCGTACTGGGCGCCGGCCGCCGCGGCGATCCGCGGCAGGAGCGTGGACGACACGATCGTGGACGCGACCAGCCGGTCTGCGCCGGGCGGGCTGTGCTCGAGCAGGTAGGCGCCGAGCAACGCGCCGACCTGGTCGCCGGTGAGCATCCGCCAGCCGCTCGCCGTGTCGCTGTCGGGCACCGCCACCGCCAGCCGGTCGCCGTCGGGGTCGTTGGCCAGCACCAGGTCGGCGCCGGACCGGCGGGCCTGAGCCAGGGCCAGGTCGAGCGCCCCGGGCTCCTCGGGGTTGGGGAACGCGACCGTCGGGAAGTTCGGGTCGGGCGCCTGCTGGGCGGTCACCAGGTCCGGCTCGCTGAAGCCGGCCTGCTCGAACGCCCGCACCGCCAGCCCGGCCGCCACGCCGTGCAGCGGCGTGTAGGTGTACCGCAGCCAGTCCGCGGCCCGCGGTGCCGGGGACGCGGCGCAGATCTGGTCGAGGTAGGCCTTGGCCACCTCGTCGCCGTGCGTGACGATCAGCGGGCTGTCCAGCGGGGCCAGCGGCACCTGGGCCAGCGGTCCCAGGGCGCGGATCGCCGCCTCGATCTCGGCGTCGGCGGGCGGCACGATCTGCGCCCCGTCGCCGAGGTAGAGCTTGTAGCCGTTGTAGGCCGGAGGGTTGTGGCTCGCCGTGATCATGATCCCGGCGGCCGCGTGCAGGTGCCGGACCGCGAACGCCAGCAGCGGGGTGGGCTGCTGGCGGGGGAGCAGGTGCACCCGGATCCCGGCCCCGGCCAGCACCTGGGCCGCCTCGTCGGCGAACTCGTCGGAGCGGTGCCGGGCGTCGCGGCCGATCACCACGCCGGCCTCCGCGGCCCCGGCCCCGGCGATGCCCCGGCCGCGGCCGCGCATCCACCCGGCCAGCGCGGCGGTGGTGGCCCGCACGACGGCCCGGTTCATCCGGTTCGGCCCGGCCCCCACCATGCCGCGCAGCCCGGCCGTGCCGAACTCCAGCCGGCCGGCGAACCTGTCCGCCAGTTCCGCCGCGGCCTCGTCGGTGTCCTCGCCCGCCAGCATCTCCAGTTCGGCCCGGTCCCGCGGGTCAGGGTCGTCGGCCAGCCAGGCGCTCAGCCGCGCGCGAAGGTCGTCTCCGGTCACGTCAGCTCTTTTCGGGCAGGACGCCGGGCAGGATCCTGGCCAGCAGCGCACCCATGCGCGCGGCGGCGGCCTTCCCGGCGGCGGTGACATCGGCGTGGTCGAGTTCCCCGGCGGCCAGCCCGGCGGCCATGTTGGTGACCAGCGAGATCCCTAGCACCTCGGCGCCCAGGTGGCGCGCGGCGATCGCTTCCAGGGCCGTGGACATGCCAACCAGGTCGGCGCCGAGGGTCCTGAGCATCCGGATCTCGGCCGGGGTCTCGTAATGCGGGCCGGGCAGCGCCGCGTAGACGCCCTCGGCCAGGCCCGGGTCGGCGTCGCGGGCCAGCCCGCGCAGCCGCCGCGAGTACAGGTCGGTGAGGTCGGTGAACCGGGACGGGTACCCCTCGGGCGGCGGCGGACCGGCCAGCGGCGAGCGCGCGGTCAGGTTGAGGTGGTCACCGATCAGCACCGGCTGGCCGACCCGGTAACCGGCGTTGAT
The DNA here is from genome assembly GCA_036267555.1 of Streptosporangiaceae bacterium. Taxonomy (GTDB): domain Bacteria; phylum Actinomycetota; class Actinomycetes; order Streptosporangiales; family Streptosporangiaceae; genus JASHPR01. Next base: position 4,306 of record DATAVV010000029.1, on the reverse strand, counting down.
CCCGCCCGACGCGTTGGTGAGCACGACCACCCGGCAGCCCGCGGCCACCGCCGTGCGCACGCCGTGCACCACGGTCGCGACCGGGTGCCCCTCGTACAGGTGGCTGCGGCCCAGGAACGCCAGCACCCGCAGCGGGCCGACCGCGACCGACCGCACGGCCGGCACGTGGCCGGGCACGGTCGGCGGCCCGAACCCGCCGAGGTCGGCGAGCGGCACCTCCACGGTGCTGGCCTCGGGGGGGCGACCCCCCCAGACCCCCACGGTGCTGGCCTCGGGGGGGCGACCCCCCCAGACCCCCCCGGTGCTGGCCTCGGGGGGGCGATCCCCCCAGACCGCCCCGGCGCCAGCCCCGGAGCTGGCCTGCTCGAGCGCATCGGCGGCGTGGGCCCACCCGGAACCCAGCACCAGAGCCGCGTCATGCCCGGGCTGGCCGGTGAGTTCGGCCAGCCGCGCCGCGCTGGCCGCCGCGGCCGCGTACGGGTCGTCCGGCACGGCCATTCCCTCCCTGGGCACGCCGCTGCACCTCCTTCGACCAAGGCCGGCTGCGAAATGAGGATCCCCGAAGAACGTCCGCCAAAGCTACCGCGAATCACTCGCCGCGATCGGTCAATGGGGCGTGCCGTGCTCTACCTGAAATGTTCGGATGTGAGCGCGTCAGGACTTGATGAACGGCTGCCCGTCCGCCCGGGGCGCCTGGACCTTCCCGACCAGGCCGGCCACTGCGATGATCGTCACGACGTAGGGCGTCATCAGCAGGATGTTCGAGGGGATCGGCACGTTGATGGACGCCAGCACGCTCTGCAACTCCAGTGTGAACCCGAAGAGCAGCGCGGCGCCAAGCGACCCCAGCGGCGTCCACCGGCCGAAGATCACCGCGGCTAGCGCGATGTAACCCATGCCGGACGACATGTTCGGGGTGAACGAGCCCACCGAGCCGATGTTGAGGAAGGCGCCGCCGATGCCGGCCAGGAACCCGGCCAGGATCACGTTGCGGTACCTGGTGGCCAGCACCCGGACCCCGACGGTCTCGGCCGCGACCGGGTGCTCGCCGACCGCGCGCACCCGCAGCCCCCACTTGGTGCTGAACAACCCGACCTGGACCACGATGATCGCGGCGTAGGTGATGTACAGGAACACCGTGGAGTCGAAGAACACCGGACCGACGATCGGAATGTCACCGAGCAGCGGGATCTTCACCGCGCTGAACGTGGCCGGGGAGTTCAGCGTGTTCTGGTAGGGGGTGAGCACCCGGTCGTACAGGAACCCGGTGAGCCCGGCCGCGAACACGTTGAGCACCACGCCGAGTACCACCTGGTCGACGAGGTAGCGGATCGCGAAGACCGCGAGCATCGCGCCGAGCAGCGATCCGGCCAGCGCGCCGCAGACCAGGCCGAGCCACAGATTGCCGAAGGCGCTGGCCACGATGCCGGACGCGAACGCGCCGAACAGCAGCTTGCCCTCGATCCCGATGTTGATCACGCCCGCCCGCTCGCTCATGCAGCCGGCCAGCGCCCCGAGTATCAGCGGTATCGAGGCCGCGATCGTGCCCTGCAGCAGGTTGACGACGTTGAACGGCACCGGCTGGCCCACGTCCGACCAGCACAGCAGCGCGACCACGAAGCAGAACAGGACCACGCCGATGCTGGCCCGCCGCGCGACCTTGTGCATCGGCACCGCGGTGCGGGCCAGTCCCACGGCCAGCGAGATGCCGCCGCAGACGTAGGCGGTGACCGCGGCGGGCAGCCCGAGGTTGGGCACGGTCACCTTCGCGAACTCCTGGGAGAACGCGAAGACCGCGTCGCCGTGCTTGGCGTACATGCCGAAGCCGAGGATGTCGACGAGGCCGAACACGACGAACGTGGCCGAGGCGACGATCCGGCGGTCGATGGTCAGCCGGAAGCCGGCCGGCCTGGTGATGGCGGTGGTCACCCGTTCCACCCCTTCGCGAGAGACTGGCCGGTACCGCCCGCGGTCGCCTTATGCAGCCGGAACATGGCCCGGACCAGCGGCGGCGCCGCGACGAACAGGACCACGACCGACTGGATCACCGTGGTGATCGTCAGCGGCGTTGAGGTGGACGCTTGCATCAGGATGCCGCCCGCGTGCAAGGCGCCGAACAGCAGCGCGGCCAGGACCACGCCGAGCGGCCGGGCCCGGCCGAGCAGGGCGACGGTGATCGCGTCGATGCCGTAGGTGCCGTAGCTCTGGAACGTCAGCGTGAAGTCGGTGCCCTGGACTACTGCCGACGCGGCCAGGCCGGCCAGGCCGCCGGCGACCAGGAAGGCCACGATCCAGGTCCGCGGCACGCTCATCCCGGCGCTGCGCGCCGCCCTGGGGTTGGCGCCGACGCTCTGGAACTCGAATCCGGTGGTGCTGCGGTTCAGCAGCCAGGCCACGCCCGCGGCGCAGGCCAGCCCGAGCAGGAAACTGGCGTTGACCCGCAGGTGCGATCCGAGCAGCAGCGGCAGGTGGGCGTCCCCGGCGATCAGCGGGCTGATCAGGTCGGTGCGGCCGGGACGCTGCATCGCCGAGGTGCCCAGGATCCAGGCCAGGAAGTAGGCCATCACGTAGTTGAGCATGATCGTGACGATGACCTCGTGCGCCCCGGTGGCCGCCTTGAGGACGCCGGGAATCCAGCCGATGACCGCTCCGCCGACGATCGCGCCGAGTACGCACACGATCACGTGGACGACCGGCGGCAGGCTGACGCCGAAGCCGAGCCAGGTGGCGACCAGGGCGCCGCCGATGAACTGGCTCTGCGCGCCGATGTTGAACAGGCCGGCCCGGAACGCCACGGCCACCGAGAGCCCGGCGAAGATCAGCGGCGTGGCGTTGACCGCGGTCTCCGACAGCGGGTTGAACACGGCGCTGACCGCCCCGTCGCTGAAGGCGACCGAGAGGGACTTCTGCTGGAAGATCTGGGCCACGCTGTGCGGGCTGAAGATCGAGCCCTCGAAGATCGCGACGTAGGCGCTGGAGGCGGAGTCCCACGCCTGGGCGATCGCATTGCCCGGGGCCGCGATGAAACTGCCCCATGCGTGCAGCACGACCGGGTCGGTGAACGCGATCAGCAGCCCGCCGACCACGATCGCCGCGACGAAGGCCAGCGTGGTGACGACCACGGAGTTGCCCTCGACGACCGACTGGATGACCAGGCGGCCCAGGGCGGGGCGAGGCTGGCCCGGTTCGGGGGCCGCGCCTGGCCCGGCCGAATCCGAGATTCCCGGCGCGACGGCCGGGTCGCCGGTCGCCGCGTTATCCATGCTTTCCGGGCGGGCGCCGTCGTCCGGGGCGGGAGAGGCTGGGCCCGGAGGCTGCTCGCTCATTGCTCACCCCCGGGGGTCGCGTCGGTCAGGCCGCCGCTCATCAGCAGGCCGAGTTCCTCGACCGGCACCGTGGGCGGCCGGAACCCGGTGATGCGGCCCTCGTACATGACCGCGATGCGGTCGGCGAGCGCGTAGATCTCGTCCAGTTCCGCCGAGATGATGACCACGGCCACGCCCTGGTCGCGCTGCTCGACGATGCGCCGGTGCACGAACTCGATCGAGCCCACGTCCAGGCCGCGGGTGGGCTGGCTGGCCACCAGCACCTTCAGCTCGCGGCCGATCTCGCGGGCCAGGATCACCTTCTGCTGGTTGCCGCCCGACAAGGTGCCGACCGGCGTCTCGATCGAGGTCGTCCGGACGTCGAACTCGTCCACCCGGCTGCGCGCGGCGGACTTGATCGCGTCCAGGTTCAGCGCGATCCCGCGGGCGTAGGGCGGCCGGTCGTATACGTCCAGGACCATGTTGTTGGCCACCGAGAACGCGGCGATGAGCCCGTCTTCCTGGCGGTCTTCCGGGATGTAGCCGATGCCGGCCCGCAGCCGCTCGCGGGGCGCCTGCGCGGTGATGTCGCGCCCGTTCAGGCGCACCGTCCCGGCGATGGCCGGGCGCAGGCCGAGCAGGGCCTCGCACAGTTCGGTCTGCCCGTTGCCCTGCACGCCCGCGATGCCGAGGATCTCGCCCGCCCGGAGGTCGAAGGACACGCCGTCCACGGCGAACTGGCCGTGGTGGCCCTCCAGCGACAGGTCGCGCACCTCGAGCACGGCGTTCCCTGCCTGCGCGGCCGTCTTGCTGACCTGGAGTTCGACGCTGCGGCCGACCATGAGCGCGGCCAGTTCCGTGTCGCTCGCGGTCGGCGGCAACTCGCCCACGACCCGGCCCCGGCGGATGACCGTGACGGTGTCGGCGATCGCCTGGACCTCCTTGAGCTTGTGCGAGATGAAGATGATCGACCGGCCGCCCGCCTTGAGCTGCCGCATGAT
>DATAVV010000028.1:0-16468 GCA_036267555.1 Streptosporangiaceae bacterium | reverse complement strand
AGCTGCGATCGAGGGTCGCCTTGCGAACCATCGCACCTCCGCCCGCCCTCCTGCGCCTGCGCAGCAAGGAGTTGCGGCGCACCCTTACCCCTTCCGGGCACCATTCTGCGTCAAAACGCCCAGCCAACGGCGCGTTTGCGGTCGCCGGCGCGCCGGCGATCTGCGAAACGGGCGGGCAATCGGCACTCGGCGGGCCAAAGTCTCCCGCACCCGGGCGTCGAGTGAGCTGCGGGATGTCATCCTCGCGGTCCCACGGTGACGAACCGGGACGGGACGGCCCCTGGCGGGGGCGCCAGCCATCGCTTCCTGGCCACCAGCCGTTGCCTGGCCACGACACATCCTCGGGCCATTCGTCGGCTTCGGGCCATTCCGTTTCCGGCCACCGCTGGTTTCCCTGCCGATGGCCGTTCACGGAACGTCGTCCATTATTACCCGACGGGTGGGCATTGTCTGGCCACCGCGCGTTATCGAGCCGGTGCACATTTGCCGGCCGTGCCCCGGTCCCCCACCGTTGCTGCGCCTCCTCGCGCTGCTGGGCTCGCTGCTGTTGCGCGGCGCGCCACTGCTGGGGGTCGGGCTGGCGTCCGGGCTCCCGCCAGGGCCACGACTCGGGTTCCGGCGGCAGGCCAGGCGCGGCCGCGGACGGCCCGGACTGGTCCTCGTTCTTCTTGCCGCGCATCCCGTGCCTGGTCCCTTTCGCCCGGCAGTGCCCGCTGTGCACTGCTCGCTCGGGCATTCGACCGGCGGGGGTGTGACATCGCTGTGACAGGCCGCCTGAACAGCCCGTTTGCGGCCTGTTACGAGCGCGCCACGGGGACCCCCGGAGCCGGCCGGCGGCTGCGGGCCGGGCCGGGGTTCGTCGTGTTCCGCCTGGTCACACCCGGGTAGTCGCTCCCGCTACGGTGACGATCCAGGCCAGGATCAGGGCGTCTTCGCGCCAGCGGTCGTACCGGCCGCTGCGGCCGCCGTGCCCGGCCACCATCTCGGTCTTCAGCAGGAACGGGCCGCCGCTGGCCCGCGCCTGCAGCCGGGCAACCCACTTCGCGGGCTCGCTGTACAGCACGCGGGTGTCGTTGAGGCTGGTGACCGCGAGAATCGGCGGGTAGGCCTGGCCGGTCACGTTCTCGTACGGCGAGTAGGCCTTCATGTACGCGTACACCCGCGGATCGTGCAGCGGGTCGCCCCATTCCTCCCACTCGGTGACGGTCAGCGGCAGCGACGGGTCCAGGATCGTGGTGAGCGGGTCGACGAACGGCACCTGGGCGACGATGCCGCCGAAGTCCTGGGGCGCGAGGTTCGCCACCGCCCCCATCAGCAGCCCACCCGCCGACGCGCCCCGCGCGATCAGCCGCCGCGGCGACGTCCAGCCCGCGGCGGCCAGGTGCTCGGCGCACGCGACGAAGTCGGTGAACGTGTTGGCCTTGTGCAGGAGCTTGCCGTCCTCGTACCAGTGGCGGCCCATCTCGCCGCCGCCGCGCACGTGCGCGATTGCGTAACCGAAGCCGCGGTCGAGCAGGGACAGCCGGGAAATCGAGAAGCTGGGGTCCATGGAGGCTTCGTAGCTGCCGTAGCCGTAGAGCACGAACGGTGAGCTGCCGTCGCGGGGCGTCCCCTTCCGGCACACCAGGGAGATCGGGATCCGGGTGCCGTCGCTGGCCGTGGCCCACTCCCGGTACTGCTCGTAGTCGCCGGGGCGGTACTCGGCGCCGCCGGGCAGCGGGAGCACGGGGAAGCGCTTGAGCAGAGTCAGTTCACCGGTCGCCATGTCGCAGTCGTAGACCGAGTCCGGCGTAACCAGCGAGCCGTAGCTCAGCCGCAGCAGGCGCGCGGAGTATTCCGGGTTGGCTCCGGGGAACACGGTGTAGACCGGCTCGGGGAACGCCACCTCGTAGTCGCTGCCGTCGGCGCGGATGATGCGCAGGCCGGTGAGGCCGTCCCGGCGCAGCGACACGGCCAGGAACTCGGCAAAGGCGTCCACGTCGAGCAGGCGGGTGTCCTCGCGGGGCGCGATGACCGTGGTCCGGTCCGCGGGGTCGGACACGGGCGCGGACACGAGCTCGAAGTTCTCCGCGCCGTCGTTGTGCAGGATCAGCAGCCGGTCGGTCCCGTCCGCGCCGACCTGGTGCTCGACTTGGTATTCCACGTTCTGGCGGCGCGGGGCCACGACCGTGAACTCGCCTTCGGGTGTCGCGGCGTCCAGCAGCCACACCTCGCTGGTGACCGAACTGGCCACCGACAGGAGCAGGTAGCGTTCGCTGCGGGTCAGCCCGATGCCGACCCGGAACTTCTCGTCGGCCTCCTCGTACACGAGCGCGTCCTGCGCCGCGGGCGTGCCGACCATGTGCCGCCACACCCGGTACGGTCGCCACGCGTCATCGACGGTGACGTAGAACAGCGCCGAGCCGTCCCGCGACCAGGCCGGGCCGTAGAAGGTGTCCGGGATCTCGTCGGCGGTCGTCTCGCCGGTCGCCAGGTCCTTGATCCGCAAGGTGAAGCGCTCGTTGCCGGCGAAGTCGGTGGAGTAGGCGAGCAACCTGCCGTCCGGGCTGACCGTCCGCGCACCCAGGGAGAAGAACTGCTGGTCGCCCGCGAGCTGGTTGCTGTCGAGCAGGACCTCCTCGCCGTCGAGCGGCGCCCCGTCCTCGCTCATCGGCGGCCCGGAGTCGTCCGGCCGGACGGCGCGGCGGCAGAACACCCCGTACTGCTGGCCCTCGACGGTCCGCGCGTAATACCACCAGCCGCCCTTGCGCATCGGCACCGACAGGTCGGTCTCCTGGGTCCTGGCCTTGATCTCGCCGAAGATCTCCTCGCGCAGCCCCTCCTGGCCCGCGGTCAGCGCCTCGGTGTAGGCGTTCTCGGCCTCGAGGAAGGCGATCGTCTCCGGATCGTCCTTGTCGGCCAGCCAGGCGTACTCGTCAACGACCGTGTCGCCGTGGAACGTGCGCTCGCTGGGGGTCTGCCGGGCGGCCGGCCGGGAGATGCTCATGGCCAGGAGTCTATTGAGGCCCCGTGGCGGCGGGCGGCGGGCGGCGACGCGTAGCCGCGCCTGACCCGGGCAGAGCCAGGACATGGACGCTTATGTGGTGACCGGCGCGGGACGCGGGGTCGGCCGGGCGATCGCGGAACGGCTCCTGGCGAACGGTGCCTACATCGTCATCGTCGAACGCGACGCCTCGGCGCTGGACTGGACACGCGAGCACCCGGCCGCCGCGCGCCTCGGCGGGGTCGCCGGCGACGCGGCCGATCAGGCGGTCGCGCGGCAGGCGGCCGACCTGGCCCAGGAAGCGGGCACGCTGGCCGGCTGGGTCAACAACGCGGCGGTGTTCCGTGATGCGTGGCTGCATGCGACCCCGGCCCGCGACGTGCTTGACCTCATCGCGGCCAACCTGGGCCTCGCGGTCACCGGGTGCGCCACCGCGGTCGGCCGCTTCCTGGACGCGGGCACCCCGGGCGCGATCGTCAACGTCTCGTCACACCAGGCCCAGCGGCCCGTGCGCGGCGCGCTGCCCTACGCGACCGCCAAGGCGGCCATCGAGGGGCTCACCCGCGCGCTCGCCGTCGACTACGGCCCGCGCGGTATCAGGTCTAACGCGGTCGCGCTCGGGTCAATAACCACGCCGCGCTACGACGCGCTTCTCGCCGGTGAAGACCGGGCCGCCGCCGCCCGGATCGAGGATCAGGTGCGCGAACTGCACCCGCTCGGACGGCCCGGCTCCGTGGCCGAGGCGGCGGCGGCCGTCGCCTACCTGCTCTCGCCGGACGCGAGCTTCGTCAACGGCGTGATCCTCGCCGTGGACGGCGGGCGCGGTGTCCTCGGCCTGGACCCCGAGCAGGCCTGACCGCACTGGTCTCGGTCTGGTTCCGCCCGACCCGGGCGGCTACGCTGCCATCATGCCAGGCCGGATGCTCGGCATCGCCGCGCTCATCACCTGGGTTCTGGACGCGGGCAGCGGCGCGTACATGCTCGCCACCTGGCTGGCCCGCGGCGGGCTGCGCCAGCAGCGGGCGGCCGGCGACCGGCTGGCGCCCCGCGTGGTGTTCGGGCACTTCGGCCTGGCCAGCACCGGGCTGCTGGTCTGGATCAGCTACCTGGTGACCGGCCTGGTCGCGCTGGGCTGGCTGGCGGTCGGCCTGCTCATGCTGGTGATCGGGCTCGGCATCTCCACGGTGACCGTGTGGACGCCGTTCCCGGCCCGCCGCCACGATCCGCTGGCGGGCCCGGCCAGCGCCGAAACCGCGTTAGGGGCCTTCGCGGCGCCGGCGGAGGATGCGCTCACCGGCGCGCTCACCGACGAGATGCTGAACCGCGCGCTCACCGACGAGGTGCTCCTGAGCCGGCTGGTCGACGACGTGGTCGCGCAGGTGCCGGCGGACCCGTCGCGGGCCAGGGCCGGCCGCCGGCCCCGAAGCCACCTGGTGACGCTGATCCCCGCCGGTCACGGCCTGGCCGCGATCGCCACGTTCCTGCTGGCCGTGCTGACCGCGGTGAGCCCCAGGTGATCATGCGCGCGCTGGCGGGCTCTGCCACCGGGGTCGGGCTCGTGCCTGCTCAGCCGCCGGGGCGGCGGGCGATGAAGACCATCTCGCGACCGGGCCGGTCGGGCGCGCCGCGCACCTCGTCCACCACGAACCCGACCGCGGTCAGCGACGCCTCGACCTCCCGGCGGCTGCGGAAACGCAGCGTCGACTCCGAGGTCAGGACCGCCTGGCCGGCCTCGAACTCGTAGGTCGAGCGGAACGTGACGAACGCGCCGCTGACGTCGGTGACCTCCGCCCAGCTCTCGACGGCGCCGACCCCGGGCACGTCGGCGCGCGTCCGCGACCGCCCCGGAGTCCAGTCCAGCCACGCCTTCCGGGCTGGATCGCGGGTCTCGAACACCAGCCGCCCGCCGGGCCGCAACGCCGCGTACACGCCGCGCAGCGTCGCGTCCCAGGCCGAATCGGTGAGGAAGACCTGGGCGACGTTGCCGGTCATCGTGGCGAGGTCGGCCCGCAGCGGAGGCAGGCTGGTCGCGTCGCCGTGATACCAGTGCACCCGGTCGGCGCCGGGTTTGTCCCGGGCTATGCCGAGCGAGGCGCGGGCGGGATCCACGCCGGTCACGTCCACTCCGCGCCCGGCCAGCAGGCAGGCGAACGTGCCCGTGCCGCAGCCGATGTCCAGGACGCTGCGCGCCCCGAACTCCGCCGCGATCGCCGCGTACACCTCCAGGTCGCCGCGGTCGTGCTCCATCGGGTCATAGACCACGGCGAGCCGCGGATCCTCGAAAGCCGCGTCCGCCATGACAAGACAGTAGGCCCCGCCGCGCCGCCGCCACGACCGATTATCCGGCCGCCCGCGACCCCCTCGCGGTTGCCGGGGACTCGACGCCGTCGCCGTCAGGCGGTCCGCGCGAGCATCCGGTGCTCGGTAACCGAACCCGGCCCGTCGTCCAACTCGACCTCGACGTGCTTGATCGGGTAGGCCCGCCTCGTAATTAACCCGTTGCTTTGCCTCCCGGCCGCCACCTTGTGGTACGCGAGTTACGGGAGGGCCACAAGGGATCCCTGCTGCGCCCAGGCCGGGCGGCTTTCCACGATCCGGGTTAATGCCGTGCTGTATGCGCGCGCAATCAACCCAGATCATGAAATTCAGACGTTGAAGCGGAACTCGACTGGATTCCCCGTCGCCAAGAGCGACTTTCAAGCCGGAGCCATCACGTAGGCGTGGCGAGCTCACCCGGCGTTCCCGATGGTCTCAGTGGCATGAGGATCATCAAGATCTCGTCTCTGGTGTCGTCAGGAGCAAGCCGGAGCTTGCCAGGCCAGCGGCCTACTATCCGCCAGCCGAGCCGAGAGTAAAAGTCCTCGAGTCCCATGCCGCCGCGGGCCGCCAGGTGGAGCTGCTCCAAGCCCATCTCGTCGCGGGCAACTTCCCGGAGTCGATGCATCAGGGCCGACCCGATGCCCTCGTTCCTGCGCGCGAGCTGCGTCTGCAAGTGGCTGACAACACCCCAGTGCGCGATGAGAGGGCTGGGATCGCGGCTGAGGGCCACCCATCCTGCGAGGGCGCCGTCGACGCGGGCAAGCAGTATCCGGCTTCGGCTGGGATCGAGACAGGACGCAAGAGCATCGACGACCGGCCGGACCTGACTAGCGTCGACCGGGGGAAACGGGAATCCCGCCGCGCCGCCGGCGTTCGTGACCGCTATCCAGCATGCGGTCAGCTCCTGTCGAACCACCGGATCAGCCTCACCCGGGTCGGCGAGCTGGATAATCTCGAGGTTCTCGTTGGTCGTCATGGTTAGCTGTGGCGGAACTCGACGACGTCGCCGTCCCGCATGACGTAGTCGCGGCCCTCGATGCGGGTCTTGCCCGCGGAGCGGGCGGCCGGGAGCGACCCGGCGGCCATCAGGTCGTCGAACGAGACCACCTCGGCCTTGATGAACCCGCGCTGGAAGTCGGTGTGAATCACCCCGGCGGCCTCGGGCGCGGTCGCCCCGGCCGGGATCGTCCAGGCCCTGGCCTCCTTGGGGCCCGCGGTCAGGAACGTCGAAAGGCCGAGGGCCTCGAAACCGGCCCGGGCCAGCTGGGCCAGCCCCGGCTCGCCCAGGCCGAGCTCGGCCAGCAACTCGGCGGCCTCTTCCTCGGGCAGCTCGACCAGCTCGGCCTCGGTCTTCGCGTCCAGGAACACCGCCTGGGCCGAGGCGACCAGCGCGGCCAGCCGGTCCCGCATCGGTTTGTCACCCAGCTCAGACTCGTCCATGTTGAACACGTACAGGAACGGCTTGGCCGTCAAAAGCTGGAACTCGCGCAGGTCGGCCACGTCGATCCCGGCCGGCCCGGCCCCGGCGAACAGTGTGGTGCCGCTGTCGAGCACCTGCTGCGCCGTGGCCGCCGCGTCGGCCGCGCGGAGCTTGGCCGGGTCCTTGGAGAACTTGGCCTCCTTGGCGGCCCGGGGCGCGGACTTCTCCAGCGTCTGCAGGTCGGCCAGGATCAGCTCGGTGGCCACGGTGTCGATGTCCCGCTCGGGCGAGACGTCGCCGTCCACGTGGGTCACGTCCGGGTCGGTGAAGACCCGGACCACCTGACAGATCGCGTCGGTCTCCCTGATGTGGGCCAGGAACTGGTTGCCCAGGCCCTGGCCTTGTGAGGCGCCGCGGACCAGCCCGGCGATGTCCACGAACCGCACCGTGGCGGGCACGATTTTGGCCGAGTCGTACAGCCCGGACAGCGCGGCCAGCCGCGGGTCCGGGATACCGACGATGCCGATGTTGGGCTCGATGGTCGCGAACGGGTAGTTGGACGCCACCGCGCTGGCCCGGGTCAGCGCGTTGAACAGGGTGGACTTACCGACGTTGGGCAGGCCGACGATACCGATGGACAGGCTCACCCCGGCGAGTCTAGGTCCGCTGGCACGGTGGTGCCGTCCGGGGCGGTCGCCCCGGACGGCAGCTGCGGCAAAGCGCAGCGCGATCAGGCAGCTGGCCCGCCCGGTCGACGAACGCCATCTTGACCAGTGCATCGCCGTCGTAAGCGGACAACGAGGCCTTGGACATGTTCTGGCAGTCCTTGCAGCCCTTGAGGTTGGTGTCGGGCCAGCTCCTGTCGCCCAGGTACGCGTACGTCCTGGCGTTGAGGATGATCCCGGCCCGGCCGCCCGATGATCTCCGCGTCGTCGTCGACGGCGGCCGCATCGCGCTCGGCCACTCTCATTCGCGACCCTCGGCCATGGGTTGCATCCTCTCGTCCGGCGGTCTTGTCACCCGGTTATCAGCAGAGCCGGCCGTCAGGGTTCGCGCCAGGTCAGCGCCGATCTCGCGGCCGGGGCGGGCCTGCCCGGGCCTGGGCCCGGGCGTGTCGCGGGCCGGAACTGTCGGCGCCGGCTGCGAGCATGGGCTGATATGGACGCGATCTCGCTGCTGATCGGGCTCTTGATCGGCGCCGGTCTCGGCGCGCTCATCGGCTACCTGTACGCACGGAGCCACGTCGCCGGGCAGCCGGCCGCGGCCGAGCACTTCCAGGCCATGGCCGGCGATGCCCTGGACCAGAACTCCCGGCGCTTCCTGGAGATGGCCGCGGGCCGGCTCGAGGCCGCCAACGCCCGCGCCGCCGGCGACCTGGACGTCAAGAAGAGCGAGGTGGAGCACCTGGTCCAGCCGCTGCAGGAGACGCTGGCCCGTGTCGAACTGCAGCTACGCGAGACCGACGAAGCCCGGATCAGGTCGGCGGCCGCGCTGACCGAGCAGGTGATGATCGCGCGGCAGAGTTCCGACGAGCTGCGCGCGCAGACGCAGTCCCTGGTCACTGCGCTGCGCCGGCCCGAGGCGCGCGGCCGGTGGGGCGAGATGCAGCTGCGCCGGGTGGTCGAGATGGCGGGCATGACCAGCCGGTGCGACTTCGACGAGCAGGTCTCGGTGACCACCAGCGAGGGAACGCAGCGCCCGGACATGGTGATCAGGCTCTCCGGTGGCAAGAACATCGTGGTGGATTCCAAGGTCTCGCTGGCCGCCTACCTGGAGGCGGCCGAGGCCACCGACGTGGCCGTGCGGGAGGCCCGGCTGGACGCGCACGCCCGGCACCTGCGCGAGCACGTGGACCGGCTGGCCGCCAAGGCCTACTGGACCGTGCTCAGCCCGGCGCCCGAGTTCGTGGTGCTGTTCATCCCGGGTGAGGCGTTCCTGGCGCCCGCGCTCGAGCACGATCCGGCCCTGCTCGAGCACGCGATCGCGCACCGGGTGCACATCGCGACTCCCACCACACTGATCACGATGCTGCGGACCGCGCACTACGCCTGGCAGCAGGAGGCGCTGTCCGAGAACGCCCGGGCCGTGTTCGACCTCGGCCGCGAGCTCTACGACCGGCTCGCCAACCTGGGTAAGAACGTGGATGGCCTCGGCAAGGCCCTGACCACCGCGGTAACCAGCTACAACCGGACAGTCGGCTCGCTGGAGGGCCGAGTCCTGGTGACCGCCCGTAAGCTGAACGACCTGGGCGTGACCGACGTGGAGCTCAAGGCCCCGAGGCCGGTCGAGGAGCCGGTCCGGGCCCTCTCCGCGCCCGACCTGCTCACCGAGGTGGCCCCGGAACTCGTGCCCGGGCCCGGCGCGGTCCGCGCCGACATCCCCGCGCCCGCGCTGGTGAGCGGACCGCGCGCGATGGGCGCGGCGGGCTGAGCGTGGCGGCCGGCACCAGCCGCCGCCAGGAGCGGGAGAAGGGAGCGGGGTGCCGCAGCAAGCATGGGCCGGCCGTCTTGGCTCCCTGAGAGATTCCTTTGTAACGCACGTACCGGAGCAGCCTGGCGCCCCCGGCCCGGTCGTGGCCGCGAACCCGTCGCCGGGGCGTGGCGCGGACCGGCCCGGTCGCGGGCAGGCCAGTGCGCAGGCACGGGAGCAGCGGGCCCCGGCGTCCGGCCACAGCGGCGGGCCAGGGACGCGGATGACCGCCCGCGGCGCGGTCCTGGCCATGCTGTCGCTGTTCTTCCCCGGGACGCTGGCGGCGGGCTGGCTGCATTTCGCGTCGCTGACCGGGATCAGCTTCGTCGCGGGCTGCGCGCTCGCGGCGCGCTACACCCGGCGCGACGGCATGCTGACGGCGGTCGTGGCCCCGCCGCTGCTGTTCTTCGTCGCGCTGGTCACCTCCGAGTTGCTGACCTCGCACGAGGACACCATCGGCCACTCACTGACCTCCGCCGCCGAGGGCACCATCCTCACGCTGGCCGCGGTCGCACCCTGGCTGTTCGCCGGCGTGCTCATCGGCCTGGTCATCGCGATGTTCAACGGCTTGCCGCAGTGCGTGCGTGACATGCACGCAGCGTTGCGGGGTGATCCCGGCCTGCCCGTGTCCGAACCATCCGACAGCGCTCGCGGCTAGCCGGTTTTCCATGATCTGGGTTATTCACGTGCGATATGCGCGCGCCAGTAACCCTGACCATGGAACGGCACGGGCTTAGCTGGCCAGTGTTAGCTGGTGGCGGTGCGGCGCTGGCGCAACTCCTGCGGGAGAGCGAAGGCCATCCGTTCGGGGACCACCTCGACCTCCTCGACATCGGCGAACCCGTCACCGGCCAGCCGGTCGAGCACCCCCGCCACCAGGTCCTCGGGTACCGAGGCCCCGCTGGTCACGCCCACGGTCGCGACGCCTTCCAGCCAGGCCGGGTCCAGGCCCGAGGCATCGTCCACCAGGTAGGCGGCCTTGGCCCCGGCGTCGAGAGCGACCTCGACCAGCCGCACGGAGTTGGAGGAGTTCTTCGAGCCCACCACGATGACCAGGTCGGATTCGGCCGCGATCTGCTTCACCGCGACCTGCCGGTTCTGCGTGGCGTAGCAGATGTCGTCGCTGGGCGGGTCGATGAGCTGCGGAAAGCGCTCGCGCAGCGCGGCCACGGTCTCGTTCGTCTCGTCGACCGACAGCGTGGTCTGGGACAGCCAGGCCACCTTGGCCGGGTCGCGGATCTGGACGCTTTCGCTGCCCTCGGGCCCGTCGACCAGGTGAATCCGGCCCGGCGCCTCGCCGCTGGTGCCGACGACCTCCTCGTGACCCTCGTGCCCGATCAGCAGGATGTCGTAGTCCTGGGCGGCGAACCGCCTGGCCTCGTTGTGCACCTTGGTGACCAGCGGGCAGGTGGCGTCGATGGCCCGCAGGCCGCGTTTGGCCGCCTCCTCCCGCACCTGCGGCGCCACGCCGTGCGCCGAGAAGACCACGACCGAGCCCTCGGGCACCTCGCTGGCCTCATCGACGAAGATCGCTCCGCGCTCTTCGAGGGCGCGGACGACGTGGGTGTTGTGGACGATCTGCTTGCGCACGTAGACGGGCGGGCCGAATCGTTCCAGCACCTTTTCGACGGTTTGTACCGCCCGGTCTACCCCCGCACAGTAGCCGCGGGGCTTCGCGAGCAGGACGCGTCGGGTGGGCACGGGCATGACACCCATGGTAGGTGAACCCGTTACCGACTCCTCAAGTGCACCAGAACGTTCCGGTCGCTCACTCAAATCCGCAACAGTTCGTGGCTCGGCTATTGCGTCCGCGTGCTATATGACGAGAATCATCGCAGGCGTCATGTGCCGTCAGCGAAACGTGGCTGCCATGCTTGTCGAAGTCACCAGGCGGGACGGGTTGCCGGACACGCCAGAGGGAGAAGATCACTATGCGCATCCCGCCAGAGGTCAGCGAGCGTGTGAAGGAAGCTCCGGCGCAGGCCTTGCGGGCAGTTTTCTCCGGGATCGGCCAGGTTCTGCTGGTGGCGGACCGGATCAAGAGCCGGGCCACCGAGCCACCCCGGTCTCCCGCGCCGCCCCGCCCCCGGCCCCGACCTCAGAGCCCGGCGGCGGGGCCGGCCGCACCGGCCAAGGACCAGACCCGCTGGCGGTCGCTGGACGAGACCGGCAACGTCCGGCTGCTGTCCGAGGAGGACAAGACCAAAGACAAGACCAAGGCCGAGCCGGCCGCCGCACCGCCCGCCGCCACGGCCGAGGCCGAGCCCGCCACCGCAGGTGAGCCCGAAACCGCCGTAGAGCCCCCCGCTGCCTTGGCCGAGACCCCCGCCCCGCCCGAATCCTCCGCACCCGAGCCCGCCGCCGCGCCCCCCGCCGCCACGGCGGCTGCGCTGCCCGTCCCGAACTACGACGAACTTACGGTGGCCTCGCTCCGGGCCCGGCTGAGGAACCTCGATGCGGCGCAGCTCCGCGTTATGGCTGATTACGAGAAAGCCAACGCCGGTCGCGAGGCTGTCGTAACGATGTTCGAGCGCCGCATCGCCAAGCTGGAGAGCGGCGAGGCCTGAGCCAGCGATGCCCCTGGAGACCAGCGCGGAGGCGCCGGTTCCGGTCCGGACCGTGCTGCGGCTGGTCGGGGACTGGGTCGGCCGCTTGGGCCGGGTCTGGGTCGAAGGCCAGATCGCGGAGCTGAACCGGCGCGGCAACACCGTGTTCCTGACCTTGCGCGACCCGGTGGCCGCGGTTTCCGCGCGCGTGGTGTGCACCCGCGCCGTGCTGGAGGCCAACGACCCCGCGCCCGCCGAGGGCGCCCGGGTGGTCGTGTGGGCCCGGCCCGACTTCAACGTGTCCAGGGGCTCGTTCTCGCTCACCGCGCTGGAGGTGCGCGCGGTCGGCATCGGTGAGCTGCTGGCCCGGCTGGAACGGCTGCGCCGCTCGCTGGCGGCCGAGGGCCTGTTCGCGGCCGAACGCAAGCGCCCGCTGCCGTTCCTGCCCGGGATGGTCGGCTTGATCTGCGGCCGGGAGTCCGCCGCCGAGCGTGACGTCCGCCGTAACGCGGCGCACCGGTGGCCCGCGGTGCGTTTCGCGGTCCGGCAGGTCGCGGTGCAGGGCCCGCACGCCGTCGAGGAAGTCACCGAGGCGCTCCGCGGCCTGGACGCCGACTCGGCGGTCGACGTGATCATTGTGACTCGCGGCGGCGGGTCGATCGAGGACCTGCTGCCGTTCTCGGACGAGACCCTGGTCCGGGCCGTGGCGGCGTGCCAGACCCCTGTGGTCAGCGCGATCGGCCACGAGCAGGACTCGCCGCTGCTGGACTACGTGGCCGACGTGCGCGCGTCGACGCCGACCGACGCGGCCCGGCGCGTCGTGCCCGACGTCGGTGAGCAACTGGCCCTGATCGGCCAACTGCGCGGCCGGGCCCGCCGGTACTTCGCGGGGCGGCTCGACCGGGAGATGTCCTGGCTGGCGGCCGTCAGGTCCCGCCCCGCGCTGGCCAACCCGGTCCGCGAAATCGAACGGCAACAGGAGCTTGTGTCCGCGCTGACGCACCGGTCCCGGCGCTGCCTGGCCGCCAGCCTGGACCGGGCGAGTGACGACGTGAGCCACACCCGGGCGCGGCTCATCGCCCTGTCACCCGCGGCCACGCTGCGCCGCGGGTACGCGATCGTGCAGCACGCCGACGCCAGCGTGGTGCGTTCCGCCGCCGAGGCGGCCCCGGGCGAGGCGCTGACCATTAGGTTCGCCGACGACCAGCTGACCGTCACCGCCGATCAGCGGCCAAACCCGCGACCAGATCTGTAGCAAAGAATTCCGCCCCGCCGTTCCAGGCCGCTCCGATCGGCCTTACCGGGTACCAGCCCGCCCATTTAACCCGCGTCATCCGGGGCCGTGCCGACGCCGCAGCAGAATGACAAAAGGCTCTTTGCCAATTGATGGCTCGCCTATTGCGTGACCATGGCTTGGCCTATTTCACACCGTTTCATCGATCGATGAGGTCGTCAGTTTACCCGCTGTCGCGGAAGGGAAGAAGGCTTCCTGCCAGCCAATTGCCACGGCAATGTTGGTAAATGGATTTCGCATCGCGCACGGGGGGTAAATAGCGCATGCTAGGGCTATGGAGTGGCCGATGCGGCCGGAGGATCTCGCGCCGCGCCGGCATCACGCTGATAATTACTTCGTCCATCGTCGCCGGTTCTATGTCTTACACCGTTGTTGATCGCCTGAACCGGTCAGACGCATCCTCGGCCTGCGCGCAGCGCCCGGCTTCGGGGACATCCGTGCTTTCCGGATCGCCTGCCGCGGTGTCCGCGGGCGTGGCCAGGGCGCTGCTGGGGTGTGCACCGGCCCTGGTGGTCGCGAACGAGAACAGCGCAGCCGATGTTGCTGCCGCCGTCCCCGTGGCCGAGCAGGCACATGCGCCGCTGCTGCTGTCCTCGCCGCTGCCCACCGCCGCGGTCAGCAGGGTGTCTTCCGGAAGCGGGCCGGCCGCGCCCCAGGACGGGCAGGCCGCATCCGTCGACACCCTCGCCGCGCTGCGGGAAATCAGTGACCTACGTCCCCGCAGCGTGCTCGCTGTCGGGCTGACCACCGGGGAACTCTCGGCGGAAATGCCCAGGGCGCAGGTGACCACCGACCTGGGCGGGCTGGCCGGGATGTCCGAGCCCAGGCCGCTAGGTCACGTGGTCGTCCTGGTGTCCAAGGGCCAGTCTCCCGAGTCCCTGGCGGCAACCGCGACCGCTGAGGCGGCCGGCGCCGAGGTAGTGCCGGTGCAGGGTTATGACCCGCGAGCCGACCCGGCGGCCATCGCCGCGATCTCCGCCGCCAGGCCGCGACAGGTCATTGCGGTCGGAAGCGGTTTCGGGTCCACGAGCCAGCTGAAGTCAAGGCTGGCCGTGGTCATGACCGGAGTGCAGTTGCCAGGCGGCGGCCAGGACATCGTGCCCATGCACCGGATCGTCGCGCTCTACGGGCGCCCGGGAGTTCCGTCGCTCGGCGCCCTGGGTGCGCAGGGACTCAGCGCCAGCATCGCCAGGGCCAAGCAACTGGCGGCGTCCTACCGCGCGCTGAGCAAGGCGCCCGTCGTGCCAGCGTTCGAAATAATCGCCAGCGTCGCCACGGCGGCACCCGGGCCCGACGGTGGCTATTCGAATGAGGCTCCTGTCGCTTCTCTGCGCCCGTGGGTGCAGGCCGCCGCTGCGGCCGGAATGTACGTGATCCTCGACCTGCAGCCGGGCCGGGACAGCTTTCTCGCGCAGGCCAAGATGTATCAATCGCTGCTGAGACTGCCGAACGTCGGCCTGGCCCTTGACCCGGAATGGAAACTGCGGCCCGGGCAGTTGCCGCTGCATCAGATCGGGAGCGTGAGCATTAGCGACGTTAATAGCGTCGTGAACTGGCTGGCCGAGCTGACGGCACAGTACCGCCTTCCTCAGAAGCTCCTGGTGCTGCACGAGTTCAAGATCGGGGAGATTATTGACCAGCAGAGCCTCGACACCCGCCAGGACAATCTGGCCATCGTCATGGACATGGACGGCCAGGGCACCCCGCCTGTCAAACAGCAGACATGGGACATCACCACCGCGACCGCGCCGCCAGGAGTGCCGTTCGGGTGGAAGAACTTCTTCCGCACGGATCAGCCGATGCTGAGCCCTTCGCAGACGATGGCGAAGACCCCGCAGCCCGTCATGATCTCCTATGAGTGATCCTGTTTCCGTGGGCTGCACTAGGGTTAAACCGTGACGGCAGCCGACGGCGGTTCCCCTAAGCCGGCCAAGAAAAGCGCGGCTAAGGGCGCTGACGACGGCTCCGACCGCGGCGACGGCGCACAGGAGGCGAAGGCCCAGGCCAAGCGACCGCCCTACGAGCAGGCGCGCGACGAGCTGACCGAGTTGGTCAAGCGGCTGGAGGCCGGCGGCCTCACGCTGGAGCAGTCGCTGCAGCTCTGGGAACGCGGCGAGCGCCTGGCCGCGATCTGCACCGAATGGCTCGAGGGTGCCCGGGCCCGGCTGGCCGAGGCGATGGCGCAGCGGGCCGAGGGCAGCGACCCCGACGCGCCGTTCTAGCGAGCCGACGGGGCTCCCAGCCGGCCCAGACCGGACCCGTCCGATGTTCCTAGCCGGGCGGCCTAGCCGGGCGACGTTCCTAGCCGGGCGGCGTTCCCAGCCGGGATAGGACGTCGATCACGCCATCAACGATCTTCCTGGTGTGGCCCGCGTCCGCGCTCAGCGAGAGCTCGGCGGAGGCCAGGGCCAGGGCCCCGGTCATCACGATCGCGACCGACTCCTCCTGGGATTCGGTGCTGCGCACGAAGAACTCGGTGTTCATGCGCACCCAGTCGGCGATCCGCTGCCGGCGCACGAGGTCGAAGCCGGGCGGGCCGTCGCCCCCGACGAACAGGCGGAACAGCTCGCGCTGCTCCACGCACATGTCCAGGTACTCCCGCGCGCCGATGAGGAAAAGCTGCTGCGGGTCGATGATCCCGGCGTCGCGGGCCTGGCGTACCGCGCGGCGGGTCCGCTCGGCGTGACCGGAGTTGAGCTCCTCGAAAAGCGTCAGGTATAGGTCCGCTTTTCCGGAGAAATGGTGATAGAGGCTACCCACGCTGGCCCCGGCCCGGTTCACGATGTCGGTCACGCCCGCCTGGGCGTAGCCTTCGGTGGTGAAGACCTCACGTGCGGCGGCGAGCAGGGCGGATCGGGTCGCGGCGCCGCGCTCGGAGGCCCGGGCGGGCGGCCGTACCTGGTCTGTTGTCATGCGAATGCGCAGTACTCCTTCATGACCCGGCTGGGTCAGCCTTAGGCTACGCCCGGTTGCCCGGTGCATAAGATTTCATCACGGCGACAACGGGAAGGCGTCCTTTGTGACCGAGAATCAGACCGCTGACACGTCGGCCGGACCGGGCCTTCCCGGCCGGGAAGTGGTGATGGAGCAGATGGCCGTGTCGGGCCAGCACGAGGTGCCGGCTCCGCCGGCCCAGTCCGCCCCGGACCGGAACCTCGCGCTCGAACTGGCCCGGGTGACCGAGGCCGGGGCCATGGCCGCCGCCCGCTGGGTCGGGCGGGGCGACAAGAACGGCGCCGACGGGGCCGCCGTGCACGCGATGCGCATGCTGATCAACACGGTCTCCATGGACGGCGTGGTCGTGATCGGCGAGGGCGAGAAGGACCGCGCGCCCATGCTCTACAACGGCGAGCAGGTCGGTGACGGCAGCGGCCCGCTGTGCGACGTGGCGGTGGACCCGATCGACGGCACCCGGCTGACCGCCAACGGCATGCCGA
>DATAVV010000027.1:0-4871 GCA_036267555.1 Streptosporangiaceae bacterium | reverse complement strand
ACGTTCACGGGGTCTGGGCACGCGCGCAGGTTCGCACAGGCCTGTAACAACCGCGTGATAACCGCGTGATAACGCCCGGTGGTAGGAACGTACGAACGTTTGCGCTGAATTGGGAGAGTTATGCGGTTCGCGGTGCTCGGGCCGCTGCAGGTGACAGCCGGCGGCTGCGGTGAGCCCGGCACGGTCTCCGCGCCCCGGCTGCGGGTGCTGCTGGCGGTGCTGCTGTGGCGGGCCAGCCAGCCGGTGCCCGCCGGTGAGCTCGCCGAGCTGGTATGGGACGGCGCGCCGCCCGCCGGGGCACCCGAAGCGGTCCGTGCCCTGGTGATGCGGCTGCGGCGGCGGCTGGACCCGCTGGCCGCGGCACGGATCGTGACCCGCGCCCCCGGGTACGCGATCGAGATCTCCGGCGACGAGCTCGACGCGTCCCGGTTCGAGACGCTGACCCGCCAGGCCGGCACCGCGGTCCGCGCCGGCCAGTGGGCACAGGCCGCGCAGTCCGCGGCCGCGGCGCTGGCCCTGTGGCGCGGCGCGGCGCTGGCCGACATCCCCTCCCAGCTGCTGTGCCATCAGTGGGTGCCGCACCTGGACCAGCTGCACGTGCAGGCACTGGACTGGCGCATCGAAGGCGACCTGCACGACGGCCGCCACGACCAGATCGTCCCCGAGCTGCGGGACCTGACCGCACGCCACCCGCTGCGCGAGCACTTCCACAGCCAGCTCATGCTCGCCCTCTACCGGTGCGGGCGCCAGGCCGAGGCACTGGCCGCCTACCAGCACGCCCGCGGCGTCCTGGCCACCGAACTCGGCGTCGACCCCGGGCCGGGCCTGCGCGGCCTGCACCAGCAGATCCTGTCCGCCGACCCCGCCCTGGCCGCCGCCGGCCCGGCCCGGCCCGCGCCGGCCGGACCCGGGCCGCGCGGCCCGCGGGAACTGCCCGCCGCCGTGCCGGGATTCACCGGCCGCTCAGCCGAGCTGGCCGCACTGACCCGCCAGCTGGCCCGCCGCGGCCAGCAGGCCCCCGGGACCGCCGCGATCTCAGCGATCGGCGGGACCGCCGGCGCCGGCAAGACCGCGCTGGCCATCCACTGGGCACACCAGGCGGCCGGGCAGTTCCCCGACGGGCAGCTGTACATGAACCTGCGCGGCCACGACCCAGGCCCGCCGATGCCCCCCGCCGACGCCCTCGCCGGGTTCCTGCGCTCCCTGGGCCTGCCCGGCCACGACATCCCGCCCGGGCAAGACCAGCGCGCCGCCCGCTACCGCAGCCTCCTCGCCGGCAAGCGAACACTGATCGTCCTCGACAACGCCCGCGACGAACAGCAAGTACGCCCCCTGCTGCCCGGCGGCGGTGCCTGCACCGTGGTGGTGACCAGCCGGGACACGCTGGCCGGGCTGGTATCCCGGGATGGCGCCGCCCGACTCGACCTGGACGTGCTCTCGCGCCAGGACGCGATCGCCTTGCTACGGACGCTGATCGGGGCACGGGCGGACGCCGGACCCGCCGCCGCCGAACTGGCTGACCAGTGCTGCCGACTGCCGCTCGCCCTGCGGGTGGCCGCCGAACTCGCCGCCAGCCGCCCGGCAGTGCCGCTGGCCGATCTGACCGCCGAGCTAGCCGACCTGGGCACCCGGCTGGACCTGCTGGACGCGCGCGGGGATTCCCGCACCCAGGTACGTGCCGTTTTCTCGTGGTCCTACCGCCAGCTTGACCCCGCCACCGCCCGGACCTTCCGGCTGACCGGCCTGCATCCCGGCCCCGACCTCGATCCCTACGCCGCCGCAGCCCTCGCGGGTACCACCGTGCAACGGGCCTGCTGGGCGCTTGACGCGCTGACCCGCGCTCATCTGATCCGGCCCGCGGGACAGGGCCGGTATGGCATGCATGACCTCCTGCGGGCGTACACTCGCGACCTGGCCACCACCCAGGATGCCGAGGCGGAGCGGCACGCCGCGCTGACCCGCCTGTTCGACCATTACCTGCATGCCGCCGCCGCGGCGATGGACACCCTGTTCCCCGCCGAACGCCACCGCCGTCCCCGCGTCCGCCGGCCGACTACCCCGGTCCCGCCACTGGCCGATCCCGCCGCGGCACGGGACTGGCTGGATGCCGAGCGCGCCGCTCTGGTGGCGGCCGCCGGGCACGCCGCCGCCCGCGACTGGCCCGGTCACGCAGTACGGCTGGCCGCCACTATCTCCCGCTACCTCCGCAACGGCGGTCACTTCCCCCAGGCCCTCACTGTTTACGACCACGCGCTCGGTGCCGCCCGTCGCACCGGTGACCGCGCCGCCGAGGCAACAGCCCTCAACGACATCGGCCATGTCGACTGGCAGCAGGGGCGCCTTCGGCAGGCCGCCGACGGCCACCGGCAGGGTGCTGTCCCTATTCCGTGAGGCAGGCGACCGAGCCGGCGAGGCGCGCACGCTGGGCTACGTGGGCCTCAATGAGACACAGCTAGGCCGCTATGAGCAAGCCGCCGGCCATCAGCAGGAAGCCCTCGTCATCTTCCGCGACATCGGCGACTTTTTCGGCCAGGCACGCGCACTTGGCAATCTCGGCTGGGTCCGGCAACGACAAGGCCGGTACCAGGAGGCGATCGGCTATCAGCAGCAGGCACTGGCCCTGATGCGGAAAATGGGCAGCACAGTCGGCGAGGTTGAGATCTTGGTCAAGCTCGGCGAGGTTTACCTAGGGCTCGCCGCTGCGGGCAAGCGGCCGCCAACTTTGAGCAGGCCCGTGCCGCGTTGCCCGAGATCGGTGATCCGGATATGGAGGCTGGCACGCTGAACGGCCTCGGTGACGTTTTCTTCCGGTCAGGCGAACCCGACAAAGCGCGCACGCACCACGCCACCGCTCTCCGGCTCGCATCCGAAATCGGCTCGCCACTGGAGCAGGCCCGCGCGCACAGCGGCCTCGCCCGCGCCTACCACGCCGACGGCGACTCGCACCGGGCCCGGCACCACTGGCAGGAAGCCCTCACTCGGTATACCGCCGTCGGCGCCCCCGAAGCAGACGAAATCCGCCGCCTCGCCACGGCCGGTGCCAGCGGCGGCGAAGGCATCCACCGGAACCAAAGACCTGGTGAGTAACGGCAGGGCCACTCATCGCGGCCTGCTCAGCCCCCCGGATGTGCCGCTCCCTCACCTGTGCCGGTGCGCGGATGGCGGTGCAGGACTACGCACGCGATCACGGCGGCGGCCGCACCGATCGCTAGGGCGAGGAACGGGAAGGCGCTGTAGGGGGCGGCCTGGCCGGGCTGGCACAGCTCGACGAAAGGGACGATCAGGGTGATGGAGCCCAGAACCGGGATCGCCACATGCCGGAGAGGCGAGAACGAGTCGCGGTGGCGGCGCCACATGAACACAGGAAGGGAGAGCATCGTGAGGAAGTAGACGAACAGAATCACGATCGTCGCCATCGTCGAGCACTCTGCGTACAGGCCGACCGGGTCCATCGATCGCGTGTCGCCGGTGATGAGGCGGGACACCCACCAGACCCCGATGATCCCCAGCGCGGCGGCGGCCATGAAAAGCAGCGCATTCACCGGCGTGCCGGACCGCGGGCGAACCTGGCCGAGCTTGGCCGGCAGCAACCCGGCCCGGCCGCCGTCGAAGAGCATGCGCGATTGGGAATCCGCGCCGGCGACAAGGGTGGCGAGCACGGAGACGATCCCGGCGACCCACGCCAGGACGCCCGCTCCGCCGAGATAGCGATCGGCCACCGTCAGAAACGGGACCGACGAGCGGCCGATGGAGGAGACGTCATACCGGAAACCGGTAACGGTCGCGTAGGCGAAGAACACCAGCAAGGCGGCCGCGACCGCCACCGAGATGTACAGCGCCCTCGGGATGGTCCGCCGCGGATCGCGGCTCTCCTCGGCGAGCGCGGGTCCGTTTTCCCATCCGATGAACATGAACAGGGCCAGCGGGAACCCTGCGGACAGGCCGGCCAGTCCACCGGTTAGGTGGGCCCAGGAGAACGGTATGCCCGACAGATCGCCGCGCTGATCGACCAGGACAATGACGCAGACCACGGCCATGATCGCCACCTGCACGAACACGGCCGCGCCCACCGCGGTGGTCGACAGCTTGACCCCGCGTGCGGTCAGCCAGATCCCGCCCGCGGTCAGGACGAGGGAAAACGGCCCCCACCATGGATGCCACGAGGTGTAGTGCGACAGGGTCATCGCGACCAGGCCGCCCGACATGGTGAACACGGCCGCGATGGCGACGGTGTACCCGACGGTGACCAGCAGGGCCGTTGCGACACCGGCTCTGGCCCCCAGCGCGGTTTCGACGTAAGTGATGAAGCTCCCCGCCGACGGCTCCGCCTTGGTGAACTCGGCCACCGTGAAAGCCAGGAGTGAGACAGCCACGGTAGCGGCGAGGATCGTCAGCGGCGCGGCGACACCGGCGGTTACCGCGATCACGCCGAACCCGAAGTAGAAGTCGATTCCCGGCCCGATGTTCGCGACCGTCGAGGCCGTCACGTCGGCGGTACCGAGCTGGCCGGACTTGAGGTGGTCTCCGCTCTGGCTCACCACGTCTCCCCCGCCGGCACCTGCTTACCAGTTAACGGACTGTACCTGTCCTCCTCCGTTGAGGAACGGACAGGTCATCAGGCGGCAGCCGCCGAGTCACGACCCATCTTCCCCGGCTCCGCGGGCCAGGTGCACGCCGTCTCCTACGTCCCGGGCTTCACGCAGCCAGTCCGCGAACTCCTGGTCTAGATCGCGGTCGGATTTGGCCTTGTACCAGTTCCCGAACAGCCGCTTCGTCAGCGGGGAAACCTTGTATATGCGCTCGTCCCCGGACAGCGGGCACGGAAGGACGATGTGGCCCTGCAGGCCAGTGCGGCCGATCCCGGCCGAGGC
>DATAVV010000026.1:0-1620 GCA_036267555.1 Streptosporangiaceae bacterium | reverse complement strand
GCGCTGGCCGGTGGCGGCGTAGGCGCGGATGACGGCCCGGCCCAGGTCGAAGCAGCGGGCCGGGGTCGGGCCGGCCGGGTCGAGCTGTTCGTCATCGATCTCGGCGAAGCGGGCCAGGCCGCCGCGGCGGGCGATGGCGTGCTGGCCGTAGCAGTTCACCGTGATCGGGACGAGGTTGTACCCAAACTCGGTGCCGGCGTGGTCGTAGTCCAGGAACAGCTGGGTGTTGAGGATGGCGTGCGGGAAGTGGGCGCCCTCGCGCTTGCGGTAGGAGTAGGCCATGTCGAACCCGTCCGCGATCAGCGCGTCGGCCAGCGCCCGGGACGCTTTCTGGTCGCCGTGCAGGGTGACGGTCATGTCGTCGGGCCGGCCCCAGGCGTTCGGGCTGCCGCGTTCGTTCATCACCTCGAACGCGGGCACCTCGGTGTCGCCGTAGGCCAGGACGCAGAACGGCGGGATGACCTCCTCGCGGAAGTTCTCGTACTGGTCGTCCCCCCACACGACGACCAGGTCGGGTGCGAAAGCGTCCAGTTCGGCGCGGCACCGGGCCAGGTGGTTTCTGAGAACCTCGCGGTGCCGGGCGGCGGCGGCCGTGCCGCCGTCGTCGGACCAGTCGGCCCGCATCGAGGGCGGCCAGCTGGCCGGGTCCTTCTCGGCGGCGGGGATGTCCGGGTCGCGCAGCGTGAACCGCAGCAGGCCGGCCATGTGCTCGTCGGTGCCGGCCAGCAGCGGGTAGTGCGTCATCCCGACGCCGAGAAACTGGGCCACGGTGGTGCTCCTCCTAGCTGGTCGCCTCGTCCTGGCTGGTCGCCTGGTCCTGGCTGGTCGCCTGCGTCAGCAGGGTCAGCGCGTTCGTCCGGGCTTTATCGTGATCACCGGTTTCCTGCAGCACGGCTCCGGCGGGCTGCTCGCGGGCGTCGAACGGGTAGTCGGTGCCGAGAACCACGTGGTCCGGGCCGAAGCGTTCGGATGCCAGGCGCAGCGCGGGCACGTCGTAGGTGAGCGAGTCGCACCACAGCCGCCGGGCCCGCGTGGTGGCCAGCCGCCCGGGATCGGTCTCCCCCGCCATCCGCTGGCCCTTGACCAGCCGGGCCAGCGCCGACGGCAGCGTGCCGCCGCCGTGGGCGAGCAGCATCTTCAGCCCGGGCACCTCGTCCAGCAGGCCGCTGATCACGATCCCGGCCGCCGCCGCGGCGGTCTCGGCCGGCATGCCCAGGCCGAAGCCGATCTTGAGCCGGGCCAGCCGCGGGTCCAGGGTGCGGTCGACCGGGTGGACGAACACGACGGCGCCGAGTTCCTCGGCGGCCCGGAAGAACGGCACGAACGTGGGATCGGTGAGCTCGAGGTCGCCGACCCGGGTGCCGATCTCCACTCCGGCGAAGCCCCGGTCCCTCATGCACTGGCGCAGTTCCCTGACGGCGGCCTGGGGGTCTTGCAGAGGGACGCAGCCGAGGGCGAGCAGCCGGTCCGGGGCCGCGGCGGCGAGCCGGGCCAGGAAGTCGTTCTGCGCGGTGGCCAGGGCGCGGGCCCCGTCGGCGGGCTCGCCGTGGCACAGCGTGATCGGGGTGGCCGAGACGACCTGGGCGGCGACGCCCTCGGCGTCCATGTCCCGGAGCCTGG
>DATAVV010000025.1:0-16732 GCA_036267555.1 Streptosporangiaceae bacterium | reverse complement strand
CTGCGCCGCGCCTCCGGGTCGAACCCGGTGGTCGGCTCGTCGAGGAACAGCAGTTCCGGCAGGCCCACGATGCCGAGCGCCACGTCGAGGCGGCGGACCTGGCCGCCGGACAGCTTGTGGATCCGCGACCGCGCCTTGTCGGTCAGCCCGACCAGCTCGATCACCTCGTCCGGGTCCCGTGGCCGCGGGTAGAACCCGGCGAAATGCCGGACCATCTCGCGGACGGTCAGATCCTGGGCCTCGCCCTCGGAAGCGAGCTGCAGGACGATCCCGATCCGGGCCCGCCAGGGCCGCCCGCCGCGCTGCGGATCCTGGCCGAGCACCGCCACCGTGTCCCCGTCCCGGTGGCGGTAGCCCTCCAGGATCTCCACCGTGGTCGTCTTGCCCGCGCCGTTGGGGCCGAGCAGGGCGAACACCTGCCCGTGGCCGATCTCCAGGTCGATGCCGCCCACGGCGGTCACCTCGCCGTACTGCTTGCGCAGGCCGGTCACGCTGACGGCCGGCTGTTCGGGTTTCATGCCGCTAGCCTGCGATACAAGGCCCTCCGGGCGCGTCGCCCGGCCAGCCAGACCCTCGTCAGCCGTTCGGGGGGACACCAGACTGGGTAGTGTGGGTGCTTGCGGCGCAATTTGCCCAGGTGGGCAAGGAGGTGACACTGTGCTTTCCGATTCGCACGGGAGAGTGGCGACGGACCTGCGGGTGTCGCTCACGGACCGGTGCAACCTGCGCTGCCAGTACTGCATGCCCGCCGAGGGGCTGGACTGGCTGCCCAAGGCGGGGCTGCTGACCGACGACGAGGTCGTGCGCCTGATCCGGATCGGGGTGCAGCGGCTTGGCATCACCGAGGTCCGCTTCACCGGCGGCGAGCCGCTGCTCCGCCGCGGCCTGACGGCGATCGTGGCGCAGACCGCCGCGCTGCGCCCCCGGCCCGAGATCTCGCTGACCACCAACGGGATCGGGCTGAGCCGGCTGGCCGGGCCGCTGCACGCGGCGGGCCTGGACCGGGTCAACGTGTCGCTGGACACGCTGCGGCCCGAGACGTTCCGCGCCCTGGCCCGGCGCGACCGGCTGCCCGACGTGCTGGACGGCCTGGCCGCGGCGGCCGCGACCGGGCTGGCGCCGGTCAAGGTCAACACGGTGCTCATGCGCGGGCTCAACGACGAGGAGGCCGTGCCGCTGGCCCGGTTCTGCCTGGAACGCGGCTACCAGCTTCGGTTCATCGAGCAGATGCCGCTGGACGCGCAGCACGGCTGGCGCCGCGATGGCATGGTCACCGCGGACGAGATCCTGGCCGCGCTGTCAGCGGAGTTCTCGCTGACGCCCGATGACCCGCAGGCCCGCGGTTCGGCCCCGGCCGAGGTGTTCCTCGTCGACGGCGGCCCGGCCCGCATCGGCGTCATCGGCTCGGTCACCCGGCCGTTCTGCGGCTCCTGCGACCGCGTCCGGCTCACCGCCGACGGCCAGGTCCGCAACTGCCTGTTCGCCCGCGAGGAGAGCGACCTGCGCGCCGCCCTGCGCTCCGGCGCCACCGACGCCGACATCGCGCAGCGCTGGTGCCAGGCCGTCGCCACCAAGCTCCCCGGCCACGGCATCAACGACCCAGGCTTCCTCCAGCCCGCCCGCCCCATGTCCGCCATCGGCGGATAAGGGGAATCGCTTACTCCCCGGCTGACTTGCGGGCCCAGCGCTCGGCCAGGGCCGTGACGCGCTGGGCCGCGTCTGCCTGTGACTCGCCGCGGCCCACGGCCACGCCGACCAGGTAGGCGGTCAGCGGGGCGGCGGGCCTGGCCACCCCGTGCGCCACGTCACGCGCCAGGTCGAGGACGGTCCCCACGTCCGCCACGTCCTGGCCGATCCCAAGCTCCGCGCAGACCGCCGCGGTCCAGTCGTCGAGATCGCTCATGGTGGGTCTCCTCGGGTGGCGCGGGGTGGGCTGACCCCACACCTTAGAGGGAATTTGAGACCGGGGTTTGCCATCCTCGAATTAACGATATATCGTTAGCTATCTAAAGAGTACGGCGACAGTCCAGGATAGGCCTGGGACTTACCAGAGCCGTGCCGAACAGAGGAGATCGCAGAATGCGAGACGAAGGAAACTGGCGGCGCCAGGGGCCCGGAGAGGCCTGGCGCGGCGGAGACGAAGAGCTGGCGTGGCGGCTGCGCGGCGCGCGCCGGGGCCACGGCCGCGGGCGCGGGCCGGGATTTCCCGGCCGGCCGGGGTTCTCGCCCGGTTCGCCCATGGATGTGCCGGGGGCGTGGTTCGGCGAGCACGGGACGCGCGGGCGGCGCGGGCCCCGGGCCAAGCGCGGCGACGTGCGGGCGGCGGCCCTGGCGCTGCTGGCCGAGGAGCCGATGAACGGCTACCAGATCATCCAGGCCATCAGCGAGCGCAGCGACGGCGTGTGGCGGCCCAGCCCGGGCTCGGTGTACCCGGCACTGCAGCAACTCGAGGACGAGGGCCTCATCCGGGCCCAGGCCGACGAAGGCGGCCGGCGGGCCTACCAGCTAACCGATGAGGGCCACAGCTACGTCGATGCGCACCCGGACGAGATCCGGGCGCCCTGGGACTCGGTGGCGGGCTCGGTCGGCGACACCGCGCTGCAGATGCGCAGCCTCGTCGGCCAGGTCGGCATGGCCGCGTTCCAGGTCGTGAGCGCGGGCACCGACAGCCAGGTGGCCCAGGCGCGTACCGTGCTGACGGACGCGCGCAAGGCCCTGTACCGGCTGCTGGCCGCCGACGACGAGGACACCACCGGGGGCGGCGCGCCGGCGGGCGAGTAGCGAGCGGGGGGCCCGGCGCTGCCGCGGCTACCCTCGATGCGACCGAGCAAAGAGAGGCAGGAGCGTTGGTGACACATACAGCCGCGAACACCGGCGGTGCGGTTGCCCCGGAGGGGGCAACCGCACCCGGCCGGGACGCGGTGATCTCGGTATCCGGCCTGACCAAGAAGTACGGCGAGGTCGAGGCGGTACGAGGCATCGACTTCACGGTGGCCCGGGGCGAGACCTTCGGTTTCCTCGGGCCGAACGGCGCGGGCAAGACCACCACTATCAAGATCTTGTGCACGCTGGCCAGCGCGACGTCGGGTACCGCCTATGTCGCGGGCCACGACGCGCGGACCGAGCGTGACCAGGTGCGCCGCAACATCGGCCTGGTGTTCCAGGACACCACGCTGGACACGTACCTGACCGCCGAGCAGAACCTGCGCTTCCACGCGGAACTCTACGGCGTGCCGAAGGCGGCCGTGGCGCCCCGCATGCGTCAGGTCCTGGACATGGTCGGGCTCTGGGACCGCAAGGACAGCCTGGTCAGCACGTACTCGGGCGGGATGCAGCGGCGGCTGGAGATCGCCCGCGGCCTGCTGCACGCGCCGCACGTGCTGTTCCTGGACGAGCCCACGGTCGGCCTGGACCCGCAGACCCGGTCCTCGATCTGGGCCTATATCAACGACCTCAAGCGCCGCGAGGACATCACGATCTTCCTCACCACGCACTACATGGACGAGGCCGAGCACTGCGACCGGATCGCGATCATCGATCACGGGAAGATCGTGGCCATCGACACGCCCGAGGCGCTGAAGGCCAGCGTGGGCAAGGACCGGGTGCAGATCCACACCGACGACGACGCCGCGGCGATCGGCGCCCTGGAGGAGACGTTCGGCATCGAGGCCGCGGTGCACGAGGGCGCGGTGACGTTCTCGGTGCCCGCCGGCGAGCAGTTCGTGCCGCGCCTGTTCACCGAGTTGTCCGTGCCGATCCGCTCGGTCAGCGTCTCCCGGCCCTCACTGGACGACGTGTTCATGTCCTATACCGGCAGCACGATCCGCGACGCCGAGGCGTCCGGCACCGACGCGATGCGCGCGATGGCCCAGCGCTTCCGTGCGGGGAGGCGATGAGCGATGGCTACTACTACCACCACCGAGCCGGCGGCCGCCTCCGGGCCCGGCCTGGTCGACCAGATCCGGGTCGCGGTGCCCGAGCGCGGCCTGCGGCACGACCTGCGTGCCACCGGGATCGTCTGGCGGCGCGAGCTGATCAGGTTCCGCACCGACCGGCTGCGGGCCATCACCGCGCTGATCCAGCCGGTCCTGTTCCTGTTCGTGCTCGGCACCGGGCTGTCGTCGCTGGCCGGCGGGAACATGCCGCCGGGCATAAGCTTCAAGACCTTCATCTACCCCGGCGTGCTGGCCATGTCGGTACTGTTCACCGCCATTTTCTCGGCGGCATCGATCGTGTGGGACCGTGAATTCGGCTTCCTGCGCGAGATCCTCGTCGCTCCGGTCAGCCGCGCATCGATCGTGATCGGCAAGTGCCTGGGCGGCGCGACGATCGCGACGTTCCAGGGAATCATCTTCCTGATCCTGGCCGGCTTCGCGGGCGTGCCCTACAACCCGGTGCTGATAATCGTCTTGATCGGGGAACTCCTGCTGCTGTCGTTCACGCTGACCGCGTTCGGCGTGATGATGGCGGCCAGGATCAAGCAGTTCCAGGCGTTCATGGCACTCACCCAGATGCTCGTGATGCCGCTGTTCTTCCTATCCGGGGCGCTCTACCCCCTGAGCGGACTGCCCGCTTGGCTCAGCGTTCTCACCCGGATCGACCCCCTCACTTACATTGTCGGCCCCATGCGGCACGCGGTGTTCAGTCATCTCTCCATGCCCGCGGCGTTCGAGCAGCGCTTCTCGCCCGCCATTACCTGGGCTGGCTGGGAGGTTCCCCTCGGGCTGTCGCTCGGGATCGTGGCGGCCATGGGGGCCGGCATGATGGCGATCGCGATCGCAGAGTTCCGCAAGACCGAGTAATTAAGACAAAAAGAGAGCGACGCCGGGTGGCTACGGGGGCAAACCACCCGGCGTCGCATTCATCGGCGCTCCGACGGGGGCCCGGAACGCCGGCAACGGTGCCCCGGCGGGGGACCAGAGCACCGGCAAACATGTTACACCGAACCCCCCCCTTGTGCGTCAAGACCGGATTACAAGCGAATCTCGGCATGGAGGCGCGCTGATCGCCGCTGATCACCTGTTTTTCCGGTTACCTTTCGTATCCGTTCCACCGACGCGCGGAGGCGCGCCGAGGCTGCCCGGAATGTCGGTAGAGCCGGTTCTATCCGCGCTTAGCTAACTGCCTGTGTTTGCTTCCCGGTCACTGGCCGGCGGAACGTAACGCTGCGGCAGGTTGGGCTCGTAAGGCCGGAACCGGGAGCGGCCCGTGGGCTCTCGTCCGCCATTGGCGAACACCACCGCGAAATACGGTATGGCGATCGCTCCGACGGCCGGAATCGCGGTCAGCCACCCCAGCCCGTTGACGAACAGCACCACCGCGATCACGAAGCAGGCGAGGCGGATGCCCATCATCAGGAGGTACCGGCGCTCGCGGTAGGAGATGTCCTCGGACATCGGCCGCTTGGCCTCGGTGACCACCTGAGGGCGCTCACGCCGCGAGTGGGGGCTGCCTGTCACTCTTCCAAGGTATGCCCGTGCTGCGGTGGCGTCACCACCGGGCCAGGCCGGGAGTCTCCGCGAGGGATCGGGCGCCGGACAGGGCCATGGCGTGGGACAGGTCGTCGGTCAGGCCGTTCAGGAGGGACTGGACCCCGTCCGCGCCGCCGCAAGCGAGCGCCCACAGCACGGGGCGGCCCAGGAACACCGCCCCAGCCCCCAGGGCCAGCGCGGCGAGCGCGTCCTCGCCGGTGCGGATGCCGCCGTCGGCGTAGACCTCGCCGCCCGGCCCGGTCGCGGGCCGCGGCAGCGCGTCCGCCACCTCCGGCAGCGCTAGCGCCGCGGGCAGCGCCCCGTCGAGTTGCCGCCCGCCGTGATTGGACACGATCACCGCGGCCGCGCCGTGCGCCTGGCAGGCGAGGGCGTCGTCGGCCCGCAGCACGCCCTTGACCGCCACCGGCAGGCCGCCGCCGATCTCGCTCAGCCAGCCGATGTCGGACATCGTCACGTCGGCCGCCTGGTCGGCCGCTTCCAGGTCGTCCAGGGGGCCCAGGTTGACCAGGAAATCCTCATCGGACACCATCCCGCTGTCCCAGTTGCGCCGCTTGCGGCCGACCACGGGCGTGTCGGCGGTCAGCACCAGGGCCGCCGCCCCGGCGGCCGCGGCCCGGCGCACCAGGCCCGCGGTCAGGTCCCGGTCGCGCATCACGTAGACCTGGAACCACCAGGAGCCGCCCGCGCCGGCGACGGCCCGCCCGACGTCCTCGATCCGCCTGCTGCTCCGGGTGGAGAGCACGAACAGGGCCCCGGCCCTGGCCGCACCCGCCGCGGTGGCCAGTTCCCCGTCGGGATGGGCGAGCCCGTGGAACCCGGTGGGCGCCACGCACAGCGGGGTGGCGAACTCGGTGCCGAGCAGCCGGGCGGTCGTGCTCACCGCGGACACCTCGCGCAGCACCCGCGGCGCCAGCCAGACCCGCCGCCAGGCTTTCTCGTTCGCCCGCAGTGTCCGCTCGCGCCCCGAGCCCCCCGCATAGTAGTCGTAGACGTTACGGGTCAGCCGGCTGCGCGCCCGGCGTTGCAGATCGGCCGCGTCAGGAGTCACGAGTGTCCAGTATGGAGGCATAGATGAGCGAGCGCACTTACCGGGTCACCGAGGTCGTTGGCACCTCGCCGGATGGAATCGAGCCCGCGATCCGCAGCGCGGTGAGCCGCGCCGGGCAAACCCTGCGTCATCTCGACTGGTTCGAGGTGACCCAGATCCGCGGCCAGATCGTGGACGGCGAGGTCGCCCACTTCCAGGTGGGTCTCAAGCTCGGTTTCCGGCTCGAGGACGCCTGAGGCTGGCTGGCCCTCCCCGGCCCGCCCTAGCTGGCCTGGCTCACCGAGGACATGTTGAAGCCGTCCACGCGCAGCGGCGGCATGGCGCAGCGGGTGAAGTAGTCGCTCCACTCCCGCGGCAGCGCGGGGACGGTCGCACCTGCCTCGGTGACCCGGTCCAGCATCGTGACCGGGCTCTCGTTGAACCGGAAGTTGTTGACCGCGCCGGTGATCTCGCCGTGCTCGACCAGGTACACCCCGTCCCTGGTCAGGCCGGTGAGCAGCAGGGTCTGCGGGTCGACCTCCCTGATGTACCACAGGGAGGTCAGCAGCAGGCCCCGGCCGGTGCCGGCGATCAGGTCGTCCAGCGATCCGGCCGCCCCGGGCGCGTCCAGGATCAGGTTGCCGATCGCGGGCGTGACGCCAAGCCCGGACAGCCCGGCCGAGTACCGGGTCTGGACCAGCGCGGCCAGTTCGCCGTCGCGTATCCAGTCGGTGGGGCGCAGCGGCAGCCCGTTGTCGAACACCGAGGATCGCGAGTTCGAGGCGTACGCGATCACGAACGGCGGGCACTGCAGGCCGTCCGCGCCCGGGTCGCTGCGCAGCGTGACCGGCAGGCGGGCCAGCCGGTCCCCGACGCGGGTCCCGCCGCCGGGCCTGCTGAACACCGTCCGCCCGTCGACCGCGTCCTTGGCCCCGGCGGACCAGTACAGGTAGATGAGCAGGTCGGCGGCGGCGGTCGGCGGCAGCAACGTCTCGTAGCGCCCGGCGGGCAGCTCGACCCGCCGCTGGGCCCAGGCCAGGCGCCGGGCCAGGCCCGCTTCCAGCCCGGCCACGTCCACGTCGGCGAAGTCGCGGGTGGCCGTGCCCGCCCAGGCCGAGCGGGCACGGTCAGCCGACTTCGCGTTCAGCTCGACCTTTCCGGCCGGCTGGTCGTGCCGCAGCCGCAGCCCGCTGGAGGTACCCAGCAGCAGCGAGGTCGTCGAGTGCTCGGCGTACCCGTAAAGCTGCCGCGCGCCCGAGGCCGCCGCGCCGAACGCCTCGCCGAGCGCCCCGGCGAAACCGCGCAGCACGGCGATCTCGGTGCGCGCCGGCGGATCGTCCCAGCCCGGCCCGTTGTTCGGCCCGAACGCGGCGGCGGCCGGCGCTGGGTCATTGTCCAGCCCGAACGCGGCTGCGGCCGGGTCTGGCAGCGCCTGGGCGTCCTCGGCCGGCGGGCTCTGCGCGGCCGCCTCCTCCGCCTCGGCCACGATCTCGCGGATCTGGGTCGCGCCCGCACCGGCCCTGGACACCACGCCGGCCCGGGTGCCCCCGGCGCCGCGGCTGATCGCGATCACGGTGAGCCGGCGCGAGTCGCTGACGCCGTTCGTGGTCAGTGTGTTGCGTGCCCAGCGCAGGTTCGCCGCCGAGGTCTCCTCGGCGATCACCACGCAATCGTCGGACCTGGCCGCGGCCAGGGCCTGCTCCACGGCGTCCTGGGGACGGAACCCGGTCCTGGCACCCGCCGCGGTCACTGCGCCCCCTCCTGTGCCGCGTTGAGGATCCGCACGCCCCGCATGAGCACCGCCGGGCAGCCGTGGCTGACCGGCGCGACCTGGCCGGGCTGGCCCTTGCCGCAGTTGAGCGCCCCGCCGAGCAGGTACGTCTGCGGACCGCCGACGGCTTCCATGGAGTTCCAGAAGTCGGTGGTCGTGGCCTGGTACGCCACGTCCTTGAGCTGGCCCTCCAGGCGCCCGTGGGAGATCTTGAAGAACCGCTGGCCGGTGAACTGGAAGTTGTACCGCTGCATGTCGATGGACCAGCTCTTGTCGCCGACGACGTAGATGCCGCGCTCCACGCCCGCGATCAGCTCGGCGACCGAAGGCCCGCCCGCGGCGGGCCGCAACGAGACGTTGGCCATCCGCTGGATCGGCATGTGCCCGGGGGAGTCGGCGAACGCGCAACCGTTCGAGGCGGTGCCTGGGGCCAGCGCCGTGGCCATCCTGCGGTCGAGCTGGAACCCGGTCAGCACGCCGCTGGTGACCAGGTCCCAGGACTGGCCGGCGACGCCCTCGTCGTCGTAGCCGACCGTGGCCAGGCCGTGCTCGGCCGTGCGGTCCGCGGTCACGTGCATCAGCGGCGACCCGTAGCGCAGCGTGCCGAGCAGGTCCGGGGTGGCGAAGGAGGTGCCCGCGTACGCGGCCTCGTACCCGAGCGCCCGGTCCAGCTCCGTCGCGTGCCCGATCGACTCGTGAATCGTCAGCCACAGGTTGGACGGGTCGATGACCAGGTCATACCGGCCCGCGTCGACCGAGGGCGCGGCCAGCTTGGCCGCCAGCAGCCCGGGCATCTCGGCCAGTTCGGCGGCGAAGTCCCAGCGGCCGCTCGCGGGGTCCGCGCCGTCGAGGTACTCATAGCCGCGGCCCGCCGGCGGGGCCAGCGTGGTCATGGTCTCGAACCGGCCGTCGGCCACCACCGCGACCGCGGTCACGCTCGGGTGCAGCCGGACTCGCTGCTGGGTGGCGGTGGTGGCGCCGTCACAGTAGAACTTGCACTCCTTGACCTGTGTCAGCGAGGCATCGACGTGGTCGATCCCGTCGCGGGCGAGCAGCCCGGCGCTCCACTGAGCGAGCAGCGCGATCTTTTCGGCGACACCGACGCCAAACGGGTCCACCTGGTAGGCCGACACCCAGCTGACCTCACCGTGCGCGGGTTCGTCGGCCAGCTCGATCGGCTCGGTGTTCACCGGGGCGGCCACCCGCGCCACGTCGACGGCGGCCGCGGCGGCCCGCGCCGCCGCGTCGGGGTTCAGGTCGACGGCGGAGGCGAACCCCCAGGTCCCGTCCACCACGACCCGGACCGCGAGGCCCATCTCGTCGGTGTCGTAGAGGGTCTGGAGGCTGCCGTCGGACAGGGCGATCCGCTGGCTGCGGATGCGCTCGGCGCGGAAGTCGGCGCGGCTGGCGCCGAGATCCGCGGCCCGCTGCAAGGCCGCGTCGGCCAGTTGCCGCAGCGGGTAGGCGGTGAACGCGGGGTCGATGAGACGCCCGCCGCGGCCGGCCTGACCGGCCCCGGCCGCCCGGTTCGCGGCCTGGTCTGCACTGTCCCGCACGGCACGCCAATCTATCCTGTGCATCGAATCTGTGATCAGCGCCGGCGAAGGGATCCGATATGAGCCGATCTGTCCTCGTCACCGGGGGAAACCGGGGCATCGGGCTGGCCATCGCCCGGCGGTTCGCGGCAGGCGGGGACCAGGTCGTGATCACGTCCCGGTCGGGCGAGGACGTCGAAGGGCTGACCGTGGCCCCGTGCGACGTGCGCGACACCGCCGCGGTGGACCAGGCGTTCACCGCGGCCGAGGCGGCGCACGGGCCGGTCGAGGTGCTGGTGGCCAACGCCGGCATCACCCGCGACCAGCTTCTCGCGCTGATGAGCGAGGACGACTTCGCCGCCGTGGTGGACACCAACCTGGCCGGCTCGTTCCGGGTGGCCAAGCGCGCGGTCCGCGGCATGATCCGGATGCGCCGGGGCCGGATCATTTTCATCTCATCGGTGGTGGGCCTGCTCGGCTCCGGCGGCCAGGCCAACTACGCGGCGTCCAAGGCGGGCCTGGTCGGGATGGCCCGGTCGCTCGCCCGCGAGCTGGGCAGCCGGTCGATCACGGTCAACGTGGTCGCGCCCGGGTTCGTGGACACCGACATGACCGCGGCCCTGCCCGCCGAGCGGCAGGAGGCCATACTCGGCAGCGTGCCGCTGCGCCGGCTGGCGTCGGCGGACGAGGTCGCTGCGGCGGTCGCGTTCCTGGCCTCCGGCGAGGCGGGCTACATCACCGGGGCCGTGCTCCCGGTGGACGGCGGCCTGGGCATGGGCCACTAGGGAACAACCGGCGAGTGGGGCGCCACCAGTGAAGGGATAGCCGGCGGCGAACGGGGCCAGCAGCGAACGGAAAGGAAGAGTCAGGTCGATGGGAATCCTGGACGGCAAGCGGATCCTGGTGACCGGCGTGCTCACCGACGCGTCGATCGCGTTCCACGCGGCGCGGATCGCGCAGCAGGAGGGCGCGACCGTGGTGCTCACGGCGTTCCCGCGGATCAGCCTGGTGCGGCGGATCGCGCAGCGGCTGCCCGACCCGCCGCCGGTGCTGGAACTGGACGTGACCGACGCCGGCCAGCTTGCCTCACTGGCCGAGCGGATCGGTGAGCACGTGGATGGCCTGGACGGCATCGTGCACAGCATCGGCAACGCGCCGCAGTCGGCGCTGGGCGGCAACTTCCTGAACACACCGTGGGAAGACGTAGCCGTTGCCCTGCACACCTCCGCCTATTCACTCAAGTCGCTGGCCATGGCCGCGCTGCCGCTGATGAGCGGCGGAGGGTCGATCGTGGGCATGGACTTCGACGCTGGCCTGGCCTGGCCGGGCTACGACTGGATGGGGGTGGCCAAGGCGGGCCTGGAGTCCTGCGCCCGCTACCTGGCCCGCGACCTGGGCCCCCGTGGCATCCGGGTGAACCTGCTAGCGTCGGGGCCGCTGCGGACCATGGCGGCTAAGAGCATCCCGGGCTTCTCGGACTTCGAGGAACTGTGGGGGAAGCGCGCGCCGCTCGGCTGGAACCTGTCCGACGCTGAGCCGGTCGCCAGGGCCTGCGCAGCACTGCTGTCCGACTGGTTCCCGGCCACCACGGGCGAGATCGTGCACGTCGACGGCGGCGCTCACGCGATCGGCGGCTAACCCCGCCGCTAACACCGGGCGACCCGGCGCATCGTATTTTGCCGCCCGTCGGGCCGCGCGGGAACCCCCCGGAGGAACGTTTGCCCGCACTGTGATATTGCGGCAATACGTGCGTAACAGCGCCGTTATGATCGCCGGGACCGCTATTGGCCTGGGGCGACATCGATAGGAAGTTGTGACATTTACGGCTGGAATCTTAATCATCAGTGAAACTACGCTCTAGCCGAACCGTAGCCGGGACAAAGTGTCGCTGGCGCGCGGGGCCATGCGGGGGGGGGGAACGGCGCCGGGGTGGGCTGGTAGAGTGGCGGCGAGCGGTGACACGATCAGCGTCGCGCGACGCCGACCGTGGCAGCCCGCCGGGGCGGGCCGCTGCGACCCGGATGGATGAGGGCCGGCCCGCGCGCATCTTGGCCAATTCGGAGCGCCTCAGCATGAGCCGGCACGGCATTACGCGCGCGTTCGCCGCGCGTCACGACGAAGGAGCGCACATGCACTTGTGGAGACGAAAGCTGCGCCTCGCGGCGGTGGCCGTTACGGCCGCGGTCGCGGTGGTAGCCGCCGGATGCGGCGGCTCGAGCGGCAGCAGCGGCTCGAGCAGTTCGGGCGGCACGGCGATCAAGGGCGGGACGATGACGTGGGCGGAGCTTCCGTCCACCGTGCCGAACTGGATCTTCCCGTTCTCGACGCTGACCTACTTCAGCGTCGCGAACTCGCAGAACTTCCAGTACGAGATGTACCGGCCGCTGTACTGGTTCGGCGGTAACAACACCTCGCCCACGGTCGACTATGGTCTGTCGGTGGCCAACGCCCCGAAGTACACCGACGGCGGGCAGACGGTCGTGATCGACCTCAAGGGCTGGAAGTGGTCCAACGGCGAGACCGTCAACGCCCAGGACGTGCTGTTCTGGCTGCACATGATGGTGGCCGAGAAGACCGCCTGGGCCGGTTACGCCCCCGGCACCATCCCGGACAACATCACCTCGATGTCGGCCACCGGTCCGCTGCAGGTGACCCTGCACCTGAACAAGGCCTACTCCAGCCTGTGGTACACCTACAACGAGCTGGCCCAGATCATCCCGATGCCGATGGCCTGGGACGTGACCAGCCTTGGCGCCAAGGCCGGCAGTGGCGGCTGCACCGCCGACACCGCGGCGGACAAGTACGCCAAGTGCAAGGCCGTCTACAACTTCCTCACCACCCAGTCCCAGGCGACGAGCACGTACACGACCAGCCCGATCTGGACGGTCGTGAACGGTCCCTGGAAGCTGACCCAGTTCACGACCAGCGGTAACGTCACGTTCGTGCCGAACCCGAAGTACTCGGGCAGCCCGAAACCGAAGCTCGCTTCGTTCAAGGAAGTCCCGTACACCGACGACGCCAGCGAGTACACCGCGCTGACGACCAACTCCGTCGACATCGGCTACATCCCCGCCGCCGACCTGCCGGTCAAGTCGCCCACGGCGGTTCTGCCAGCGTCCAACCCGCTCGGCTCCGGCTATACGCTGCAGCCCAACTACGACTATGGCTTCGCCTACTACCTGGTCAACTGGAACAGCCCGACCGCGGGCCCGCTGTTCAAGCAGCTGTACATCAGGCAGGCGCTGGCGTACGTGAACGACCAGGAAGGGATCTCGAAGGCGACCTACCGCGGCTATGCCTACCCGACCACGGGTATCGCCCCGGCCGAGCCGAAGACCAACCCGTTCCTGTCCAGCGCGCAGAAGGAGAACAACGGCCAGGGCCCGTACCCGTTCAACATCTCCAAGGCCAAGAGCCTGCTCACCAGCCACGGCTGGACGGAGGTCGGTGGCGTGATGCAGTGCGCGGACCCGTCCAAGTGCGGGGCCGGCATCACGAAGGGCCAGCAGTTCAAGTTCACGCTGGACTACTCCACCGGTGAGGCGGCGTTCACCCAGTCCACGGCGATCTACAAGTCGGACGCCTCGAAGGCCGGCATCGACATCAACATCGTCGGCCAGACCTTCGACACCGTCGCCGGTGAGGCCATCCCGACCAACAAGGGCTGGCAAGCCGCGGAGTACGGACTGTGGATCTTTGCGCCCCAATACGAGCCGACTGGCGAGGCATTGTTCCAGACCGGCGCGGGCTCCAACGGCGGCGCGTACTCCGACTCGAAGATGGACCAGCTCATCAACGCCACGGAGACCAACGGCAGCATGGCTGTGTACCACAACTTCGCGAACTACTCCGCACAGCAACTGCCGTACATCTACACGCCGCTGCCTTACGGAATCCAGGCGGTCGACTCCAAACTGCACGGGGTGGCCTTCAACCCGCTGCAGACCCTTCTCCCCGAGTACTACTACTTCACCA
Source organism: Streptosporangiaceae bacterium (assembly GCA_036267555.1). GTDB lineage: Bacteria > Actinomycetota > Actinomycetes > Streptosporangiales > Streptosporangiaceae > JASHPR01. Next base: position 2,932 of record DATAVV010000025.1, on the reverse strand, counting down.
AGTAATCCCGGCGCAGGTCCGGCCGCCCGCCCCGCCGCATCGGCGGGGCGGGCGGCCGGAGCCGGAAAGCGTCGGACGCTGTGACTGGAGGCTTCGCTTGATGAGACGCACATCGGGTACCGCGGCCCGCCGTGCCGCTGGCGGGACGGCCGCGCGGTGATCGGCTTCCTGATCCGGCGTCTGCTGCAGTCGATCCTCGTGCTGTTCTTCGTCACGGTGTTCACGCTGCTGCTCATCCATCTCTTCCCGGGCGGCCCGGTGCGGGCCATGCTCGGGCCGCGGGCCACGCCGGCCACGGTCGCGCTCTTCAACAAGCAGTACGGCTTCGACCAGCCGATCTACGTGCAGTACGGCAAGTGGATCTGGCAGTTGCTGCACGGCAACCTCGGCTACTCCATCAAGCTGAACCAGACGGTGGCCAGCGAGCTGACTACCCGGCTGCCGAAGACGCTCGTGCTCTGCGTGCTGGGTACCGGGGTGTCGCTGCTGTTCGGGTTGCCGCTCGGCGTCTACCAGGCGGTCCACCGCTACACGGTCGGCGACTACGTCCTGACCGGGGTCTCGTTCCTCGGCTACGCGACGCCCACGTTCTTCTTCGCCCTGCTGCTCATCGAGTGGTTCTCCGTCGACGTGCACCTGTTCCCGGCGGCCGCGCCGCAAGGCACCAGCTTCGGCTCGATCCTGTCCCAGCCGCGGGCGCTGGTGCTGCCGGTCGTCGCCTACGCGTTCCTGCTCTACGCGCTGTGGAGCCGGTACATGCGCTCGTCGGTCATGGACAACCTGGTGCAGGACTACGTGCGCACGGCGCGGGCCAAGGGGGCCAGCGAGCGGCGGGTGCTGTGGGGCCACGTGTTCCGGAACTCGCTGATATCGATCGTGACCCTGCTCGGGCTCTCCTTGCCGACGCTGGTCGCCGGGGCCATCTTCATCGAGGTCGTGTTCAACTTCCCGGGCATGGGCCTGGCGTTCTACCAAGCGGCGGAGAACGTCGACTACGCGTCGCTGCTCGGGTTCACAGTGGTCGCGACCGTTGCGACGATTCTGGGGAACCTGCTCGCCGACGTCGGCTACGCGGTGCTCGACCCGAGGGTGAGGTACTGATATGTCCATGATCACTCCCCCCCCGGACCTCCCGCCCGCCGAACTGGCTCAGGACGACCCGGTCTCCGGCGGCCTGCTCACCGCCGTCGAAGCCGCCGAACTGGGCTTGGCGCCCGCGCAGAAGCCGCGCGGCCTGCTCCGTCGCGGCTGGGATGTCTTCGCCGAGAACAAGCTGGCGCTGGCCAGCCTGGGCGTGGTCGTGTTCATGGTGCTGTTCAGCTTCCTCGGGCCGGTCCTCTACCACACCAACCAGGTGAACACGAACCTGCAGAACTACCTCTGCCCGCCCAGCGGCAAGCACCTACTCGGCTGCGACGAGGTCGGCTACGACCAGCTTGGGCGGCTCATGGTCGGCGGCCAGATCTCGCTGGAGGTCGGGGTGGCCGCGGCCCTCGTCGCGGTCATCGCCGGCACCCTCTACGGGGCGATCTCCGGGTTCATCGGCGGCACGTTCGACGCGTTCCTGATGCGCATCGTCGACGCGGGCCTCGCCATCCCCTACATCATGGTGATCATCATCCTGTCGGTGGTCTTCCACCCGGACCCGGTCATCATGATCTTCGTCATCGCGGCGTTCTACTGGCTGGGCGTGGCCCGCCTGGTCCGCGGCGAGACCCTGACGCTGCGCACCAGGGAATACGTGCAGGCGGTCAAGATAATCGGCGGCAAGCGCATGCGGGCCGTGATCCGGCACGTGGTGCCGAACGCCATCGGTACGATCATCGTGCAGGCCACGTTCGCGATCGCCGACTCGATCCTGATCCTGGCCGGCCTGGGCTTCCTCGGCCTCGGCATCCAGCCCCCGTCCACCGACTGGGGATCGATGCTGTCCGGCGGTCTCGCGTTCCTTCAGGGCGGAAACTACTGGTGGCTGATCTATCCTCCGGGTATCGCGATCATCCTGACCTGCATCGCGTTCAACTTCATCGGTGACGCGCTCCGCGACGCGTTCGAGACCCGGCTGCAGCGCCGGTAGGGCTTAGGACGATAGGCGGGAGGGAGGAGACCTGATGGCGCCACTACTCGAAATCAGCGACCTGCGCACGGAGATCCGGCTCAAGCAGGGCACCGTGCACGCGGTCGACGGAGTGTCGATCCACGTGGACGCGGGCGAGACGCTCGGCATCGTGGGCGAGTCCGGATGCGGTAAGACGATGACCGCACTGTCGATCATGAACCTGCTGCCCAACGGCGGGTCGGTCGTCGACGGCAGCATCACCCTGGACGGCCAGCAGATCAACGGGCTGGCCGATGACGACATGCGCCGGATCCGCGGCAACGACATCGGCATGATCTTCCAGGACCCGCTGACGTCACTGAACCCGACGATGACCGTGGGCAAGCAGATCGCCGAGGCCGTCAAGCTGCACCGCGGGGCCAGCACCGAGCAGGCCATGGACCGGGCCGCGGAGGTGCTGAACCTCGTCGGCCTGCCGCAGGCCAGGGAGCGCATCTCGGAGTACCCGCACCAGTTCTCCGGTGGCATGCGCCAGCGCGTCATGATCGCGATGGCGCTGGCCTGCGAGCCCAAGCTGCTGATCGCCGACGAGCCGACCACCGCGCTCGACGTCACGATCCAGAAGCAGATCCTCGAGCTGATCGACGACCTGCGGCTGCGGCTGGGCATGTCGGTGATCCTGGTCACCCACGACCTGGGCGTGATCGCGGGCCGCGCCGACCGGGTCGCGGTGATGTACGCGGGCAAGATCGTCGAGACCACCGACACCGGCACGCTGTTCGGCAACCCCCGCCACCCCTACACCGAGGCGCTGTTCCAGTCGCTGCCGGACAAGGCCGCGGAGACCAAGGAGCGGCTGTACTCGATTCCCGG
>DATAVV010000024.1:0-10070 GCA_036267555.1 Streptosporangiaceae bacterium | reverse complement strand
CGTCGGCAAGACCGAGCTGGCCAAGGCGCTCGCGGAGTTCCTGTTCGACGACGAGCGGGCGATGATCCGCATCGACATGAGCGAGTACTCCGAGCGCCACTCGGTGGCCCGCCTGGTCGGCGCCCCGCCCGGCTACGTGGGTTACGAGGAGGGCGGCCAGCTTACCGAGGCGGTGCGACGGCGCCCCTACACCGTCGTTCTGCTCGATGAGGTGGAAAAGGCGCACCAGGAGGTCTTCGACATCCTGCTGCAGGTGCTCGACGACGGCCGCCTGACCGACGGGCAGGGCCGCACGGTCGACTTCCGCAACACGATCCTGATCCTCACGTCCAACCTGGGCTCGCAGTTCATCGCGGATCCCGCGCTGGACGAGAAGGCCAAGCACGACGCGGTCATGAACGTGGTGCGGTCGACGTTCAAGCCGGAGTTCCTGAACCGCCTGGACGACATCATCCTGTTCGACGCGCTCAGCACCGAGGAACTCACCCAGATCGTCGAGCTCCAGGTGGCCCGGCTGGCCAAGCGGCTCGCGGACCGGCGGCTGGCGCTGACGGTCACGCCCGCGGCCTGCGAGTGGCTGGCTGTCACCGGGTTCGACCCGGTCTACGGGGCGAGGCCGCTGCGCCGGCTGATCCAGTCAGCGATCGGCGACCAACTGGCCAAGGGCCTGCTGGCCGGGCAGATCACCGACGGCGACACCGTGCTCGTCGATCTCGACCCCGAGTCCGACACGCTCACCGTGCGGGCCGGGCGCAAGCTCGCCGCGGCCGCCCCGGACCGGGCCGAGCCGGATCACGCCTCGTCGAGCAACCCGTCGTAGCGGTCCTCGGGCAGCCCGAGGTCATTGCGGATCCGATAGCGGAGGCTGAGCAGCAAGCGCAGCTCGGCCTCCGCGTCGCCGGCTGCGCTCTCACCGGCCGGGGCATGGCCGTTGCCTTGGGAAGGCCGCCTCGCGCTGTCCTCCCCCGGAGCCGCGGCGTCGGCGCGGCGCTGCAGGCAGAGTTCGACGCCAGTGGTCGCCCAGTCCAGGGCGCCGGTCAGGTCCGAGCGCTCGACGAGCAGTTCGGCCACCAGGTCGCACATCCGCGGATCGGGCCGGCCCTCCGCCTTGAGCTCATCGAGCAGTGCCTGCGCCTCAGTCGGCTTTTCGAGCATGAACAGCGCCCGGGCCAGCGGAACCCGCGGGTCCACGAAGACCGGGCCGCCGTCGGCCATCGCGAGCCGGAACCCGGTCGCCGCGGCCGCCGGGTCGTCGGCCAGCAGCCACTGTTCACCCGCGCGCAGGAACGCTTCCGAGCGAGGCATGGAATCGGATTGGACACCGGTCACGGCGAGCTTATTCATTCGCCTCGCGGCGGATTCATGGTCGCCGCTGGCGGCGGCGTCGAACTCGATCGCGTCGAATTCTTCACGGCTCAGAACAGGCACGATAGGTAAGGTACCCGGCCGAAGCGGATCTGCAACGCGCCAATGCCCTTATCGAGACGTGCTAACGGCGTGATCGCTCGAGCGCATCCCAGAAGCCACGGCGCAGCGAGTGCCTGACCTCGTCGTGCAGCAGCGAGTCGATGGGCAGCCCCGAGCCCTGGAGCAGGCGCGCCTCGAGGTCGGACGGCATCCGCGGCTTGCGGGCGAGGACCGCCTCCAGCCACAGCGCCGGGGCGTCCCGCGCCACCGCGTCCCCGAACCCGAAGCCCTCGGCGTGCGCGGCCTGGACCGCGTCGGACAGCGACACGGCCGCGGGCGGGGGCACAGACGGAGGCACGGCCGACTGCGGCCCGCTGTAGGGACCCTGCTCGTGCTGAACCTGCGAAAACCCGGAATCCGTAACGCCTTGGCCCTGGGACCCTGGCTGCCCCGGCGGAAACTGGCCATAGGGTGCCTGCCCGGGGTTGCCCGGGCCGGGGCTGCCCGGGCCGAAGTTGCCCGGCCCCGCCGCGGGGTAGTGACCCGGCCCGTGGTTCTCTGAGAACCGGCCGCCCATCGGGCTCTCACCGAAACGGCCGGCCGCCTGGCCCTGGCCGTCCCCGAACCGCCCGCCGGCCTGGCCGCCCTCGGCAAACCGCCCCGGCGCCTGGCCCTCACCGAAACGGCCGGGACCCGCGTTGTCGCCAAACCGTCCCGCCGCCGGGTTCTCCCCGAACCGGCCGGGCGCCTGGCCTCCGCCGAACTGCCCCGGAGCCGCGTTATCCCCGAATCTTCCTGGTGCCGGGGGCGGCGGTTGCGCGTCGCCGTACTGGGGTCCGGACGGCCGGCCCGCCTCGGGGCCCGTCGAGCCCATCCCGCCGCCGGCGGGCAGCGCCATGCGTCCCGGCGGTCCGAACCGCGGATCGCCCTGACTCTGCGCGGGCACCTGACCCTGGCCTTGCGGCAGACCGCCCTGTTGCCCGGGGCCGTGCTGCCCGCCGCCGTGCTGGCCCGCGCCGTGCTGCCCGCCGCCCTGGGGCATCGGGTTGCGCTGCCCGGCGTTCTGCGGCGATCCCGGAACCGGGCTGCGCCCGTCGCCGCCCTGCGGCCCGGCTTGACCCTGAGGCGCGCCCTGGCCGGGCATGAACCCGTAGCCACCCGGCGCCTGCGCCGACCCGTTGCCGCCGGGCGACCCGTAGGCCCCCGGTGTGGGTGCGGCCAGCGGCTGGCCCTGGCCCGGCGCCGATCCGGCCCGCTGCCCGAAACCCTGGCCGGGCGCGCCGTCCATGCCCTGCTGCTGGGGGGCGCCCGGGTTCTGCTGCTGCGGCGAGCCTGGCCCGCCACCGTGGCCCATCGCGGCACCCTGAGCCGAAGCGGCGCCCTGGCCATGCTGCGGTCCCTGGCCCGGCATGCCCTGGCTTTGCATCCCCTGGCTTTGCGGCATGGCCTGGCCCGGCATGCCCTGGCCCTGGTGAGCGCCCTGACCCAGCCCGCCGAACGGGCCGCCCTGACCCTGCGCGCCGCCCGGGCCCGGCCCGGCACCGCGCTCCTGGGGCATCCCCTGGCCCGGCGAACCGAACTGACCCTGGGGCCCGGCCTGACCCGGACCGAGTCCCTGGCCCTGCGGCCCGAACTGTCCCGGCGGGGCGCCCTGGCCTCCTTCACCCTGACCCCCGGCACCCTGGCCCGCGAGAGCCTGGCCGTAGGGAGCGCCCTGGCCCTGGCCGCCTCCGGGCGATGGCGACCCGGCGTCCTGGCCTTGCGAACCACCGTGGCCCCGCGGACCGAACGGGGTGCCCTGGGCCGGCCCGGCGTCGCGGTTCTGGCCCATGCCCGGCCCCGCGCCCTGGCCCTGCATTCCCTGGCCCTGCATTCCCTGGCCCGGCATTCCCTGGCCCGGCATCCCCTGGCCCGGCATCCCCTGGCCTTGCGGCATGCCCTGCGCCTGGGGCATCCCCTGGCCCTGGCCGCCGAACTGGCCCTGGGGAACGCCCTGGCCCTGCGGGCCGTACTGGCCCTGAGCGGCACCCTGGCCCGACCCGGCGCGCTGGGACCGGTCGGCCGACTGGCCCCGGTCCGCGCCCCCGGCCTGGTTCTGGTCGCCGCCCTGACCCGGCAACTCGTGATTCTGCGGGCCGGGCAGCGCCTGCCGGGCACCCTGGCCCGCGGCGGCGTCCGAGGACCGCGAACCGGGCCCCTGGCCCTGGCCCTGGCCCTGCGGTCCGGATGGCTGCGCCGTGCGCTGATACTCCTCGACCATCGGGCCGGTGTAGATCGTCGGCCCGGCCGGGAGCGCGGCGGCGGGCAGCCCCTGGTGGGTCACCGCGCCCACCGCTTGCCCGTTGCCGTTGCCGATGCTGCGGCGGTCGAAGACCCCGCTGTGGGTGCGGTCGTAGCCCCGCGCCTCGAAGCTCCACGGCGGATAGTTGGCGTTCGGGAACGGCTCATCTTGGGCGGAGGGTTCGGCCCCGGGAATGAGGTCGACAAATGGCCGCAGGTGAGCGGCGGAAATCTCCACGACGTCGTCGCACTCTTCGCGCAGCGAGCGGGAGATCGTCCAGCTTCCGCCGGTCGTGATATGGATGATCGTGACCCGCATGCCAAAGTCCTGGACCTCGGTCATGACCTCCGCGAGTTCATCCTCGCAGGAGACGATCACCGCGTCGCTGACGGCGTGGTTCCTGGCCAGCGTGGCCAGGTCCCGGTGCATCTCGGCACCCACGCCCTCGCGGCGGCCCGGCCGCACCCGGCCCAGGCGCAGCTTGAGTCCGGGAAGGTCGGCCAGGGCGCTGTGCTCGTTGCCGCGCCGGCCTTCGGCCGTGGCCTCGTACCAGTAACAGCGCAGCACAGGCAGGCCGGTGCGTTCCCGGGAGACCCCGGTGAGCAGCTTGACCAGCCCCGCGTAGTCCCAGGAAACGGAGTCCCGATGACGGGTACCGTGGACGGCCATAGCGCCATCAGCGAGCACATAGCCCGCATCAACGAACAGCGCGCAACGATCCACGCGATACCGTCCTTCCCCTCGACGCGAGACGTTACCAGCGCGTGGCCACCGTCGTGACATAACGCGCAGATCACGAGCTAGTGCCCCAACGTGGCAATATAGCGGGCCGGATAGGCTTGCCTGTCGTGACGGACCGTGACGAGTTGCTGAGCGCGATCAAAGCCAAGGCGGTCATTCACGGCGACGTGATCCTGTCCTCGGGACAGCGGGCAAGCTGGTACATCGACCTGCGCCGCCTGCTGCTCGACGGGAGCACGGCGCCGCTCGCCGGGCGGGTGATGCTCGCGCTGACCGACGACCTCGCCTACGACGCCGTCGGGGGCCTGACCCTGGGGGCCGACCCGGTGGCCACCGCGATGATGCACGCCGCCGCGGCCCAGGGCCGCCACCTGGACGCCTTCGTGGTGCGCAAGGAGGGAAAGGCCCACGGCCTGCAGCGCCGGATCGAGGGCCCCGACGTCGCGGGCCGCCGCGTCCTGGCCGTGGAAGACACCTCGACCACGGGGAACTCGGTGCTTGCCGCCGTGGACGCGCTGGCCGAGGCCGGCGCCGAGGTCGTCGGCGTGGCGGTCATCGTCGAGCGCGGCGCCCGGCCCCGCGTGACCGAGCGCGGCCTGCCCTACCGCGCCGCCTACGAACTGTCCCACCTAGACCTCGCCTGACTGCTAGCCGACCGGCCTCTACCTCGCCTGACCTCTACCTCGGCCGCCCGGCGCCGCGCACCCCGGGGCGGCCCATTCCGCGTGGGGGATTTGCCGAGGTCACCTGCGCTTTTTCGGGGGGGGTCGCGGTTGCGGGCCGCCGGGGGCGGGATACTGGAGGCCGTATCTGAGTCAGTGAGAGGGAGCGGCTGCCATGCCCATCGCGACCCCAGAGGTCTACGCGCAGATGCTCGACCGGGCGAAGGAGCACGGGTTCGCTTATCCAGCGATCAACGTGACGTCCAGCCAGACGCTGAACGCGGCCCTGCGCGGGTTTGCCGAGGCCGGCAGCGACGGGATCGTGCAGGTCTCCACGGGCGGCGCCGATTATCTGTCCGGCCAGTCGGTAAAGGACATGGTCACCGGCGCGGTGGCGCTGGCCGGCTTCGCCCACACGGTGGCCGCTAAGTACCCGGTGCACGTGGCGCTGCACACCGATCACTGCCCCAAGGACAAGCTGGACGGTTACATGCGCCCGCTGGTCCAGATCTCGGCCGAGCGGGTGGCCCGGGGCGAGGAGCCGCTGTTCCAGTCGCACATGTGGGACGGCTCGGCCGTGCCGCTCGGCGAGAACCTGCAGATCGCGACCGACCTGCTGAAGCAGTGCGCCCAGGCCCGCATCATCATGGAAATGGAGATCGGGGTCGTCGGCGGGGAAGAGGACGGCGTCGTCGGCGAGATCAACGAGAAGCTCTACAGCACCCCGGAGGACGCGCTGGCCACCGCCGAGGCCCTGGGCCTCGGCGAGAACGGGCGCTACATCCTGGCCGCCACGTTCGGCAACGTGCACGGCGTGTACAAGCCGGGGCACGTCAAGCTGCGGCCCTCGGTGCTCAAGGACATCCAGGACGCGGTGGGCGCCAAGTACGGCAAGGACAAGCCGTTCGACCTGGTCTTCCACGGCGGCTCGGGCTCCGCGCTCGAGGACATCCGGGACGCGATCTCCTACGGCGTGGTCAAGATGAACGTCGACACCGACACCCAGTACGCGTTCACCCGGCCGGTGGCGGGCCACATGTTCACCAACTACGACGGCGTGCTCAAGGTCGACGGCGATGTCGGCAACAAGAAGGCCTACGACCCGCGCGTCTGGGGCAAGGCGGCCGAGCAGTCGATGACCGAGCGGGTCGTCCAGGCCTGTCAGGACCTGATGTCGGCGGGCAAGCAGCTTGGCTGACCCGGCCTAGCCCGGCGGGGCGCGGAGGCCGGACAGGGCCTCGAACTGCTCGTCGGTCAACTCGACCTCGGCCGCGCCGACGTTCTCCTCCAGGTGCTCGGGCGAGCCGGTTCCCGGGATCGGCAGCATGACCGGCGACCGGCGCAGCAGCCAGGCCAGCGACACCTGGACCGCGGTGGCCCCGGACTCCTTGGCCAGCGTCGCCAGCCTCCCGGACGGCGCCGCGAACTGGCCCGAGGCGATCGGGCAGTACGGCAAGAAGCCGAGGCCTTCCCGCTCGCAGTAGTCGAGCACCGCCTCGGACCTGCGTTCGAGCACGTTGTAGAGGTTCTGCACGGACGCGACCGGCGTGGTCAGCCGGGCCTCCCTGATCTCCGCCACGCTCACCTCGGACAGCCCGATGTGCCGGATCTTGCCCTCCTTGCGCAGGTTGCTCAGCTCGCCGACCTGGTCGGCCGCCGGGACCAGCGGGTCGATCCGGTGCAACTGGTACAGGTCGATCGTGTCCAGGCCGAGCCGGCGCAGGCTGCCCTCCACGCACTCCCGCAGGTACTCGGGCCGACCGACCGTGCCCCACTGGTCCGGCCCGGACCGGGTCAGGCCGCCCTTGGTGGCCACGGTGACGCCCGCATAGGGGTGCAGCGCCTCGCGGATGAGGTCCTCGCTGACGAACGGCCCGTAGGAGTCGGCCGTGTCGATGAAATCCACGCCGAGGTCCACGGCCCGGCGCAGCACCCGGATCGCGACGGCGCGATCCGCGGGCTTCCCCCAGATCCCGGGCCCGGTGATCCGCATCGCGCCATACCCGAGCCTGGTCACCGGCATGTTGCCGCCCAGAGAGAACACGCCGCTTGCCGCCGCGGTGAGGTCGCCTTCCGCCATGCGGCTAACCTATCCGGCAAGATGAGTGGCATGACGCACCAGAACCTGCTCGGCGGCCCGCCGCCCACCTACCTGCTCGATGACGCGCCGGCCGCGCAGGCCCTGGCCGGCGGGGCCGACCCGGCCAGCGTGGCCGCCGCGTTCCCCTCCTACTGCGCCGCCTGGGCGGCGCTGGCCGAGCGCGCGATGGCGAACGGCGACCCGGTCGCCGCGTACGCCTACGCCAGGACCGGTTACCACCGGGGCCTGGACCAGTTGCGCCGGGCGGGCTGGAAGGGCCATGGCCCGATCCCCTGGGAGCACGAGCCGAACCGCGGTTTCCTCCGCTCGCTGCACATGCTCGGGATGGCCGCGGCCGCCATCGGCGAGGATGACGAGGCCGATCGCTGCCGCGACTTCCTGGCCGAGAGCAGCGCCGAGGCCGCTGCGGCGCTAGAGGCCATCTGAGGATCGGTTCGGGCCAGGGCCATCGGGTAGCATCACAGCGCAAGAGCCCCTGTCGCGCTTGCCGGGACGTGCAAGCCGCGCGCAGGGGTTTCGGCGTTATGCGAAGGAGCCTGTAGATGCCCGCCATCGTGATCGTGGGCGCGCAGTGGGGCGACGAGGGCAAGGGCAAGGCAGCCGATCTGCTCGGCGACGACGTCGACTACGTGGTCAGGTATCAGGGCGGCAACAACGCCGGGCACACCGTGGTCATCGGGGACGAGAGCTACGCCCTGCACCTGCTGCCGGCCGGCGTGCTGTCCAGGAAGGCCACGCCGGTGATCGGCAACGGCGTGGTGATCGACCCGGCCGTGCTGCTCGAGGAGATCGACGGGCTGCAGGCCCGTGGCGTGTCCTGTGACCGGCTGCTGATCTCGGCGAACGCGCACCTGATCATGCCGCACCACATCGCGCTGGACAAGGTGACCGAGCGCCATCTCGGCGACGCCCGCATCGGCACGACCGGCCGCGGGATCGGGCCGACCTACAGCGACAAGGCCGGCCGCATGGGGATCCGGGTGCAGGACCTGCTCGACCCGGGCATTCTCGCCCAGAAGCTGGAACTGGTGCTGCGCGAGAAGAACCAGGTGCTGACCAAGGTCTACAACCGCCGCGGGATCGACGCCGAGGCCACCGCCCAGGAGTACCTGGGCTACTTCCAGCGGATGCAGCGCTACGTGGCCGACACCGGCCTGATCATCAACCAGGCGCTGGACAACGGCCAGGTGGTGCTGCTCGAGGGCGCCCAGGCCACCCAGCTAGACGTGGATCACGGCACGTACCCGTTCGTGACCTCGTCGTCGCCGACGGCGGGCGGGGCCTGCGCCGGCTCGGGCGTGGGCCCGACCCGGATCACCAGGGTGGTCGGGATCGTCAAGGCCTACACGACCCGGGTGGGCGAGGGCCCGTTCCCGACCGAACTGACCGACGCCAGCGGCGAGTGGCTGCGCAAGAACGGGCACGAGTACGGCGTCACGACCGGGCGACCGCGCCGCACCGGCTGGTTCGACGCGGTTATCGCCCGGTACGCCTCGCGTGTCAACGGCATCACCGATTACTTCCTGTCCAAGCTCGACGTGCTGTCCGGCCTGGAGCAGGTGCCGGTGTGCGTGGCCTACGAGGTGAACGGGAAGCGGTATGACGACGTCCCCATGACGCAGACCGACTTCCACCACGCGGTCCCGGTCTACGAGTACCTGGACGGCTGGTGGGAGGACATCTCGTCGGCCAAGGAGTTCGAGGACCTTCCGCCGAACGCGCAGAGCTACGCGCGGGCGGTGGAGGACATGATCGGCGCGCCGCTGTGCGGCATCGGCGTGGGCCCGCGACGGGACCAGACGCTCCAACTCCGGGACCTGATCTGACCTGACCTGACCTGACCTGACCTGACCTGACCTGGCTGGCCATCGCCCAGGGCCGCTTCGACACCGTCACCGTGACCCGCGACGAGCTCAGGCAGCAGCGCCGCATCGCGGCCGCCGACCCTGCGTGACGGCCAGGCCGGTAGGCTCGCGCCGTGCGCGTCCTTGTCATCGGATCCGGCGGCCGTGAGCACGCACTGACCCGCGCCCTGACCCGGGACGGCGAGGTCACCGTCGTGCACGCCGCGCCCGGCAATCCCGGCATCGCGGCCCTGGCCAAGGTTCACGACGTCACCGCGGCCGACCCGGCCAGCGTGACCGCGCTGGCCGCCAGGCTCGGAGCGGACCTGGTCGTGATCGGGCCGGAGGCGCCGCTGGTCGCGGGCGTGGCCGACGCGGTGCGGGCCGCCGGGATCACATGTTTCGGGCCGAGCCAGGCCGCGGCGGCGATCGAGGGCTCGAAGTCGTTCGCCAAGGACGTGATGTCCGCGGCCGGGATCCCCACCGCCGCGTCCCGCACCTGCACCACGCAGGCCCAGGCCGAGGCGGCCCTGGCCGAGTTCGGGCCGCCGTACGTGGTGAAGGCGGACGGGCTGGCCGCGGGCAAGGGCGTGGTCGTCACCGAGGACCACAGCGAGGCCGCCGCGCACGCACGCTCCTGCGGCAAGGTCGTGATCGAAGAGTTCCTTAACGGCCCCGAGGTGTCGGTCTTCGCGATCGCCGACGGCTCGGACGCGGTGGCGCTCCTGCCGGCGCAGGACTACAAACGCGCGCACGACGGCGGGGCGGGGCCGAACACCGGGGGCATGGGCGCCTACGCCCCCCTGCCCTGGGCACCCCCCGACCTGGCCGACCAGGTGATGGCCGAGGTCATCCGGCCCGCCGTGGCGCAACTGCGCCGGCGCGGCACGCCGTACAGCGGCCTGCTCTACGCCGGCCTGAGCCTGACCGCGGCCGGGATCAGGGTCGTGGAGTTCAACGCGCGCTTCGGCGACCCGGAGACCCAGGTGATCCTCGACCGGCTGGGCACGCCGCTGGGCGGGCTGCTGCACGCG
>DATAVV010000023.1:0-3852 GCA_036267555.1 Streptosporangiaceae bacterium | reverse complement strand
GATCTACGCCGCCATCGCTGCCGCCCAGGCTGACCTGGGGGCGATACCCCGCACCGCCGCCGACCGGCTCGCCGAGGTCGCCGGGCAGCCGGTGGATCTGCCGGCCGTCGCGGCTCGTACCCGCGAGACCGGCCACTCGACAGCTGGCCTGGTCGAGTGGCTGCGCGAGGTCAGCGGCCCGGATGCGGCACCTTACGTTGCCGTCGCCACCACGGTCCAGGATGTTTCGGACACCTGGACCGCCCTCACGCTGCAGCGGGCCGGCGACCGGCTCGACCGCGACCTGCGGGCCATCGCGGCCAGGTTGCGGGCCCTCGCGCACCAGCACCGGCGCACCGCGATGCTGGCGCGCACGCACGGCCAGCCCGCGGTACCGATCACGGCCGGGTTCAAGGCCGCCCAGTGGGGGGCCGAGGTGGAGCGCCAGCTCCACCGGCTGGGGCAGGGCCGCCTGCGGTGGGAATCGGCGCCGATCGGCGGCTCGGTGGGGAGCCTGGCCTACTGGGGCGAGGACGCGCCGCGCTTGCTGGCCGCCTTCGCCCACCGGGTGGGCCTGTCCGCCCCGGCACTGCCCTGGGGGTCCTCACGTGATCGCGTCGCCGAGTTCGCGTCCTGGTCCACGCTCGTGTCGGCCACGCTGGCCAAGATCGGCAACGAGATCTACCAGCTGCAACGGCCCGAGCTCGGCGAGCTCGGCGAGGCCTCGACCGCGGCGCAGATCGGCAGCGTCACAATGCCGCACAAGCGCAACCCCGAACGCAGCGAGCACCTGGTCACCCTGAACACCCTGGTGCGGGCCAGCGCCGAGGTCGTGATCACCGGAGCGGTCACCGAACATGAGCGTGACGGGCGGGTGTGGAAAGCCGAGTGGATCGCGCTTCCCGACCTGTGCTGCGCGCTCACCCGCGCCAGCAGCCTGGCCCGCGAACTGCTCGACGGCGTCGAGATCCGCGCGGAGCGCATGCGGGACAACATCGAGGCCCGGAGCCGGGACGCGCTCAGTGAGCAAAGGGTCCGCGCGCTGGCCGGCCAGGTCGGCTACCCCGACGCGTACCGCGCGACGCGGGCGGCGTCGCCCGCCGCCGGCGGTGATCGGGGCGAGCCGGATCATCGGGCCGGGCTGGCCACCGACGCGATGCTGGAAGCCGCCGTAGCCAGCGCGGTGGCTCTCACCGACCGCTGGCTCGATCATCCCGGCGCCCAGCCCGCTTCCGGCGGGGTCCGGCTCGGGCTCTGGCCGACTCCTTTCCAGAAATCCGGGGCTGAGCCAGCGGTGTTCGTCAAACGCGAGGATCTGTGCGGGTTCGCGTTCGGGGGCAGCAAGGTGCGCGCGCTGGAACCGCTGCTCGGTTCCGTGCTCGAACGCGATGCCCGCACTCTGGTGGTCGGCGGCCGGCGGGATTCGAACTGGGTGGCACTCGCGGCACTGGCCGCGGCCAGGCTGGGCCTCGGCTGCCACTGCGTCCTTGATCCCGGCCCGTCCCAGACACTGGCCATGGGGCTCGCGCGGTCCGCGGGAGCCCGGCTGCACACCGCGCCGGCCCCCGGCGCCGCCGCCGTCAACGCCGCGATCCGCGCGCTGACCGAGGACCTCGGCCCGGCGGCTGTCGGTATCGCCCGGGCGGGGGCCGAGCCCGCGGGCGTCCGCGGCTACCGCACCCTGCTCCGGGAGATCTTGTCCCAGGCCGGCACCGGCGCGCCGATCGACATCGTGACCGCGCTGGGCAGCGGGGGGCTGGCCGCCGGCCTGCTGTTCGCGCTGGATGACGACGACGTTCGGCACGACGTGGTCGTGCACGCGGTCCCGGTGGCCAAGACCGCGGAGCAGGCGCGCCAGGCGATCCGGAACCTGCTGGACGCCGTCCAGCCGGATCCGGCCAGGACCCGGGCCGCCCTGGGCCGCCTCCGGATCATCACCCCCACCGGCCAGGACAAAGGCTACGCCGAACGGGTCGCGTCGAGCTGCGGCGTGCTGCTCGACCCGGTTTTCACCGGCCCCGCGTGGCGGGCCTACGGCGCCCGGGCCCGGGACCCGGGACGGGCCACGGTCCTGCTGGCCTCGGGCGGCCTGCCGGCCGTGTTCGACAGCGTGACCGGGCCGGAGCACGCCCGTCCGAGGGAAGGGATGAGCCCGAAATGAGCGGTACGGACTACCTGGGCCTGGGCACCCGGCTGGACACCGGGCCCAGCGACCTGCTCGTCGAGGCCGGGTTCCGCACTGAGTCCCGGCAGGCGCCGTACCTGCACGACGGGCTCAGCCAGGCCGATCTGGCCCACCTGCTCGGGCTCCGCGACCGGAGCCTGCTGCCCGAGCCGGCCGGGACGGCCCTGCTGCGCGCGGTCCTCGGTCTGGCCGGGCAGCGGCCGGAAGAACTCGCGTACGACCCGGCCGACGGCGACGCCTACAACAGCCGCGAGCAGATGCTGCGCGCCCAGGTCGGCAGCGACGCCGGCTGGCTCTCGCTCGGCCGGACACGGCGGGAGGCGGGACGGGTCGCCTTCTACCTGGCCGCGCGGGCGGCATTGCTGCGGCTGCACGCGGCGGTCGCCGACCTGGCCGAGGCGGGCCTGGAGCAGGCCGTCGCCCACGCCGATTCCTGGTGGGCCGACCTGACCTACTGGCAGCCCGCTCAGGTCTCCACCTTCGGGCACTACCTCCTGTCCGGCGCGTACGAGGCAGCCCGTCACCTCGACCGCATCGAGCGGGCCTGGCACCGCTGCGGGCTGGTACCGGTCGCCGCCGGCGGCGTCGCGGGCACGACGATCCCGCTCTCGCGCAACGGGTATCTTCGCCGGCTCGGTCTCGGCGGCACGGTCACCACGACTCGTGACGCCATGTGGTCGGTTGACGGGCTGCTGGACATCAGCTTCGCGGCTACGCACGTCGCGACCACGGCCGGCCGGGCCGCGGAGGACCTCCAGCTGTTCGCGACCGTGCCGTTCGGCTACGCCGAACTGGACGACGCACACTGCCGCGCCTCGGTCTACCTGCCGCAGAAGCGCAACCCGTACGCGCTCACCGTCGTGCGGGCCGGTGCGGCTCAGGTCGCCGGGCGCGCCGGTGGCCTGGTCACGTCGCTGCACACTTCCTCGGCGCAGACCGACAACTGGATCTTCAACTACGGCGAGGTGCTGGAGACCGTCGACATCGCCCGTCAGGGCTGCACGCTGATGGGCGAAGTCATCCAGCGGGCCCGCTTCGACGCGGAACGAATGGCCGCGATGGCCCTCGACGGCTTCGCCGCCGCCGCCGATCTCGCTGAATGCCTGGTCGTGGAGGCGGGTCTCGACTACCGCACCGCCCATTCGCTGGTCGCCCGCGTCGCTAGCGAGGCGCAGGCCAGAGGAGACACCCGGCTGGGCCCCGCCGATCATGGCCGGCTGGCCGAGCTGGCGGGGGTGGCGCTCAAGCCGATGGACCCCCGTTCGCTGGTCCTGTCCCGTGGCCAGGCCGGTGGAGCGGCGCCCAGCCAGATTCGCGCGGGAGCGTCTCGCCTGCGCCACCGTCTCGGCCGCCACCGGGCCTGGAACGAGCGCTCGCTCGCCGCGGCCCGCCAGGCCCGGGACCGGCTGACCGCCGAGGCCACGGCCGCCGCTGACCGGTCGTGACCCGGTGCCCGTCCACATCGCCCGGCTTCTATCGGAAGGATGAACAGATGACGGTTCTGCGTACCCCCGAAGAGCGGTTCGCCGACCTGCCCGACTTCGGGTTCGCACCCCATTACGTGACCGTGACCGATCCGGCCCTGGGCGAACTGCGCATGCACTACCTCGACGAGGGCGACCCGGCTGGCCGGCCGGTGCTGCTGCTGCACGGCGAGCCGGCCTGGTCGTTCATGTTCCGCCGCACGA
>DATAVV010000022.1:0-17753 GCA_036267555.1 Streptosporangiaceae bacterium | reverse complement strand
CTGCCGCCGATCCCGCCGGCCGAAGGAGCCCCGCCCGGCGACCGCCCCGGCGGCCCCGGTGACGGAGACCCCGGCCCCGGCCACCCCGGCCCTGATGACGGCGGTCCCGGTGCCCCCGGCCCGGATGACGGCGGCCGGGGCCAGGACCGGCCTGGCGGCGGCCCCGCCGGCGGCGGGCCGTGGGATGACCGGCCCGCGCCGCGCGATGAGGACGCCCCGCCCGATGACGGTCTTGATGACCTGGCCGGCCAGGACGGCCTGTCCTGGGATCCGGCCGAAGAGGACGACGACCCCGCCGGGACCGGCCCGGCGCCGCAGTGGCCGGCGCTTGGCGTGATCCCGCCCGCCCTCCGCGCCGCCGCCCGCCAGCCCGCCGGCCGCAAGCCTGCGGCGGACGGCCCGGCGGACGGGCGGCCGGTGCCGGGACTGCTGGACGTGACGCTGCCGTGGGTGACCTGGGCCGGGACCGGGAACCGGCCCGGGACCCTCGGCCGGATCGGGCCCATCACCCCCGTCCAGGCCCGCCAGCTCGCCCGGGCCGCCGAGACGGACCCGGCAGCGCACTGGCGGATCATCGTCACCAGCACCGCCGGCCAGGCGATCGCGGTCACCCGGATCCGCCGCCGGACCACAAACCACCGCAAGAACACAAACCACGGCAACAACACAGACCACCGCACCCGAAGCGGCCCCGCGCCGCCCTACAGAACAGGACCACCGGGCAACGGACCACCGGGCACCGGCCCGCCGGCCGGTACCGGGCTGGTCGGCCGGATCACGCTCACGATCAGCGAGGACACCCTCGCCCAGTACGGCATGCCCACCACCGGTCAGCCCGTCCCCGGCGGGATTGAGGGAGCCGGCCCGCCGCCATCACCGGCCGCGGCCGCGGCGCTGCGGGCGGCCGCCCGGGCGCTGGATCGGGCGCGGGCCCGAGAGGAGAGTGACCGGGCGGCGGGAGGGTGCGCCCATGGGGATGAGTCGGGGGCGTACCGGCCGCCGCCGCGGCTGCGGGAGTTCGTCATCGCCCGGGACGTGACGTGCCGCAACCCGGCCTGCCGCCAGCCCGCCTGGCGCGCCGACCTCGACCACACCATCGCCTACGACCGGTCCGGGCGGACCTGCCGCTGCAACCTCGGCGGCGCCTGCCGGCGCGACCACCAGCTCAAGCAGCACCCCCGCTGGAAGCTCGAGCAGACCCAGCCCGGCGAGTTCACCTGGACCACCCCCGCCGGCCGCAAATACACCACCACCCCCGACACCCACCCCGTGTAGCCAGCGGCACGCCCGCAGCGGCCCAGCAAGGGGCGGCAAGCACCGCCATCACTGACCATGACGGCATGTACGGGATGCCGCAAGGGGAACCGGACGGGCAGGGCGGTCATGGGCCGGGCCGTGCTGGCGGGCACGGCCGCGCCGGTCGCCATGGCCAGCTGGGCCGTGAGCGGGGCCGAACGGCCGCTGCGGCGGGCCGCGGTGTCGTCGGGCGCACATCTCGGCCAGCCGGGTCACGTTCTGCAGGACCAGCGCCAGCAGCGGCCAGCGCACGAAAGGCCCTCGCCCGTCCGACCAGCCGGGTCACAGATTTCGACGACGGGCACGTCGTGGAATGGCGCCACCCGCTATCCCGGCAGCTAAGAACCGCCTAGGTTCCCGGGCTCGCGGGCGCTGCGGCGGGCCGGGCCCCGAGGAACTCGGCCAGGGCCGGCAGCAGGTGCGCGTCCAGGCTGGAGGCGTCCGGGCGGATGCGCAGGTCGACGGCGACGCCGGAGCGGGCGGCGCGGGCGGCGAACGCGACCGAGTCGTCCAGCAGCAGGTCGGTGCCTGCCGCGAGGAGCAGGACCGGCGGCAGGCCGTGCAGGTTGGCGCGCAGCGGGCTGAGCAGCGGATCGGTCGGGGGGGTGAACGCGGCATAGCGGCGGGCGCGGCGGCGGAGTTCGGCCGGGTCCAGCGCCGGGTCGGCGGCCGCGTTGAGCCGCACGCTCGGCGCCTGCATGGCCAGGTCGAGCAGGGCCGAGATCAGCACCGCGCACCGGGGCAGCGCGGCCCCGGTGTCGCGCAGCCGGATCAGCAGCGCGGCGGCGAGCCCGGCGCCCACCCGGCAGCCGGCCACGGCCACCGGGCCGAGGGCCTGGCTGTAGCGGTACCCGGCGTGGACGTCCTCGAGCGCGGCCGGGAACACGCCCCGGTAGCGCGAGCACACCACAGTGGCGCCCGTGCGCAGGGCCAGGCACCGGGCCCGGTCGAGCGCCGCCTCCGGGGCGCCGCGCAGGTAACGGTCGCCGTGCACGTAGAGAACGACCGGGCCGGCCCCGTCCGGCGGGTGCACGACCGGCCCGGCCGGGCCGGCCTCGACCCGCACCACGCCCGGCGCGGCGCACCGCCGCGGCTGTCCCTGGCCCTCCGCCTGCGCCACGGTACTCGCTGTCTCCTCGGTCCTCGTGCCGTCAGTCCTCGTACAAGACGGTGACGTGCGGCGTCACCGGCTCGCCCTGGCAGGTGAGAACCAAACCGCCGGCGACCTCGTCCTCGTCTAGTGCGTTGTTCACCCGCATCTTGGCCTCGCCCTCCGTGACCTGAGCCAGGCAGGTGGCGCAGTTGCCGGCCTCGCAGGAGAACGGGGGAGTCAGGCCGGCCCGGCGCGCGCTCTCCAGCAGGGTCTCGCCGGAACGCTGCGGCACGGTATGCGTCCGGCCGGCCAAGACGATGCTGACCGTGCCCTCGCCCGGCGCGCCGGGCGACTCGCCCGCCGCGGGCTCGAAGCGCTCGGTGAAGATCTGGCCCGGGCCGGCGCCGTGCGCGAGCAGGGCGCGCTGGGCCAGGTCCATGAACGGCGCCGGGCCGCAGAGGTAGAAGTCGGCGCCGGCGTCGCCGCCGGCGAAGCCGCGGATCTGGCTCTCGGTGAGCAGGCCGCCGTCGATGTCCAGGTGCCCGACGACCTCGAGCCGGCCCGGGTGCCGGCCGGCCAGGCGGTCCAGGGAGCCGGCGAAGATGACCGCGCTCGCGTCGCGGTGGGCGGTCAGCACCCGGACCCGCCGGCCCGTGGTGGCCAGCGCGCTCTTGACCAGCGACAGGATCGGCGTGATGCCGCTGCCCGCGCCGAGCGCGACCAGCGGGGCGGGGCTGTCCCGCAGGCAGAAGACCCCGGCCGGCCGGGTGACCTCCACGACGTCGCCCGGCGCCAGGTGGTCGTGCATCCAGTTCGAGACCAGGCCCCCCGGCACCCGCTTCACCGTCGTCATCAGCTCGTCGTCGGTGTCCGGGGAACTCGACATCGAGTAGCTGCGCAGGGTTCCGCAGACCCGGAACGTCACGAACTGGCCCGCCCGGTAGCCGAAAAGAGACGGCGGGGCGGCCAGCACGAACGTGCGGGTGTCCGCGGTCTCCTGCACGATCCGCGTGATCCGGACCGAGTGGAAGCCGTGGTCCCGCGCCATGTATGGAATCTAGCTTCTCTTAATGAGAGAATGCAATTTCCAGCAAGGAGGATCTCCATGCCGTCACGGGCGCTGCCCTATCCGCTGTTCGACGCCGACAACCACCTGTACGAGCCGCAGGAGGCGATGACCAGGTACCTGCCCAAGGAGTACCGGAACGCGATCCAGTACGTGCAGGTGAACGGCCGGACGAAGATCGCGATCCGCGGCCAGATCAGCGAGTACATCCCCAACCCCACGTTCGAGGTGGTCGCCAGGCCGGGGGCCATGGAGGAGTACTTCAAGGTCGGCAACCCCGACGGCAAGTCGCGGCGGGAGATCTTCGGCGAGCCGATGCGCGCGGTGCCCGCCTTCCGCGAGCCGGCGCCGCGCCTGGCCCTGATGGACGAACTGGGGATCGGCCGGACGCTGATGTTCCCCACGCTAGCCAGCCTGATCGAGGAGCGCATGCGCGACGATCCCGACCTCATCCACGCGGTCGTGCACGCGCTCAACCAGTGGCTGGACGAGGTTTGGTCGTTCAACTACGCCGACCGCATCTACACCACCCCGGTGATCAGCCTGCCGATCGTGGACAAGGCCATCGAGGAACTGAACTGGGCGGCCGAACGCGGCGCGCGGGTGATCCTGGTCCGCCCCGCCCCGGTGCCCGGGTTCCGCGGCCCGCGGTCGTTCGCGCTGCCGGAGTTCGACCCGTTCTGGAAGCGCGCCACGGAGACCGGCGTGCTGGTCGCCATGCACTCCTCGGACAGCGGTTACGCCCGTTACGCCCAGGAGTGGGAGGGCTCGAGCACCGAGATGCTGCCGTTCGCGCCGGACGCGTTCCGGATGATGTCCGAGTGGCGCCCGGTCACCGACGCGGTGGCCTCGTGGGTCTGCCACGGCGCGCTGTTCCGGTTCCCCGAGCTCAAGGTGGCGGTCATCGAGAACGGCTCGGCCTGGCTGGTGCCGCTGCTCGGCCAGCTGGCCGACATCCACAAGAAGATGCCGCAGGCGTTCCCCGGCGACCCGGTGGAAGAGGTCAGGAACCGGATCCACATCAGCCCGTTCTGGGAGGAGGACCTGGCCGGGTTGTCCTCGATCGTGGGCGTCGAGCGCGTGCTCTTCGGCTCGGACTACCCGCATCCCGAAGGCCTGGCCGACCCGGTCCGCTACGTCGACTCCCTCACCAAGATCAGCGAGCCTGACCAGGCCAAGATCATGGGCGGGAACCTCGCGCGTCTTGTCGCGGCGTGAACACGATTCCCCGCACGGTGCTGAGCGCCGCCGAGCGGTTCGGCGATGCTGAGGCGGTCGTGGACTCAGATCGCCGGATCACGTTCGCCGGGCTGGCGGGGCGGGTGCGGGTGGCGGCCGGGGCGTTCGCGAGCGCGGGAGTCTGCGCCGGGGACCGGGTGGCGATCTGGGCGCCTAACTCGGCCGAGTGGATCATTGCCGCGTTCGGGCTGCTGACCGCCGGGGGAGTGCTGGTACCGGTCAACACGCGGTTCAAGGCGGCCGAGGCGGGCGACATCATCCGCCGCAGCGGGGCGAAACTGGTCCTGGTCCAGGAAGGGTTCCTCGGCCTGGACGAGATCGCGCGGGAAGCGGCGGGCGGGGCCCGCGTGATCGGCCTCAGGTCGGGCTTCCTCGACGACGGCACGCCGCTGGAGCGGCCGGTCAGCGGCGACGACGTCTGCGACATCGTGTTCACGTCGGGGACCACCGGGCGGCCCAAGGGCGTGATGATGACCCACGCCCAGACGCTGCGGGCCTACGCGGACTGGTGCGACAACGTCGGCCTGCGCCGGGGCGACCGCTACCTGGTCGTCAACCCGTTTTTCCACATCTTCGGCTACAAGGCCGGCGCCGTCGCCTCGATGATCCGCGGCGCGACCGTCATCCCGGTGCCCGTGTTCGACGTGGCCCGCGTGCTGGAACTGGTCGAGCGGGAGCGGGTGACGGTGCTGCCCGGGCCGCCCACGCTGTACCAGTCGCTGCTGGCCGAACGCGGGCAGCGGGACCTCTCGTCGCTGCGGGTGGCCGTGACCGGGGCCGCCGACATCCCGGTGGACCTGGTGCGCGCGATCAGCCGCGACCTCCCGTTCCGGGCCATCTTCACCGGCTACGGGCTGACCGAGGCGGGAACGGTGACGATCTCGCGCGACGGCGACTCGTTCGAGGACATCGCGACCACGGCCGGCACCGCGTGCCAGGACGTGGAGGTGCGCATCGCGGACGACGGCGAGGTGCTGGTCCGCGGGTACTGCGTCATGCGGGGTTACCTCGACGACGCCGGCGCCACGGCCGAGGCGATCGACGCCGGCGGCTGGCTGCACACCGGGGACACCGGGACGCTGGACGAGCGGGGCCGGCTGCGGATCGCGGGCCGCAAGAAGGACATGTTCATCGTGGGTGGCTTCAACGCCTACCCGGCCGAGATCGAGGGCTTCCTGCTCGAGCACCCGGGCGTCGCGCAGGTGGCGGTCATCGGCGTCCCTGACGAGCGCCTCGGGCAGGTCGGCAAGGCGTTCGTGGTGCGGCGGGGCCCGGTCACGGCGCAGGACCTGATCGCCTGGAGCCGCAAGCGGATGGCCGGGTTCAAGGTGCCGAGGTCGGTGGCGTTCCTGGACGAACTGCCGCTGAACGCCACCGGCAAGGTGATGAAGGACCGCCTGCGCTGACGCCTGTGCCACTGGCGACGTCATTGTGAGCCATATTCGTTTGCGTATGTGCCACGCGTGTGCCATCATGGCACCATGAACTTGACCTCCTACGTGGGCAACCTCGGACGCGAGTTCGCCACGCTGGCCGAGGCCGGAGGCGACGAGGCGCGCGCGCTGGTCGAGCGGCTGGCCGGGTCGCTTGAGTCGTCCATCCGGATGACGCTGCTGGATGCGCTGTCGGCCGCCGCCGACGAGATCACCCGGGACCTGGCCCCGGGCTCGGTGCAGTTGCGGCTGCGCGGACGCGATCCGGAGTTCGTCGTGGCCTTGCCGTCGGCCGGGCCGTTCGAGGTCGCGGACGAGGAGCCTGTGGCGGCGGCCAACGGCAGGCCGGACAGTGACCTGCCGTTCGCCGAGGACGGCCCCGCCGCGCGGATCAACGTCCGGATGCCCGAGCCGCTCAAGGCGGCGATCGAGGATGCCGCGGCCAGGGAAGGGCGCTCGGTCAACGCCTGGCTGGCCCGGGCGGCCGCCGCCTCTTTGCAGCGGTCCGGCCACGATCAGCGCCCCGGGCCGCGCGGCAGCGGCAAACGGGCCAAGCAGGGCCTGACCGGCTGGGTCCGCTAGCCGCGCCGAACGCTTTCCACTCGCCACGTCCCCGGCCTGCGGGGACGGCTTACCTACCCATGATTGGGGGACAGCCATGCCAAAATACGAGACGCCCGAACCGATTTCCGTCACGCTCGAACTCGGCACCGGCAACGTGCGGATGACCGCGGGCAGCCGGACCGACACCGTGGTCGAGGTCCGCCCGAGCGACGAAGCCGACGAGTCCGACGTGCAGGCCGCCCGGCAGGTCCGCGCCGACTACGCCAACGGCGTGCTCCGGGTCACTGGCCCCAAGCCGGGCCCGTTCGACTTTTCCCGCAAGACCAGGTCGGTCGACGTGACCATCGAACTGCCTAGCGGTTCCCGGGTGTCCGCGCAGGTGCTGGCGGGCGACTTCCGCTGTGCCGGCCGGCTCGGGGAGTGCAGGCTCAAGACCTCGTTCGGGAACGCCTGGCTCGAGCAGACCGGCCCGCTGCACCTGCACACGGGGTTCGGTCACGTTACCGCCGACGGCATCGCGGGCGACGCCGAGATCTCCACCGGCGGCGGCAAGATCCAGATCGGCGAGGTTGAGGGCACCGCGGCCGTCAAGACCTCCAACGGCGACATCACGCTCGACGCGGTCACCGGCGACGCGCATGTGCGCACGGCCAACGGCGAGATCTGCGTCGAGCGGGCCGGCGCCGACGTCGACGCGAAAACGTCCAACGGCAGAATCCGCCTCGGCGAGGTGGCCCGCGGTTCGGTCGTGCTCGGGACCGCCGCGGGCGACCTGGAGATCGGCATCGCCGCGGGCACCGCCGCGTGGCTGCAGGTCAATACCGGACACGGGCACATGCACAACCTGCTGGAGAACGCCACCGGGCCCGAAGATGCCGACGAGACCGTCGAGGTGCGTGCTCGCACCTCCTACGGCGACATCACCATCCACCGCTCCTGACCCGCTTCCGGCAGTGGCGAAGAAAGGGCAACCATGACCATCAGCCAATCCGGGCCGGCGATCCGCGTGCAGGGCCTGGAGAAGTCGTACAAGGAACTGCGTGTGCTGCGCGGCGTGGACTTCGACGTGGCGCCGGGCAGCATCTTCGCCCTGCTGGGCTCCAACGGCGCAGGCAAGACCACGACCGTGAAAATCCTGTCCACGCTGCTCAAGGCCAACGCGGGGACAGCCAGCGTCAACGGCTTCGACGTCGCCACGCAACCGGCGAACGTGCGGGAGTCCATCAGCCTCACCGGGCAGTTCGCGGCCGTGGACGAGATCCTCAGCGGGCGGGAGAACCTGGTGCTCGTGGCCCGGCTGCGGCACCTCAAGGACCCGGGCACGATCGCGGATGACCTGCTGAGGCGGTTCTCGCTGACCGACGCGGCCCCGCGGAGGGTGGCGACGTATTCGGGTGGCATGCGCCGCCGGCTGGACATCGCGATGAGCCTCATCGGGAACCCGCCGGTCATCTTCCTCGACGAGCCGACGGCCGGGCTGGACCCGGAGGCGCGCATCGAGGTGTGGCGGGCCGTGCGGGAACTCGCCGGGCGCGGCACCACGGTGCTGCTCACGACGCAGTACCTGGACGAGGCCGAGCAGCTTGCCGGCCGGATCGCGATCCTCCACGAGGGCCGGATCGTCGTGAACGGCACCCTGGCCGAGCTCAGGCGGCTGCTGCCGCCCGCCGAGGTCGAGTACGTCGAAAAGCAGCCGACCCTTGAGGACGTCTTCTTCGCCATCGTCGGTGACGGCAGCGCCGCCGGCAACGACCCCGCCGGCAACGACCCCGCCGCCGGCCCGGACGAGAAGTAGGGAACAGGCAATGGCCACGCATTTCCTGGGCGACACCGCCGTCCTGACCGGACGGACCATGCGCCACGTCACCCGCAGCCCGGACACCATCATCACGACCGCGATCATGCCGATCGCCATCATGGTGGGGTTCGTCTACGTGTTCGGCGGCGCGATCAGGCACGGACCGGGCTCGTATGTGACCTACCTGCTGCCCGGCATCCTGCTCATCACGATCGCGTCGGGCATCTCCTACACCGCATTCCGGCTCTTCACCGACATCCAGGGCGGGATCTTCGAGCGATTCCAGTCCATGCCGATCGCCCGGTCGGGCGTGCTGTGGGCACACGTGCTGACCTCGCTGGCCGCCAACCTGATCTCGCTCGTGGCCGTCGTGGCCGCCGGCGTCGCCATGGGCTTCCGCTCGGGCGCCGGAGTGCTGGCCTGGCTCGCGGTCGCCGGCATCCTCATCCTGTTCACCCTCGCGCTGACGTGGATCGCCGTCATCCCCGGCCTCACCGCGAAGTCCCTGGACGGCGCGAGCGCGTTCTCCTACCCGCTCATCTTCCTGCCGTTCATCAGCTCGGCGTTCGTGCCCACCGCCACCATGCCCGGCCCGGTCCGCGCCTTCGCCGACAACCAGCCCGTGACATCCATCGTCAACACGATCCGCGACCTGCTTACCCGCCAGCCGGCCGGCACCGGCATCTGGACCGCCCTCGCCTGGTGCGCCGGCATCCTCATCCTCGGGTACGCCGTCGCCATCGCCACCTATCACCGCAAGATCGCCTGACTGGTCACCGGCGGGAGGCGGCCTGGCCGGCCGCGGCCCAGTGCGCCTCGGACGTCCACAGGGCGGCGAACGCGTCCACGGCCGGGCGCTCGTGGGCGGGGTGGTGGTGCGCGGCGGCCCGGGCGATGACCGCCTTGATCGGGCGGGCGGGGCCGGCCGCCATGCGCCCGGCCAGCGCGCGCCAGGACGCCTCGAAGTCCTCCCGCGGGTAGACGCGGTCGATCAGGCCGATGCGGCGCGCCTCCGCGGTGTCCACCCGCTCCCCGGTGGCGGTGAGCAGGATGGCCTGGGCCCGGCCGACCAGGGCGGCGAGCCGTTCGGCCCCGCCCCAGGCCGGCATGATCGCGAGGCTGGCCTGGGTGAAGCCGATCTCGGCGCCGTCCGCGGCCACGCGGATGTCGGCCGCCACCGCGACCTCGGCGCCCCCGCCGAGCGCATGGCCGTTCAGGGCGGCGATCACCGGCGCGGGGAACGTGGCGATCCGGTCGCACAGGCGGCGCATCCGCAGCGCCATCGCCACGGCGCCGGCGTGCGTGCGGACCTTCGCGAGTTCCTTCAGGTCCCCGCCGGAGATGAAGGCCCGGTCGCCGCCGCCCCGGATGACCACCACGCTCGCGCCGGCCGCGCCGTCCAGGGCGGCGTCGAGCGCGTCCATGGTCGCGGGGCTGATCGCGTTGCGCACCTCGGGCCGGTCGATCGTGACGACGGCCACCCCTTCGTCCAGGTCGAGAGCTACTTCGGTCATGTGATTCTCCACAGTGATATTGGAATTCTCATTTTTGGCAAGTAACGTATCTCAGGATGGACGGCTTCTCCCAGACCTCCTCGGGCATCCCGCTGCAACCGGTCTACGGGCCGGCGGACCGCCGCGAGGACCCGCCCGCGCCCGGGTGCTTCCCGTTCACGCGCGGCAACCACGCCACCGGGTACTCCGGACGGCTGTGGACGCTGCGGCAGTACTCCGGGTTCGGCACCGCGGAGGAGTCCAACCGGCGCTACCGGTATCTGCTGGACCAGGGCGGCACCGGGCTCTCGGTCGCGCTGGACCTGCCCACTCAGTGCGGCTACGACTCCGACGACCCCGACGTGAGCGAGGAGGTCGGCCGGGTGGGCGTCGCGGTCGACACCCTGGCCGACGCCGAGATCCTGTTCGATGGCATCCCCCTCGACCAGATCAGCACCAGCTTCACCATCAACGGGACCGCGGCGATCCTGCTGGCGTTCTACGTGGCCGCCGCCGAGCGCGCGGGCGTGCCCCGCGCGAAGCTCACCGGGACGATACAGAACGACATCCTCAAGGAGTACGCCTCCCGCGGCACCTGGATCTGGCCGCCGCAGCCGTCGCTGCGGCTGATCGCGGACACCATCGAGTTCTGCGCCGCGCAGGTGCCGAGGTTCAACGCGATCTCGGTGGCCGGGGCCCACTTCCGCGACGCGGGCGCCAGCGCCGTGCAGGAGATGGCATTCACCCTGGCCGACGGGGTCACCTACTGCGACACCGTGCTGGCCCGGGGCCGGATGACGATCGACGAGTTCGCCCCGCAGGTCTCGTTCTTCTTCTACACCCACGGCGACTTCTTCGAGGAGATCGCCAAGTACCGGGCCGGGCGCCGGCGCTGGGCCACGATCGTCAGGGAGCGGTACGGCGCGGTCTCGGGCAAGGCGGCGATGTTCCGGTTCGGCTGCGTGGCCGGCGGCGCCTCCCTCTACGCCCCCCAGGCGCGCAACAACGTCGTCCGGGTCGCCTACGAGGCGATGGCCTCGGTGCTGGGCGGCACCCAGTCCATGTTCACCGCGGCCTGGGACGAGCCGTTCGCGCTGCCCAGCGAGGAGTCGGCCACGCTCGCCCTGCGCACCCAGCAGATCCTCGCCCACGAGACCGGCGTGGCCCGGGTGGCCGACCCGCTCGGCGGTTCCTACTTCGTCGAGGCGCTCACCGACGCCACCGAGGCCCGCATCGAACAGATCATGGCCGGCCTCGAAGCCCGGGGCGGCATGGTGCGCGCGATCGAGGACGGCTACCTGCAGAGCCTGATCGCCGACGAGGCCTACCGCACGCACCAGCAGGTCGAGTCGGGCACGCGGCCGGTCGTCGGGGTCAACCGCTTCGCGAGCGACGAGGCCGCCCCCGACCTCGCGGTTTACGCCCTGGACGCGGCCCGCCGGGGGCGGCAACTGCAGCGCCTGCGCCGCGTTAAGGCCGAACGCGACGCGGCCGCCGTGGACGCGTGCCTGGCCACCCTGGCCCGCACCGCGGAGGGTGCCGGCAACCTCATGCCGGCGCTGATCGACTGCGCCACCGCGTACTGCACGGTCGGTGAGATGGTCGCCGCGCTCACGGCCGTCTGGGGCCAGTTCCAGCAGCCGGTCGTGTTCTGATGCCGGCCCGGGTGCTGATCGCCAAGCCCGGCCTGGACGGCCACGACCGCGGCGCCAAGATCGTCGCCCGCACGCTGCGCGACGCCGGGTTCGAGGTCATCTTCACCGGCATCCGCCAGCGCGTCGACGTCATCGTGGCCACAGCGATCGCCGAGGACGTCGCGGTCGTCGGCCTCAGCATCCTGTCCGGCGCGCACCTGGCCCTGGCCGCGCGCGTCATCGACGGCCTGCGGACGGCCGGCGCCGACGACA
This sequence comes from Streptosporangiaceae bacterium, assembly GCA_036267555.1. Classification (GTDB taxonomy): domain Bacteria; phylum Actinomycetota; class Actinomycetes; order Streptosporangiales; family Streptosporangiaceae; genus JASHPR01. The sequence continues at coordinate 5,864 of DATAVV010000022.1, read as the reverse complement.
TCGCGGTCGTCGTGGGCGGGACGATCCCCGCGGCCGACGCCGGCCGCCTGCGGGCCGCGGGCGCCGCCGCCGTCTTTCCCACCGGCACCCCGCTCGAGGCCATCGTGGCCCGGTTCCGGGCGCTGACCGCCGTGCCACACCTGGAGGGATAGTTGCGAGTCGGCGTGATGATCGGGCCGGAGCGGGGTGACCCCGTGCGCAAGGCCGCCCGGATGATCGAGGACGTCCGGTGGGCCGAGAACGCGGGCCTGGACACCGCGTGGGTGCCGCAGATACCCGGCGACTTCGACGCGCTGATCGCCGTGGCGCTGATGGGCACGCACACGGACCGGATCGAACTCGGGACCGCGGTCGTGCCGGTTCAGGCGCAGCACCCGGTCGCGCTGGCCCGCCAGGCCCTGTCCGCGCAGGCGGTGACCGGCGGGCGGCTCGCGCTGGGCATCGGGCCCTCACACCACTGGATCATCCGCGACATGCTCGGGCTGCCCTACGCGCGGCCCGCGGAGTACACCCGCGACTACCTGGACGTGCTGGACGCCGCGCTGCGCGGCCCGGGTCTTGTCGACGTCCAGAACCCGACGTTCACCGTGCGCAACCCGCTCGACCTGGGCCCGGTAACCCGGTTGCCGGTGCTGGTCGCCGCGCTCGGCCCGGTCATGCTGGCGCTCGCGGGCGAACGGGCCGACGGGACCGTGCTGTGGATGGCCGACGAGCGCGCGATCGCCGAGCACGTGGTGCCGCGCATCACCAAGGCCGCCGCCGGCGCGGGGCGCCCGGCGCCGCGGGTCGTGGCCGGGGTGCCGGTCTGCCTGTGCCGGCCCGCGGACGTCGGGGCCGCGCGGGCCCGGGCCAACCGGATACTCGGAGAGGCGGAGATCTCGCCCAACTACCAGCGGCTGCTGTCACACGGCGACGCCCGTGACGTCGGGGACCTGTGCGCGGCGGGCGACGAGCGCGCGATCGCGGCCCGCTTGCGCCGGTTCGCCGACGCCGGCGTCACCGACCTGTCGGTGCGGCTGCTGCCGATCGGTGACGGCCGCGACGAGCTCATCGCCTCCAAGCAGCGGACCCGCGACCTGGTCGCCGCCCTCGCGGCGGACCTCAGGTGACCCGTCCCGAAGCCAGCGAAGCGCCCGCGAGGGACGCGGAAAATACTGCGCCGCTGAGCGGCATCCGGGTCCTGGAAGTCGGCCACATGCTGGCCGGGCCGTACGCGACGATGCTGCTCGCCGACCTCGGCGCCGAGGTCACCAAGATCGAGCCGCCCGGCGGGGACATCTCGCGGCAGGTCGGCGGCACCTACTTCGCCAGCCTCAACCGGGGCAAGCGCAGCATCTGCCTGGACCTGACCTCCGATGCGGGCCGCGCCCGCCTGGCCGGGCTGGTCGCGGGCGCGCACGCGCTGCTGGTCAACCTCAAGCCGTCGGCGATCCGCCGGCTCGGGCTGACCTACGAGGCGCTGCGGCCGTGGAACGAGCGGATCGTCTGCGTCGCGCTCACCGGCGCGGGCCTGGCGGGCGGCGACGACCCGGCGTTCGACTACGTGATCCAGGCCGCCACCGGCATCGCCTCGCTCACCGGCGACCCGGCGGGGCCGCCGACCCTGCCCGGTTACTCCTCCGCCGACAACTCGGCGGGCCTGACCGCCGCACTCGGCCTGCTGGCGAAGATCGTGTCCGGCCGCGGCGGCCAGGTCGAGGTCTCGCTGCGCGACGTGATGCTGTCCCAGCTCAACTACCGGGCAGCGGCCTACCTCAACGAGGGGACCGAGCCGGCCCGGCTGCCGTTCGGCGCGCACTCGTTCTACGTCCCGGCCCAGTTGTTCCCGACCGCCGGGGGTTACCTGGCCCTGTTCATCACCCACGACGGGTTCTGGGCCTCGTTCGCGGCCGAGGCCGGCCTGGCCGGCTTCCCGACCATGGCCGAGCGCGCCGCCCGGCGCGGTGAGGTGCTCGCCGCCGTGACCGCGGCCCTGGCCGCCGACACGGCCCGGTCCTGGGAGTCACGCCTGCGCCCGCTGGGCGTCCCGGCCGCCGCCGTGCGCACGCTCCCCGAGGCTCTCGCCGCCGCCCCGGACGCGATCGTCACGGTCCCCGCCGAGCCCGCCCCGCTGCGCATGGTCGGCAGCCCTATCCGCCTCCCCGGTTATCACCCCGCCTACCGCCCCGCCCCTCTTCTTGGCGAGGCCGACCTCGTGCCGGAGACCCGTCCATGACCCTGGTCTTCGAGGAGCAGGAGTACAGCGCGGGGCGGTTGGACGGGCTGGCCGCCGGGCTGGCCGGGGTGCTGGCGCGGCGCGGGGTGGCGGCCGGGGACCGGGTCGCGCTGATGACGTCGAACCGGCCCGAGTTCGTGGTCGCGGTGCAGGCGATCTGGCGGCTGGGCGCGGCCGTGGTGCTGATGAGCCCCGCCTGGAAGCAGGCCGAAACCGAGCACGCGCTCGCGATCACCGACCCGGCGCACGCGGTGGGCGACCACCCGGTGCTGGACGGGCTGATGCCGATGCTGCACCTCGGCGAGCCGGTCCCGACCGCCGGCGGCCGACACCCGCCCGCCGCCCGCCCGCCCGCCGCCGCCCCCCCGGCCGCCGCCCCTCGGCCGCCCGATCCCGCCGCCGACGCCGTGCTGGTGTTCAGTTCGGGCACGACCGGCCTGCCCAAGGCGGTCCGGCACACCCACGCCAGCCTGCGCGCGGCGGTGACACACTGGCGGGACGCGCTGGGCCTGACCGCCGCCGACCGGATGCAGATCACCACGCCGCCGTCGCACATACTCGGCCTGCTCAACATCGTCACCGCGCTGCGCACCGGCACCTGGCTGCGCCTGCACCGCCGGTTCGACCTGGACGCGATGCTGCGTCACATCGAGTCCGACCGGATCACGGTCGAGATGGCGGTCGCGCCGATCGCGCTGGCCCTGGCCTCGCACCCCGGGCTGGAGTCCTACGACCTGTCCTCGCTGCGCTACATCATGTGGGGCGCGACCCCGGTGACGCCGAGCGTGGCGCGGGCCGTCACCGAGCGCACCGGCGTCGGCTGGCTGCCCGCCTACGGAGCCAGCGAACTGCCGGTGATCACCTGCAACCCGCTCGGCGCGCCCCGGCTGGACAGCGCGGGCCTGGCCGTGCCCGGCGTGCGCCTGCGCGTGGTGTCGCTGGAGACCGGGGCCCCGGCCGGGCCGGGGGAGAGCGGCGAGATCCAGGCCCGGTCGGACTCGCTGATGGCCGGCTACCTGCCGGCCGAGGCCAACGCCGAGGCGTTCCGCGACGGCTGGTACCGCACCGGCGACGTCGGCTACCTCGATGCCGGGGGCTGGCTGCGGCTCACCGACCGGTCCAAGGAAATGATCAAGGTGCGCGCGTTCCAGGTCGCGCCGGCCGAGGTCGAGGCCGTGCTGCACGGCCACCCGGCCGTCGCGGACTGCGCCGTGTTCGGCGTCCCCGACCCGGCCGACGGCGAGGCGGTCATCGCGGCCGTCGTCGCGGCCGCCGCCCCGGACGGCCCGGTCGACCCCGCGGAACTGATCGCGCTGGTCGGTGACCGGCTGGCCTCCTACAAGCGGCCGCGCCGGGTGGTGCTCACCGACGAGATCCCGCGCCTGCCGTCGGGCAAGGTGCTGCGCCGAGTCCTCAAGGAGCGCTATGGACGCCCGGCTCACGACTGAACAGCAGGATTTGCGTAACGCGGCGGCCCGGCTGGCCGACGACCTCGGGCCCGGTTCGGTATCCGGGCTGGCCGACACCGAGCGCGTGGCCCGCCTGGAGAAGGCGGTCGCGGCGGCCGGGTGGCGCAACCTGCGCTCCGACGGGGCCTCCGCGGTGGAGGTCGCCCTGGTGGCCGAGGAGTTCGGCCGGGGCCTGGTCGACGTGGCGTTCCTCGGCCCGGTCCTCGCCGACGACCTGCGCCGCGGCGCGGGCCTGGCGGCGGATGACCCGCCGGTCACGATCGCCGTCGACCGCGAGGCCGTGGACGCCAGGGGGATCGGGCGGGTCCTGGCCCTGGACGGGAACCGGCTCCTGGCCGGCCAGGCCGGAGCACCCGCCCCGGGCGCCGACCTGACCCGCCCCGGTGCCGCGTTGAAGGAACCGCTCACGCCCGCCGGTGAACTGCCCGCCGGCGAGGCCGAACGCTGGCACGCTCTCGGCCTGGTCGTCACGTCCGCGGACCTGCTCGGGGCGGCACGCGGCGCGCACGCGCTGGCCTGCGACTACGCCAGGGTCCGCACCCAGTACGGGAACACGATCGGGTCCTACCAGGCGGTGGCGCACCCGCTGGCCGAGGGGCTGGCCCTGATCGAGGGCTGCGTCAGCGTGCTGCGCCACGCGGCCTGGGCGGTGGACGAACTGGTGCCGGCCGCGGCGCTGCGGGCGGCCCGGACCGCGAAGGTCTACTGCGCCCGCGCCGCGCGGACGATCTGCGAGACCGCGGTGCAGGTGCACGGCGGGATCGGCAACACCTGGGACTGCCTGGTCCACGTCTACCTGCGGCGGGTGCTGGCCGACACCGGGCTGTTCCCCGCCCGGCTGGAGGAGGCCGGCCCGGTCCCGGCGCCCGCCGGGGATGCTCCGGCGCCCTCCGGGTCAGCCGCCGGGCCGGACTATCGGGACGCGCCGGCCGAGGCCGCGTTCCGGGACCGGCTGCGGGCATGGCTGGCCGGGCGGGCCGCGGCGTTCCCGGCCTCGGGTGACGAGTACTGGGCCCGGCAGGGCGAATGGCACCAGGCGCTGCACCGGGCCGGGTTCTTCGGCTTGTCCTGGCCCCGCGCCTACGGCGGGCAGGACCTGCCGCCGGTCTACGACGTGATCCTGGACGAGGAACTCGCCCGCGCGGGCGCGCCGCCCCAGCCCAGCCTCGGCTACCTGGTCCAGGGCCTGCGCCGGCACGCCCGCGAGCAACTGCGGCGGCGCTTCCTGCCCGGCCTGATCGACGGCACGCAACGCTGGTGCCAGGGCTTCAGCGAACCCGGCGCCGGGTCGGACCTCGCGTCGCTGACCACGACCGCGACCCGGGAGCCGGGCGGCGACTATGCCGTGCACGGTCACAAGATCTGGACGAGCTACTCCGACGTGGCCGACTGGTGCCTGCTGCTGGCCCGCACCGACCCGGACGCGCCCCGCCACCGGGGCCTGTCGGCGTTCGTGATCTCGATGCGCCAGCCGGGCGTCGAGCAGCGCCCGCTGCGGATGATGAACGGGGTGACCACCGAGTTCGGCCAGGTGTTCTTCGACGGGGCCCGGGTGCCCGCCGGCCAGATGGTCGGCGTGCCGGGCGAGGGCTGGGCGCTGGCCATGACCGTCGTCGGCCACGAGCGCGAGCCCGCCGAGCTTGGTTACTCGGCCCGGTACGGCAAGCTCGTGCGCGATCTGGCGGCCCGCGTCCCCGGCCCGGCCCCGGCGGAACTGGCGTGGGCCGCGGTGCAGACCGAGATGCTCCGCCTGCACGTCCGGCGCCGCCTGTCCGAGCGGCTGGACGGGGTCGCGCACGGACCCGCCGGGTCGCTGGACAAGCTGCTGATGACGTGGGTCGAGCAAGCGGCCGGGCACGCGGCCCTGGCCGTGGGCGGCGTCCGTGACGAGGGCCTGCTGAGCGCCTATCTCTACAGCCGGGCCCAGAGCGTCATGGGCGGCACCTCGCAGATCCAGAAGAACATCATCGCCGCGCGGATCCTGGGATTGGGAGCCTGACGTGTACGACCTGCCCGAAGAGATCGACGTCGCCGCCGAAGGCCCGCTGCGGATCATCACGCTGAACCGCCCCGGGGTGCTCAACGCCGTCAACGACGCCCTGCACACCGCCCTGGCCCGGCTGTGGCCCCGCCTGAGCGAGGACGCCGGCGCCCGGGCCGCCGTTCTCACCGGAAGCGGC
>DATAVV010000021.1:0-2131 GCA_036267555.1 Streptosporangiaceae bacterium | reverse complement strand
GACGTGCAGCTCGAATACCTCGAGAAGTTGGGCGAAGAACTCGCCCGCCGCGGCCTGCAGGTACGCATGGTGCTGCCGCCGGGCCGGGTGCCCAGCCTGTACGTGGTGAACCCAGAAGCCCGCGCGCTCGAAGAGCACATCTACGCCGGCTGCGGCAGCGACGGGGACTGGTGGTACTGGTGGTCCTGGGCCGAGCGCATCTCCGCCGCCGGCGACCTGGCCGCCGCGGCCAGCGCGGTCCAGCGCGTACTGGCCAGCAACGCCGCTAAGTAAGACCCGGTTAATTACTAACGGGCTCAGTCCTGCGTAAGGGCCCGGTCCTACTTCAGAACCGGTCCTGCTTGAGAGCCCCGGTCCTACTTGAGGGCACTGTCGGGCAGGCCGGGGAACGCGATCGTGCTGCCCCGCCAGAGCGTGGCCCGGATGGCCGCGGCCTGCATCTGGCCGGCGCCGAACGCCCGCAGCGCCGCGTCGTCCAGCGCGACCAGGGCCAGGTACGCCTGGACCAGCCCGTTCTCCAGCACCGCGGCCAGCGCCCGGGCCGAGTTCGCACTGTTCACGGCGAACGGGGGACGGTAGACCGCCGCCGCGGGCGCGGGCGTGCCGCCGCGCTCGGTGATCATCGCTGACACGCTGACCGCGGCCGCCCGGTGCAGGTTCCAGTCCTGCTGCGCGGTCGTGACCTGGCTGCCGCTGAGCTGGGCCCCGGCCAGGCCGTACCCGTAGACGGCCGCGTTCTCGGCCGCCAGCACGCCCTGCAGGGCCTGCACGCCCTGAGTGTCCGCCATCAGCTCTGCCCCAGGGCGACCGCGTGCGTGGCCTCGGACGCGGCGATGCTGGCCAGCAGCTGCGCCAGGGCCGCCGGCGCGCCGTCCAGCCGGTCCAGCTGGGCCGCGGCCGCGTTCTGCTCCGCCTTGACCAGCAGCGCCACCGCCGCGTCCGCGGTCCCGGCCGCGCCCGGGCTGGCCGGGCCCGCGGGAGCCGGGGACGGCACCGGGGTCATGGTCACGTGCGGCGGCACCACCAGCCGGCCCTGGAGCTGGGCCAGGTGCTGCTGGTGCTGGCTGAGGAATGAATCCAGGCGGCCCGACAGTTGTGGATAACGCCGGATGACGGCGCGGTAGTCGTCGACCAGGGCCTGCTCGGCGGTGATCGAGGAACGCAGCGTTCGCACGCTGGCCGAAAGGCCCGGCGGTTTGCGCAGCGCCTCAGGCACCCCGCAGGACGCCGTCGCGGCGAGCGGCAGCATGACCGCGCCCACGGTGAGCACGCGGCGCCGCGAGACCGCCCGCCAACTCGTCACTGTCCGGTACCCTCCGTGTCCTGCCGTCCGCGTCGTAGCCTGTCCGAGCCCTAAGGATGCCATGGTGCCGGCGACTGAATAGCAGCCATCGCGGCGGCTGCCGGATAGGGTAGGTCAGACAACGTAACAGCGCAGGTCATGGACGTGAAGGAGGCCGTGATGCCAGGTGGACCCCGTCACGTTCCAGCGCGTTCCGGGCGCGCGGCCGGTCGTGGCACTGGCCGCAAGCCGGGCAAGGCACCGGCCACCGGCGCCGCCGACCGGCCGGCCCGCCCGACCGGCCCGGCGCCCGACACTGACCAGGTCAGCACGGTGATCGGCCCGGTCGTGCACGCGCTCGGCATGGACCTGGAAGCGGTCAAGGTGACCAGCGCAGGCCGGCGCCGGCTGCTCCGGATCGTGGTCGACAGCGACCACGGGGTGAGCCTGGACGCCGCCGCCCAGGCCAGCCGGGAGCTGTCGGCCAAGCTCGACGCCTCCGACGTGATGGGCGACCTGCCGTACACGCTCGAGGTTTCCTCCCCGGGCGTGGACCGGCCGCTCACCCAGCCGCGGCACTGGCAGCGGGCCCGGGGCCGCCTGGTCCTGGTGCCGCTGGCCGAGTCGCCGTCTGATCCCGTCCGGGGCCGGGTGGTCGAGGCGGACGCCTCCGACGTGGTCCTGGACATCGACGGTACCCGCCGCCGGTTCGCCTACCCGGCCCTCGGGGCCGGCCTGATCCAGATCGAATTCGACCGGCCCAATGAGGCGCCGGACACGGGGGAACCCGATGGACATTGATCTCAGCGCCCTCCGCATGCTGGAGAGCGAGAAAGACATCTCGATGGA
>DATAVV010000020.1:0-4464 GCA_036267555.1 Streptosporangiaceae bacterium | reverse complement strand
GCTCCTCCTTGAACAGGCCGGCCCCCCAGGCGGCGGGCATGGCCACCAGGTCGGCACCGCCGCTGACCAGGGCCCGGGTCAGCTCGGGGAAGCGCAGGTCGTAGCAGATCTGCAGGCCCACGCTGAGCCCGGCCAGCTTGGCCACCACGGTCTCGTCGCCCGGCGCGATGAGGGCCGACTCCTGCTGGCCGAACGCGTCGAACAGGTGCAGTTTGTTGTAGGCGGCGACGAACTCACCGCGTGAGTCGAAGGCCACCGCCGTGTTGTACACACGCCCGTCGGGGGCCGGGGTGAAGATGCCCGCGACCAGCGCCACCCCCGCGTCCGCGGCCGCCGCGGCCAGCGACGAGCCGAACAGGCCGGCCGGCGGCGCCGCCACCGGCCGGGGGTCGCAGCCGAACCGGATCTGGGTCGCCTCGGGGAACACGGCCAGGTCGGCACCCCCACCCGCCGCCTCAGCCAGGGCGGCACGGACCCGGTCCAGGTTGACTGACGGCTGGGAGCTGACCGGGATCTGGCAGAGCGCGACTCGCATGCTCCCAGCCTAAGCCGCCGCCCGCCGAGCCGCTGCCCGCTGCCCGCCGCCGCCCGCCGCCGGCCCGCCCGGGCCACCCCAGGCCGCCCGGCATGATGTCATAAGCCTGTGCGTAGACCACTGCTGAGCCAGCGCCTTACGGGCATGGGCACCACGATCTTCGAGATGTCCGCGCTGGCCGTGCGGACCGGCTCGGTCAACCTGGGTCAGGGCTTCCCCGACACCGACGGGCCGCCGGCCGTGGCCCAGGCTGCCGCGGACGCGATCCTGGCGGGCCGGGGCAACCAGTACCCGCCCGGTCCCGGCGTCCCCGAGCTGCGCCAGGCCATCGTCGACCACCAGCGCCGGTTCTACCGCCTGGAGTACGACCCGGACACCGAGGTGCTGGTCACCGCGGGTGCGACCGAGGCCATCGCCGCGGCCATGCTGGCCCTGGTCGAGCCGGGCGATGAGGTCATCGCGTTCGAGCCGTACTACGACTCGTACGCGGCGTCGATCGCGATGGCGGGCGGCGTCCGGGTGCCGGTGACGTTGCGGCCACCGGGGTTCCGGCCGGATCTGGCCGCGCTGGCCGCCGCGGTCACCCCGCGGACCCGGCTCATCCTGCTGAACTCCCCGCACAACCCGACCGGGGCGGTGTTCACCCGCGCCGAGCTCACCGGGATCGCCGCCCTGGCCCGCGAGCACGACCTGCTCGTGATCGCGGACGAGGTCTACGAGCACATGGTGTACGAGGGCGAGCACGTGCCGATCGGCTCGCTGCCGGGCATGCGCGAGCGCACGGTCTCGATCAGCTCGGCGGGCAAGACGTTCTCGTTCACCGGGTGGAAGATCGGCTGGGTCACGGCCTCGCCGGAACTGGTGGAGGCGGTCCGCGCGGTCAAGCAGTTCCTCACGTTCGTCAGCGGCGGCCCGTTCCAGTACGCGGTGGCCGAGGCGCTGCGGATGCCCGACGGCTACTTCGCCTCGATCGGCGAGCGGCTGCGCGGCAAGCGCGACCTGCTCGGCGCGGGCCTGTCGCAGGCCGGGTTCGAGGTGTACCCGCCGCAGGGCACCTACTTCGTCACAACCGACATCCGGGCGCTCGGTGACGCCGACGGCGTGGAGTTCTGCCGGAACCTGCCGCGTCAGGCCGGGGTGGTCGCGATCCCGAACGCGGTGTTCTACGACGACCGGGAGGCCGGGCGGACGCAGGTGCGGTTCGCGTTCTGCAAGCGCGACGAGGTGCTGGCCGATGCGCTGGCCCGGCTCGAGAAGTGGGCCAGGCGAGGGTAGCGGACGGGCCGCCGGCCACCTGTTTGCGTTGGAGTGCGCTCTAACGCTTAGGGTCAAGGTTGTGACGGGCTGGACCACGAGGCAAGCGGCCGAGAAGTGCGGGATGACCCAGTACACGCTGCGCTGGTACGAGCGGATCGGCCTGCTCGACCGCATCGAGCGCACCGCGGACGGGCGTCGCCGCTTCAGCGACGCCGACCTCGACTGGCTGCTGCTGCTGAGCAGGCTCCGGGCCACGGGCATGCCCGTGCGGGACATGCTCCACTACGCCGAGCTCGTGCGATCAGGAGCGCGCGAGGCCGAGCGGGTGGAAGTCCTGCAGCAGCACCGCCTGCGGGTCCGCCAGGCCCTGCTCGAACAGCAGGAATGCCTGAAACTGCTCGACGCCAAGATCGGTAACTACTGCAGCCGCCTGGAGGCGGCAGAATCGGATGGGAACTGACGTGCGCACGGTTTCGCTGGGTGAGCTCACGGTCTCCGCGCAGGGCCTGGGCTGCATGGGGATGAGCGAGTGGTACGGCCGCCCCGACTGGGATGAGTCGATCGACACCATCCACCGCGCGATTGACCTCGGCGTGACGTTCCTCGACACCGCCGACATCTACGGCGCCGGCCACAACGAGGTCCTCGTCGGCCGCGGCCTGGCCGGCCGCCGCGACGAGGTGCAACTCGCGACCAAGTTCGGCATCGACCGGTCCGGCGGGGACGCGGCGCGGGTCATCCGCGGCGAGCGAGGCTACGTCAAGCGGGCCTGCGAGGCCTCGCTGGTGCGCCTGGGCGTGGACGTGATCGACCTGTACTACCTGCACCGGCCGCCGCAGACCGCCGAGATTGAGGAGACCGTCGGGGCCATGGCCGAACTGGTCGCCGAGGGCAAGGTGCGCTACCTCGGCCTGTCCGAGGTGGACAACGACCTGCTGCGCCGCGCCTACGCGGTGCACCCGATCACGGCCGTGCAGAGCGAGTACTCGCTGTGGTCCCGCGACCCGGAGACCACGGTGCTGGACGCGATGCGGGAGCTTGGTGTCGCCCTGGTGCCCTACTCGCCGCTCGGACGCGGCTTCCTGACGTCGACCGTCGACCTGGACACGCTCGACGCCAGGGACTTCCGCAGCCACAACCCGCGCTTCACCGGCGCGGCGCGCCAGGCCAACCAGGCCATCGCCGACGCGGTGCGCGGCGTGGCCGACGCCAAGGGCGTCACCCCGGCCCAGGTGGCGCTGGCCTGGGTGCACGGCCAGGGCGAGCGCCTCGGCGTCCCTGTCGTGCCGATCCCCGGCACCAAGCGCGTCAAGTGGCTGGAGCAGAACGTGGCCGCCGTCGACATCACCCTCACCCCCGAGGAACTGGCCGTCCTCGACCCCCTGGGCGCCCAGGTCGTAGGCGCCCGCTACTGACACACTCCCGCCGGCTCCTGCCGCGCGCCGTGCGCCGGTCACGGCCGGTTGCCGCGTTAGCGTGGCAGGGCCGATACCGGGGGAGCGGACATGAGGCGGATTGCCCTGGCCGGCGTCGCCGTGGTGGCCGGGCTGGCCGTGGCCGCGAGCGTCGCCGGCTGCGGGTCAGCGGGGGGCCAGAGTTCAGTCACGCCGCTTTCGGCCCGGCAGCTGGACCGGAGCGTCGCGGGTGCTTACTCGTTCCTCGGTCAGATGATGGACAGGTACGCCGTCGGCTCGACCCCCCGGCTCGTGCAAAGCTTCACCGGCGGGCTTCTGGGACGGCGGCACTTCACGGCGTCAGTGACCTACGACGACGCGCTGCTCATCGATGCTTACCTGGCCGCGAGGACCCCGGCCGGACGGTCGAGGGCGGAAGCCATCGGCAATGGGCTGCTGTACGTGCAAGCGAACGATCCGCTGCATGACGGGCGCGTCCGCGCGGCGTACGCACCGACGCCGCTGCGCAGCCCGGGCGATGTCAAGCCCACCGACCCGGCCGCCCTCGCGGGCAACATGGCCTGGGTCGGCCAGGCCCTGGTCCAGCTCTACGCGGCCACGGGCCGGAAGGCGTATCTGAGGGGAGCGGAGGCGATCGGGAACTGGGTCCAGGCGCACTGCCACGACACGCGGGGGCCGGGCGGGTACACCGGCGGCGAGACCGCGAACGGCCAGAAGATCGAATGGAAGTCCACCGAGCACAACATCGACCTGTATGCCCTCTTCAGCCTGCTCGCCAGGGAGACCGGCGACCCAGCCTGGTCAGCCAGGGCGGCCTGGGCGAGGCGCTTCGTCACCGCGATGTGGGACGCGAAGGCGGGCCACTTCGCGGTCGGAACGGCCAGTGACGGCGTGACCACGAACCCGGCCGAAGTGCCCGAAGATGTCAACAGCTGGTCATACCTGGCGCTGCGGGATCCCGCGTACGCGGCGTCGGTCGGCTGGGACGTGCGAAACCTCGCCGTCACCGGTGGCCGGTTCAGCGGCGTGAGCTTCTGCCCCGCGGACCGCACGGGCGTCTGGTTCGAGGGGACCGCGCACCTTGCGGACGCACTGCAGTTCCGCGGCGGTCCCGGGGACGCGGCGAGGGCGGCACGGTACCTGGCGGACGTCTACTACGCCCAGGCGCACGGGCCGGACAGCGACGGTCGCGGGATCATAGCGGCATCGAGGAACGGGCTCGGCGACTGCGCTGGCGACTCTTTCTACACGTCGCTG
>DATAVV010000019.1:0-5962 GCA_036267555.1 Streptosporangiaceae bacterium | reverse complement strand
CGCGGCGATCGCGGCCAGGATCACGACGACGTGCCCGTAGATCAGGCACACGAAGAAGTCGACGCCGGCCCGGCCCGCGTCCACCTCGCCGCGGACCTGGCCGGCGGACACGCCGTTCAGCGCGTGCCACATCGTGACGGTGTCCAGCCGGTACCGGTCGTATCCGTACTCCTCGAAGCGCCGGATCGCGTTGCCGAACCGGGTCGGCAGGATCTGGTCCGGGTCGACCGGGTACCGGCGCAGGCGCTCGGCGAGCAGCGAGACGTCGACCGCGCTGAGCGGCCCGCCGGGCACCGGCCCGTCGCCGGCGCGCAGGGTGGCCAACTCGGCGGTCTGGGCGGGCAAGAGCGTGCCGAGTTGCTCACGCCAGGTGAGCTGGGCGAGCCGGAGTGCCCGGTCCAGCCGCGACCTGGCCTGCTGGTGGACGCCGATCCGGCGGCGGCGCAGCCCGGCCGGCCAGTTGTAGCCCTCGAGGACCCGGTAGAGCGGGGTCTGCAGCGCGCTCAGCACCAGCCCGGCCACCACCGCGGTGACGAGCAGAACGAGCGCCTGATCCGGGTGGCTCGCGACCAGGACGGTGTGGAATCCCGGCACCCCGCGCAGCGCCGGGAGGACCAGGAACGCGAACAACAACGAGTTGAGCGCGGTCGGCAGGATCCACCCGGCCACCAGCGCCCAGCCGCCGCCGAGCAGGCTGGTGACGATCGCGGTCATCCGCGGTCAGCCGCCCTCGCCCTGCTCGTCGAGGTCGTCATGGTCGCCAAAGCTCGCGCCGGGCAGGGATCCACCCCGGCGCCCCCCCAGCAAGCCGGTTTCTGCCGGCGAACCGGGTGGTGCCGCAAACCCGCCGGGCTCCGCCGACGACGGGACGGACGCAGGCGGGGACGCGGCCCGATCCTCGGGCTCGGGCTGATCGCTGGCCAGGCCGAACCGGTTGCTGAGCTCATCGATCAGCTCGGCCAGGCCGTCGGCCAGTTCCGGCCGGCCGTCCAGCGCGCCCTGGAACAGCTCGGTCCACTGCAGGACATGCAGGTACCGGATGTCGGCCGCGGCCACAGAGCGGGACCCGGCGAGCCGCGACTCGGTCACCCGCTGCTGCGTCCAGTCCAGGCGGCGCTGCAGGTCCTGGTCACGATGCTCGCCTGGCCGGCCCAGCAGGACGGTCAGCCGCTGGCGGGCCGTCGCCCACGCCTTCGACGAGTCGGCGGCCGCGTTCACCACCGTCCAGGCCGCGCGCCGGGCCAGGCTCGGCCCCGTTTCGCCCGCCAAGTCGCGACTCCCCTCTGTGCGTCACCTATTCAATACCGCATTCAATACCGCAGGACGGGCGGCACCGGGGGAATTAGCCTCCGCGGGGCCTGGCTGAAGTCGAAGTCCTAGTCCAGGTGGCCCAGGATGGGCTCGTTCTCCCGCACGTCGGGACGCCGGTCCGGGCGGCCGGCCGCGCAAACCGGGACGCACGCGACGTTTCGTCGTCTTATGAGGCGACCCTAGGCCTCGCCGAGCACCGGCGCGGCCCACTCGGTGATGAGCGTGACCAGCCCGGTCAGCCGGGCGACCACCGAGGCCGCCGACGTGTCCCGCCCGTAGGGCGTAGGGCGCAGGTGGTCACGGGCGGCGTTGCCGGCCCGCGAGGGACCGAGCCAGCTGTACTAGGCGAAGCGGGCCAGCCGCGGCACCGGCCAGTCGAAGCCCGCGGTCCCGCCGACGTTGGCCAGCCATAGCTCGACCCGGCCGTCCGCGCGCGGGTTCACGGCCAGGACGGGCGCGGTGGCGATCCCCGGGTAGGCCGTGGCGGCCAGCCCGGTCTCGTAGGCGAGCACCTCGCGTCGCCAGTAGTTCCAGTGCGCCGGGTCATCGCTCGTGCGCCACGCCGCGTTCGCCGTGGCCAGGGCCGGAGGCGTGGCGAGCTTGAGCACCGCCGAGCCAGCCGGGCCCCGGAGGCGCCAGATCCCGCCGGTCGCCGCGTTACCCTGCCCGTGTCGTAACGGCTCGACCGCGGTCACCTCCTCACCAACGGGCGAGGACAGGAGCGTTACCGTGCTGCCGTCGTGCAGGTCGAGCCGGATGGCAGGCATGACTGGCCGGTCAGGCCTGGCAGAGGATCTCGCCGTGCGGGATCACGAAGCACCCGTCGTCGCTGGCGGCCCAGCGCATCCAGGCGGCGGCCAGGCGCTCCAGGTCGGCCCGGGTGGCCACGCCATGCTCGACGGCCCGCTCGCCGAACGGCGACTCGGTCAGCCGCTCGGCCCACAGCGTGCCCCACCAGGACCGGTCGTCCGGGGTGGCGTAGCACCACGCGCTCCCCGACGGCTCGATGCGGGTGAAGCCCGCCGCCCGGGCCCAGGAGAGCATGCGGCGTCCGGCGTCCGGCTCGCCGCCGAGGGCGCGCGCCGTCCGCCGGTAGACCTCCAGCCACTCGTCCAGTTCCGGGTCCTCGGGGAACCAGAACATCCCGGCGTAGTCGCTGTCGCGCGCGGCGACCAGGCCGCCGGGGCGGCAGACCCGGCGCATCTCGGCCAGCGCGGCGACCGGTTCGGACAGGTGCTGCAGCACCTGGTGCGCGTGCACCACATCGAACTCGGCGTCGCCGAAGGCCAGGTGGTACACGTCGCCGGTGCCGAAGCTGACGTTGGCCTGGCCCTCCCGCCCGGCCTGCGCCCTGGCCTGGTCCAGCACCTCGCCCGCCCGGTCGATGCCGACGACCTCGCCCTCCGGCACCCGCGCCGCGAGGTCGGCGGTGATCGTGCCAGGGCCGCAGCCGACGTCCAGCACCCGCGCCGCGGCCGGCAGCCGGCTGAGCAGGTACCCGGCCGAGTTCTCCGCGGTCCGCCAGCGGTGGGACCGCAGCACGCTGTCGTGGTGGCCATGCAGGTACGCGTCAGGAGTACGGGGCATCGCCCCATCATCTCGCGAGTCCGGGACCGGGCTCGTACGCCACGCTGACCTGACGCTTTACCGCGCGGGCCAGGGGAACCGGTAGGCGCGGTAGGTGTTCACGCCGTCCGGGAACTGGGCGTTGAACAGCAGCCGGCCGGACGGGCTGAACTCGGAGAAGTACGGCAGCGCGCCCCAGCCGACGACCAGGTCGCCGTTGCCCAGCGTCTGGCCGTTGCCCTGGGACGGGGCGACCAGCCCCTCCGGCTGTTCCACCGAACGCACCAGCGTGGCCACCTTGGTGCGCAGGTTAAGGCGCACGGTTGTAACGCGGCTGTAGGGCAGTTCTGGCACCCCCGACGACTCGTTGTCGAAGAAGGTGTACAGGCCGTGGCCGAGCGGCTGGGGGTCGTGCTGCCAGGCGAAGATCTCCCCGGCCTGGTCCAGCACCTGGCCGGGCGCGGCGCGCAGCGCGAACGAGCTGTCCTTGCCGCCAAGCTGCCAGCGGATCCGGCCGGTCCGCCGCGAGACGTCGTAGGTGGTCCACGTGTCGCGCCCGTCGATGAGCAGGTTGCCGTGGGCGTCCAGCTTGACCGCGTTCACGTGGAACCAGTCCCACGGCGTGCTCGCGGAGGCGGGCAGCGGCTGCTCGCTCTGCGCGTACGGGACGTGGTCGGCGCTGTTCCACTGGAACAGCACCTTGCCGGTGCGGATGTCGATCTCCTGCACGATGCCGTCGACCACGGTCTGGTTCGCGGGCCCGCCGGTCGAGGTCAGGTCGGCGGTGGCCGTGGCATAGGACAGGACCAGGGCGGTGTTCCACGGCGTGATCAGCAACTCGTGGCCGTCGGCGGAGTAGCCGTTCCCGGCCTGGACCGTGGCGACCGGCTGGTAGCGGGCGTTATAGATGTAGTCCGTGCCCGCGGACAGGCCGCCGAGCCCGGTGCCCTGCCACCAGGTGAGCACCCGCTGGCCGTCGTAGGTCTGGACCCGGAAGTCGGCCGCCTCCTGCCCGGCCGGCGCCGGGTGGAACCAGACGACCTTCCGGCCGTCCGGGCTGAGGATCTCCGCCCCGCTGGCGTAGCTGCCCGGGTCGCCGAACGGGGAGATGAAGATGTCCCCGGTGCCCGCGTGGCCGGTGAGCACGGTAACCGGAGGCGGCGGCAGCGCCGTGGTGGCTGACGCTGATGCCCCCGCCCCGCCCGCCCCGGCCGCCCCGGCCACCCCGCCCACCGCGACCACCGCGACCGCCATCCCGGCGGCCAGGCCCGCCGCCCAGACCCGCATGCCCATGGGGTGATCTCCCGTCGCGAAGGTGACCGCGCCCGGTGCGCGGGCCTCATCCTGCTCACCTATTCCTGACAATACCAATCAGTTTAATAGTTTTAGTTCGGGCACGTCCGAGTTAGCATTGTTAACATGTGAACTGTCGGGTTATTGGCACCCGTGGCGCCGTGGCGGCGGGTCCGGAGGGGAGGCTCGCGTGACTGTTGCGGAAGACAGGCTGGCTCGCATCGAAGGCGGGGACCTGAAGGGGCTCGGCCGGGCCGATATCGACGACGTGATCGAGTACGTTCACGTCCCCACCGCGCGCCTGCCCGAGTACCTGAGCCTGTACGACCGCTACCTCCGGCAGCGCTGGAACGTCAACGACCTGGACTTCACCGAGGACGTGACCGACTGGAGCGAGCGCATGAGCGACGACTCGCGCAACTCGTTCCTGTCGATCGCCTCGGGCTTCCACCACGGGGAGCGGCAGGTCGCGGTCGAACTGGCCCCGCTGCTGTTCGGCGTGCCCGAGAACTACAAGGTGTTCCTGACCAGCCACCTGGAGGACGAGGCCCGGCACACCGTGTTCTTCGACCGGTTCTACCGCGAGGTCGTCGGGCTCGAGGGCGACGGCATCATGGAGATCCTCGACGGTTCCTGGCCCTACATCCAGGAGACGTTCGTCGGGCCGTTTGGGCTGCTCGCGTACCTGACCGACGACCTGCGCCAGGACCCGTACAACCGGCACCTGCAGATGAAGTACGCCACCACGTACATGATCTGGATCGAGGGCGTCCTGGCCCTGGCCGTCATGAAGATCACGCTGAACTTCGCGCGCGACTTCCAGGTGCTGCCCGCGTTCTATACCGGCTTCACGGCCACCTGCCGGGACGAGGCCCGCCACGTGCAGGGCGGCCTGCGGTTCGTGCGCGACCTGCTCGACGAGGACCCGGCCCTGGTCAAGGACGTGCACGACACGCTGCGGACGCTGCTCACCATGGGCGCGGCCCGGTCGAGCTACATCAACTACAAGCCCCTCGGCTGGTCCGAGGAACGGGTCCAGGAGCTGTTCATGAACCAGTTGCACCGCAAGCTGGCCATGGTCGGCGTGTCGCTGCCCGAGGACCTCGAGCAGATGCTCTCGATGGTCAAGCCCACGCTGGCCGGAGGCTGACATGACCGGCTTCATGTCGCAGGCCTGGGCGGACAAGTGCCGCGAAGCCATCAACGCGTTCCCGACCCCCGAGCGCAAGGCGACCAAGCTGCAGGACTTCTGGGACTGGATCACGATGATCCGCCCGTTCGTCACCGGCCGCCTGGCCCTGTGCGTGCGCGACATGCCGCCGGGCGCCGCGGGCGACACCCTGGCCCTGGACTTCGACGGCGGCACCGCGACCGGCGCGACCGTCACCGACCGGGCCGGCGCCGAGGCCAGCGCGGTGTTCGTGCTGGCCGGCTCCTACGCGGACTGGCAGCAGATGCTCGCCGGGTACGACGTCGGCAAGATGGTGATGTACCGCAAGCTGATGCTCGAGAAGGGCGACACGCTGCAGTTCTTCATGGCCGCGTTCTTCTGGACCGAACTGCTCGCCGCGATCGCGTCCGTTCCGGTCGAGGTCCCCGAGCCCGCCTGACCTTTTTTCCTGGTGCGTTCCGCCGCCGGGTCCGCTTAGCCTCGTTGCAGCGACACTGCCGGGGAGGCGGGCATGGAACGAGCCGAATTACAGCAGATCGAGCACCGGCTGGATCGAGAGATCCGGGCCCGGCTGCCGGACGTGCGGCGGGTCGCGCTGTCGCAGCCCGGCGACGACCCCGA
>DATAVV010000018.1:0-16538 GCA_036267555.1 Streptosporangiaceae bacterium | reverse complement strand
GGGCACCAGGATCATCCGCACGACGGACGCGTCGATCAGCACCGCGACGGCCATGCCGATCGCGAGCATCTTGACCGCCGACTGGTCGTTGAGGACGAAGCTGAAGAACACGACGACCATGATGGCCGCCGCGGTCGTGATCACCCGGGCCGTGCTGCCGATGCCGATCGCGACGCTGCGGTGCGCGTCCCGGGTGGCGATCCAGGACTCGTGCACCCGCGACAGCAGGAACACCTCGTAGTCCATGGACAGCCCGAACACGATCGCGAACACCATCATCGGCACGTAGGCCGGGATCGGCGAGGTGGTGTGCACCCCGATCAGGCTGGCGCCCCAGCCCCACTGGAACACCGCGACGATCACGCCGTAGGCGGCTCCGATCGACAGCAGGTTCATGATCGCCGCCTTGGCCGCGATGACCACCGAGCGGAATGCCGCGGTCAGCAGCAGGAACGCCACCGCGACCACGACCAGGATCAGCAGGATCATGCGGTTGCTGATCTGGGTGGTGAAGTCGACGTTGCCCGGCGTGGTCCCCGTGACGTACGTGGTCGCGTGGTACTTGGGCAGCACGTCGGCACGCAGCTTTGCGACCAGGTCGGTGGTGGCCGTGGCCTGCGGCCGGGTGGTCGGGACCGCGTTGAACACGGCCACGGTGGAGGCACTGTTCACCGACGCCGGCGACACCGAGGCGACCCCGGGCGTGCCCGCGACGCCCTTGCTCATCGAGCTCAGCAGCGACTGGTCGGCCGAACTGGACTGCTTGGGCAGCTTGACCACGACCGTCAGCGGGCCGTTGGCGCCCACGCCGAACCCCTGGCTGATCAGGTCGTAGGCCTGCCGGTTGCTCTGGTCGAGCGGGTTGGTGCCGTTGTCCGGCTGGCCCAGGTTCAGCGACAGCACCGGGATGGCCATGACCAGGAGCAGCAGCACGCTGGCTATCCCCCACGGCCAGGGCTGCCGGGCGACCCGGCGACCCCACCGCGCGAACGCGCCGTGCTCGTGCCGGGTCTCGGTCGCCGTGGCGGTCTGCCGCGCCTGCTGCTGCGCCGAGATGCCCGCCCTGTGCGCCCGGACGCGGTTGGCCAGCGACCGGACGTTGTTGCGCACCAGGCCCATGAACGACGGCACCAGCGTCAGCGCCGCAGCCATCGTGATCGCCACGACGATGGCGGCCGACAGGCCCATGGCGCCCACGAACGGCACGCCGGACAGGTACAGGCCGAGGATCGCGACCACGACCGTGCTGCCGGCGATCACGATCGACGCGCCCGAGGTTTCCTCGGCGTGCGCCGCGGAACTGACCACGTCCATGCCGCGGTCAAGCTGCTCGCGGTGCCGGGCGGTGAGGAACAGGCCGTAGTCGACCGCGACGCCGAGGCCGAGCAGGGTGGCCACGGTCGGCGCGACGCTCGGGAACGTGGTGATCGCGGCGAGCAGGCCCACCACGGCCAGGCCCGCTCCCACGCTGAAGATCGCGGACACCAGCGGGATCGCGGCCGTGATGAACGAGCCGAACATGAACAGCAGCAGCACCAGGGCGCAGGCCAGGCCGATGACCTCCGAAAGGGTGTCGCCGCTCTGCTGGCCGATCTGCCCGGCGCCGCCGCCGTACTGCACCTCGAGTCCGGCGTTGCGCGCCGGGGCGACAGCCTTGTTGAGCTGGTCCAGATACGAACTGTCGAGGCCGGCCGGGTTGTCGCTCCAGGCCACGCTGGAGTAGGCGATCGCGGCGTTCTTCGAGACCGCGCCGGAGTTCGGCGACGCGAACGGGCTGACCGCCTTGATCACGCCCGAGAGCTTGGCCACGTTGCTGGTGGCCTGGTTCACCGCCGTCTGCTGCTGCGTGACCGTGCCGTGGGCGGCGTGGAACACGATCTGGCCGCCGTAGCCGCCCTGCTGCGGGTACTCGCTGTTCAGCAGGCTGAGCCCGTTGGCCGAGCCGCTGCCGGGCACGGTGTAGTCGTTGACGTACTGGCCGCCCCACGCGTGCCTGGCGCCGAGCAGCCCGGCCAGCACGATCAGCCAGCCGAAGATGAAGACCCAGTACCGGCGCGCGGCGAAGCCGCCAAGCCGCTTGAGCAGGTGGTTCATGCCGTCTCCCCCAACGCCTCCGGGCCGGGGCGTACCAGCTCAGACGGTCGCAGGGGGGGCGCGCGGTGTCATCACCCGCCCGGGGTGACGAACGCCACGAGCGGGTCGGGCCTGGCGTCGCCCGGCCCGCTCCTGTGCCGCGTTAAAAATGCCGGTTTGCCTAGCCTGCCGACGCCGGCGGCCGGCCGAACGCGGGCAGCTTCGACTGGCAGGCCTTGAGCGCGGCCGCCACCTCGGGATCGCTCGCGTTCAGCCCGTTAAGGAAACGGTTGTTTCCAGGCGAGGGCTGGGCCGTCGGCCGGGCCGTGGGCCGGGCCGCCGGGACCGCCTCGCCGTGGGCGGCCATGCAACTGCGGAAGGCCTGGATCGCGGCCCCGAACTGGCCGCCGCCGCCGAAGCCCCGCCGGAAACCGCCGCTGGGCCGCAGGGCCGCGCACGCCTGGCGGGCGGCGGCGAACGCGGAGTTGCCCGCCCCGGGCCCGCCGCTCGGGCGCACGGTGGGCCGGGCGCTGGGCCGGGCCGTGGGCATGGTCACGCCGTGCTGCCGCAGGCAGGCCAGGTAACTGCTGGCTCCCGCGCTGGGTGAGGTGGTCGCCGCCGCCACGCCGGGAAGCGAGCACCGCGTGGCCGCGGTCGGCTGCCGGGTTCCGGCAGCGCGAAGAAATCTCGCCGGCGGGCTTGAACGCAGCCTGCACGTAGGCTGGCGGTTAGCCCCGGATACGCGTCACCAGATCGGCGGGTGGCGGTCCTTCCACGGCCGGGCCGCCTCGATCTGGGCCGACAGCGAGATCAGCGTGGCTTCCTCGCCCATCCGGCCCGCGAGCATCACGCCGATGGGCAGGCCTTCGGCGTTCCAGTGCAGCGGCAGGCTCACGGCCGGCTGCCCGGACACGTTGTACAGGGCGGTGTAGGGCGTGAAGCGCTTCTGCCGCTCGAAGTTCTCGGCCGGATCCACCTCGCCGAAGTAGCCGACCGGCACCGGGGGCGAGGCCAGCGTGGGCGAGAGCACCGCGTCGTAGCCGTTCAGGGCCTCCAGGGCGCCGCGCGTGACCGCCTGCAGGTAGGCCTGGGCCAGGAGCAGGTCAGGCGCTTTGACCTCCTTGCCGCGTTCGCGCAGGTAGCTGGTGATCGGCAGGAGTTGCTCCTCCTGGTCAGGGGCGAGCGGGGCCAGGGTGGCCATCGAGTACCAGAGGATCTCGAACATCGGGACCACGTCGGGCCCGAACGGCATCGTGACGTCCTCGACATCATGACCCAGTTCGGCCAGGAGCGCGCTGGCCTCCTCGTAGGCGGCCACGCAGTCCGGGTGGACCTCCGCCCCTTCCACCGCGTGCTGCAGCGACCGGCCGATCCGGAGCCGGCCGGGCGCGCGGGCCGCCGCGCCCAGGAACGACTCGCCGGGCGGAAGCGGCGGCAGCGAGTACATGTCGCCCAGGCGGTTGACGGTCATCGCGTCGAGCAGCAGCGCGGCGTCGGCCACGGTGCGGGCCAGCGGGCCGTCGATGGACAGCCCGGCCAGGTCGGGCATGAGCGGGCCGATGGAGATCCGGCCCCGGGTGGGCTTGATCCCGAACAGCCCGCAGACGCTGGACGGGATCCGGATCGACCCGCCGCCGTCGCTGCCCTGCGCGGCCGGGGCCAGACCGGACGCGACCGCGGCGGCCGCGCCGCCGCTGGAACCGCCGGCCGACCGGTTCAGGTCCCACGGGGTGCGGGCCGGGGGCCCGATCCTGGTCTCGGTGTAGCACGGCAGGCCGAACTCGGGGGTGGCGGTCTTGCCCGTGATCACGATCCCGGCTTCCCGCAGCGCGGAGACCACGAAGTCGTCCTGGTCCACGACGTTGTCGGCGAAGATCGTGGATCCGAAGGTCATGCGGACCCCCGCGACCATGTTGAGATCCTTGATCGGGATCGGGATCCCGGTCAGCGGCGACAGCGCCGCGCGCTCGTCCGGGTCGGCCTGGGCCACGGCCTTCTCGGCGGCGGCGGCCTCCTGGCGGGCCAGGTCATGGGTCACCGTGTAGAAGGCGCCGACCTGATCGTTCAGCCGGTCGATGCGGTCCAGGTAGTGATCGGTGATCTCGACGGGCGACAGCTTGCCCTCGCGGATCGCGGCAGCAAGCTCGGTCACGGTCATGTCATGAATCTGGGTCACGTTACCGAACAGTAGACGGATCAGCCCCATGGGTCCAGCACGGGCCCTGTCCGGCCAAAATCCCGGGGTCGATGGCCGCAAAGTATCGGCTCGATTACGCTGTGACACGTGAACCGGGAGACCGGGCCGAAGACGACGGGTACCGGACCGGCGTCTGGAGCGCAGACGCGACAGCCGAGTGGCTCGGCCGTTCCCACGGCCCGGCCCATACTCGGCACCCTGGCGGGCGATCCGCGGCTGCCCATCTGGATCGGCCGCGTCGCGGTGGCCATCGCGGTGGCGACCGCGGTCACGGTGTGGCAGGGCTGGCGGCTCGGGCTGACCGCTGCCGCCTTCATCGCCATCGCCGACACGATCTACCGCTCGAAGACCACCTCGGTCATACCGGCCGCGATCCGGGTCACCTCGGCCCAGCGGCGGACCCGGCGGCGGCTGTTCCTGCTGCGGCCGGCCGGGTACGTGGCCCTGCACCGGCGCGCGGTCCCCGGCAGCAACTCGGTGATCGATCACCTGGTCATCGGGCCTGGCGGGGTGTTCGCCGTGGACTCCGAGCGCTGGGACCGCAGGCTGCCGGTGCGCAGCGTCTCGGCCGGGCTGCTCTACCACGGACCGTTCAGCCAGAAGGAACGGCTGGAGCACGCCAACTGGGAGGCCACGCAGGCCACCATCCACCTGAGCGAGGCCATGGGCGAGGAGGTCAGCGTGCGCCCGGCGATGGCCATCTACGGGCCCACGGTCCCCTGGATCGTGGCCACCCTGGACGGGGTCGACGTGTTCTCCGGCCGCCGGGTGCGCAAGTATTTCCGGCGCCAGAGCCGGACCAGCCGCGCCGCCCACCTTGACGCGGGAAAGATCGAGGACATCCACGTCGCCGCCGCCCTGGCCCTCCCCCCCGCCCGCTAGCGCCTCACCCACCCCAGCCCCGCGCCAGAGCCGGTTTCCGCCCGGCCTGGGCGGGGCGGGGATCCCTGGCGGCCCGGGCGGCCCAGGCGGACCGGGTCGGGGCTAGTCTTGGTCGGGCTGATCAGTGAGGGAACGAGGGGCAGCCGTGGCCGCAGTGCGGGACTGGGTGGCGGGCGCGCGCCCCCGGACTCTCCCGGCGGCGATCGTCCCGGTCGTGGTCGGCTCGGGCGTGGCCGCTGGTTACGGCCGGTTCTCCGCGTGGCGGGCGGCTCTGGCCCTGGTCGTCGCGCTCGCGCTGCAGGTCGGCGTCAACTACGCCAACGACTACAGCGACGGGATCCGCGGCACCGACGAACGCCGGGTCGGCCCGGTCCGGCTGGTCGCTTCGAAGCTCGCCGCGCCCCGTCAGGTGCTCGCCGCCGCCCTCGGCGCGTTCGCGGTGGCCTGCGCGGCCGGCCTGGTCCTGGCCGCCGTGACCACCTGGTGGCTGCTGCTGCTCGGGGCCGCGGCCGTGGCCGCCGCCTGGTTCTACACCGGCGGCAGCCGCCCCTACGGCTACCGGGCCTTCGGCGAGATCTCGGTGTTCCTGTTCTTCGGCCTGGCCGCCGTGGCCGGGACCGCCTACGTGCAGATGGACCGGATGCCGTGGCTGGCGCTCGCGGCCGCGGCGCCGGTCGGCCTGCTCGCCTGCGCGCTGCTGGTCATCAACAACCTGCGCGACATTCCGACCGACACCGTGACCGGCAAGCGCACGCTCGCGGTGGTCCTCGGGGATCACCGGACCCGCCTGCTGTACGCGGCCTGCATCGTGATCCCGTTCTGCGTGGCCCTGGTCATGGCGGCCGCGGTGCCCCTGTCGCTGCTCGTGGTGGCCGCCGTGCCGTTCGCGCTGGCGCCGCTGCGACTGGTCCGCCGCGGCGCCTCGGGCCCCGGCCTGGTCACCGCGCTCGGCCAGACCGGCCGCCTGCAGCTAGCCTTCGGCGCCCTGCTTACCCTCGGCCTCGCCATCCACGCCTAGCCTCCCCCGCAACCGGCCGCGGTCGCCTAACGCCTGGTGGGTGACGGCGACGGTGATGCCGCCGGCGTAGGCCTCGGGGACGGCGACGGCATGGGCCTCGGGCACGGGGATGATGTGGGCCTCGGGGATGGGGCCGGCGCGGGCACCGGCGACGGGTACGGCGTGGGCACCGGAGATGGGTACGGCGTGGGCACCGGAGAAGGAGCCGGCGTGGGCACCGGGGATGGGGACGGGGTCGGGGTCGGAACTGGCGAAGGCTCAGGAGTGGGCGGCGCAGCCCGCCGTTCGTGCGCGGCCGCCGAGTCAAGCCTGGCGGGAGCGTGATAGCTGGACTCGGCGGCCACCGCGACACCGGTCCCGCAGGTAACCAGGGCCGCTACCGGCAATCCGATCCAGAACGCGCGCCTGCGCGACAGTTTCATCTGACCTCCAGTTCCAGGCCAGCCAGGTGAGGCCGGCTGTAGCCGTAGGTACCTGCGGCGCGGTCGATCGGTTGCGAGGGCGGGAGCAAAATAAATGTGACATATGACGACCTGCGATTTACCCCGCCGGGGAGCCGGCGGTCGCTACCTTGGGCCGGGTGACGCGGCCGGTGGTGTGAGCCGGCGCACAGCGGTTGTGATGTCGGCCTGAAGGAAGCCAGGAGCCGAGTGAGCCCTGAGGAGTTCACCGATTTCTATGCCGCGTCGTTCCGGCGGCTGGTCGGCCAGCTTTACGCGATGACCGGGGACCACGCGGAAGCACAGGACGCCGTTCAGGAAGCCTTCGTGCGGGCCTGGGCTCATCGCGGGCGGCTGGAACGGCACGGCGCTCCCGAGGCATGGGTACGGGCCGCCGCGTGGCGCATCGCGGTTTCCCGGTGGCACCGCGTGCGGCTTGGCCGCCTGCTGCTGCGCTCGCAGCCGCAGGCCGGGACCATCGAGGGGCCCACGCCTGACCGGGTCGCGCTCATCGACGCGCTGCGCAAGCTGCCGGCCGAGCAACGGCGCGCGCTGGTTCTGTATCACCTGTGCGACCGGAGCGTGGCGCAGATCGCCGCGGAGACTGGCGTTCCGGCGGGAACGGTCAAGGCCCGGCTGGCGCGCGGCCGGGCGGCGCTCGCGCCCTTCCTGCGTGACACCGCCTCCACGGACATGACAGCGGCCGCGGACGGGAAATGACCTATGGCTGAACTCGGGGATGAACTGCAACGCCTGGCTGACCAGGCTGCGCTTTCAGCGCAGCCGCTAGCGCCGGGCGAGGTCATGCGCCACGGCGAACGCCAACGTCGCCGGCGGATGTTCCGGGACGCCGCGGCCGTGCTGGCGGTGGCACTGGCCGGCGTCATCACCGCGGGCGTCCTGTGGGGCGCATCGTCGGGCCAGCACCCGATCCGTCAACTGCCGGAGACCCGCCCGACGTCCGTACCGTTGCACGGCCGGCCGACGCCTAGCCTCGGGCCGACGCCTAGCCCCGGGCCGTCGCCCCGGCCTAGTCCAACGCCGTCGCCCACCCCGGCCTCTCCGTCGCCCGGGCACTTCTCGCCGAGCCCCAGCCCCTCGCCCACGGGGGGTTGAGTCACCGAGCCGCCTCGGCGGCCCGGTTCTTCCGCCGCCCATGCCGCGATAGCCCCGCGCTCGGGTCCGCCGGGCTCAGGTCTCGCGGCTGACCGCCCCGTTCGTGCCCGCCGCGTCACCAGCGTCGGCCGGCCCTGTGCTGGCTGGTCCTGTGCTGGCTGGTCCTGTGGCTGGTCCTGTGCTGGCTGGTCCTGGGATAGCTGGTCCGGGGATAGCCGATCCGTCGGCCGCGGCCTCGACGGCCGCGGCCAGTTCGGCCGCCGCCTCCGCGGTGGCGGCGCTTGTCGCCTCGGCACCCGCCGCTGCTGCTGCGGCACCGGCCAGTGCGGGCGGACCGGCCTGGCCTGGCACCTCGGCGCGATGGGTCCGGGGCCGCCCGGCGCCCAGACCCTGGCCGTCCTCGGCGGGCGCCCCCCGGCTGCCGGCGGCCGCCGCGCCGTCCGCCCCTTCGGGCCCGCCGAACGCCGAGCTCAGCATCTTCAGCGCGCCGGTCAGCTCGCTCGGGACCATCCAGACCGTGTTGCCGGGACCCTGCGCGAGCTGCGGAAGAGTCTGCAGGTACTGGTAGGCGAGCAGCTTCGGGTCGGGATCGTTGTCGTGGATGGACTGGAACACGGCGCTGATCGCTTGCGCCTGGCCCTCGGCCTTCAGGATCGCGCTCTGCTTCTCACCTTCCGCGCGCAGCACGTTGCCCTGCTTGTCGCCGTCCGCGGTGAGGATCTGCGCCTGGCGGACACCCTCGGCGTTGAGGATCGCCGCGCGCTTCTCCCGCTCGGCCCGCATCTGCTTTTCCATCGCGTCGATGACGCTCTTCGGCGGGTCGATCGCCTTGATCTCCACCCGGGTCACCCGGATCCCCCACTTGCCCGAGGCGTCGTCGAGGACGCCGCGGAGCATGGTGTTGATCTTGTCACGCGAGGTCAGCGTCACCTCCAGGTCCATGGACCCGATCACGCTGCGCAGCATGGTGGCGGTGAGCTGCTCGATGGCCTGGATGTAGTCGACGATCTCGTAGTCCGCCGCCCGCGGGTCGGTGACCTGGAAGAACAACACAGTGTCGATCTTCACGACCAGGTTGTCCTCGGTGATAACCGGCTGGCCGAGGAACGACACCACCTGCTCGCGCAGGTCGATCAGCGGCTTCACCCGGTCGATGAACGGGATGATCACGTTCATCCCCGGTTCCAGGGTCTTGCGGTACCGGCCCAGCCGCTCGACGTTGCGGGCCCGCGCCTGCGGCACGATCCGCACGGTCTTGACGGTGATCATGGCCACGAGCAGGACGAAGATCACGCCGATGATAAGGACAGCCAGTTCCATGGCTACTCCCGGGGGTAAACGAGGGCCATAGCGCCCTCGATCTGCAAAACGTCGACGGTGGCGCCCTTGGGGATCGTCAGCGTCTCGTCATACGGGCGAGCCGACCATTCCTCCCCGCCGATCCTGACCCGCCCGCCGTGGGCGGTGACCTCGTCCAGGACGTACGCTGACCGGCCGACCAGCGCGGCGGTCCCGGTGCGCAGCAGCGGCGGCTGCCTGACGTGGCGCATGGCGAAGGGCCGCGCGATCCCGAGGCCGGCCGCTGAGGCGACGGCGAACGCGCCGAACTGGAGCGCCGCGTTCCCCCCGACGGCACCAACCCCGGCGCCGATCAGCGCGGCCCCAGCGACCAGGCCAAACGCCAGAGTCGCGGTCATGACCTCGGCCACTCCGAGCACCGCGGCCACGATCAGCCAGATGATCCAGGTCCCCATCGCCGCTCCGGGGAGAATGATAAGCAGTTACCCCGAGCGTAACCCCGGCGTGGCCGCCGATGCACCACACCCACGCCCCGGAGTTACCCCCACCCTTCCCACCAGGACTTACAGCGGGCAGCATGGAGTGACGCGACCAAAAGGATCAGTCATGGGGAATCAGACCGAGCTTTCGTACAGCCACGGCACCTCGTCCACGCCCCTGCTCGGCGAGACCATCGGGGAGAACCTCAAGCGCGTCGCCGCCGCGTTCGGCGGGAGCGAGGTCATGGTGGACGTCCCGACCGGGCGCCGCTGGACCTGCCGGCAGTTCGACGACGACACCGATGCCCTGGCCCGCGGGCTGGCCGAGGCCGGGATCGCGGCCCGCGACCGGGTCGGCATCTGGGCCCCGAACTGCGCGGAGTGGGTGCTGCTGCAGTTCGCCACCGCGAAAATGGGCGCGATCCTGGTCAACATCAACCCGGCCTACCGCAGCCACGAGCTTTCCTACGTGCTGCGCCAGTCGGGGGTCCGGTTCCTGTTCAGCGCGGAGAGCTTCAAGACCAGCAACTACCGCGCGATGATCGACGAGGTCAGGCCCGAGGCGGCCGGCCTGGAGCAGGTGATCTATCTCGGCTCACCGGAGTGGGACGGGCTGTTCGCCGAGGCCGGCGCCGGCCCGGACCCGCTGCCGGAACGGGCCGCGAGCCTGGCCTTCGACGATCCGATCAACATCCAGTACACCAGCGGGACGACCGGGTTCCCCAAGGGCGCGACGCTGTCGCACCACAACATCCTCAACAACGGGTTCTTCATCGGCGAGATGTGCCGTTATACCGAGCATGACCGGGTATGCATCCCGGTGCCGTTCTACCACTGCTTCGGCATGGTGCTCGGCAACCTGGCCACCGTCACCCACGGGGCCTGCATCGTGATCCCGGCCCCCGGCTTCGATCCGGCCGCCACGCTGCGCGCCGCGCAGGACGAGCGCTGCACCTCGCTGTATGGCGTGCCGACCATGTTCATCGCCGAACTGGCCCTGCCCGACTTCGCCGACTACGACCTGTCCACGCTGCGCACCGGGATCATGGCGGGCTCGCCCTGCCCGGTCGAGGTGATGAAGCGCGTGGTTAGCGAGATGCACATGGCCGAGGTCACGATCGCCTACGGGATGACCGAGACCTCGCCGGTGTCCGCCCAGACCCGCGCCGACGACGACATGGAGCGGCGGGTGTCCACGGTCGGCCGGGTCCACCCGCACGTCGAGGTGAAGATCGTCAGCCCGGAGAGCGGGCTGGTCCTGCCGCGCGGCGAACCCGGCGAGATGTGCACCCGCGGCTACTCGGTCATGCTCGGGTACTGGAACGAGCCGGAGAAGACCGCTGACGCGATCGACGCGGGCCGCTGGATGCACACCGGGGACCTGGCCGTGTTGGACGGCGCTGGCTACCTCAACATCGTCGGCCGGATCAAGGACATGGTCATCCGCGGCGGCGAGAACGTATACCCGCGGGAGGTCGAGGAGTTCCTCTACACCCATCCGGGGATCGAAGACGTCCAGGTCGTCGGGGTGCCGGACGAGAAGTACGGCGAGGAACTCTGCGCCTGGGTGAAGCTGCGGCCCGGCGCGCAACTGTCCCAGGAGGAGGTCCGCGGCTACTGCACCGGCAAGATCGCGCACTACAAGGTCCCCCGCTACGTGCGGTTCACCCCGGACTTCCCGATGACCGTGACCGGCAAGGTGCAGAAGTTCAAGATGCGCGAGACCTCCATCGCCGAGCTAGGGCTGGAGGCGGCCAGCCAGACCCGCACCGCCTGACCGGCGCGGCCGGGCTCAGGCGCGGCCGGGCTCAGTCTTTGCGGCCGGTCAGGGCCAGGGTGACGCCCAGGCCGATCATGGCCAGGCCGCCGACCCCGCCGACCAGTTCCAGACGGCGCGGCGACCGGGCGAACCACGACCGCACGGTGCTCGCGCCCAGGCCGTAGCAACTGTCCGAGGCCAGGCCGATCAGCACGGACAGCGCGCTCAGCACCAGCATCTGGGCGGGGACGTGCCCGGCCGGCCGGTTCACGAACTGCGGCAGCACGGCCGCGAACAGAATCACGGCCTTGGGGTTCGTGAGGCCGACCACCAAGCCCTGCCGCACCGACCTGGCCCCGCCCACGTGCTCGGCGGCTTCGTCGAGCACGCGGGCCAGCGAGCGACGGCGACGGAACGCCTGAATGCCCAGCCAGGCCAGGTAGACGGCGCCTGCCAGCCTGACCACGGTGAACACGGTCGCTGACCGCTCGACGATCGTCCCGATGCCCAGCGCCACGCAGACCGCCACGACGTAGTTGCCGAGCGCGTGGCCCAGCACCGAGGCCAGCGCCGTGCTCCGGCCGTGCGCCAGGGCGCGGCCGATCACGAACAGGACCCCGGGCCCGGGGACGACGATCACGATCAAAGACGCCACGGCGAATGCCGCGAGTTGCCCGCCGGAGACCATGTCGCCACCCTAGTGGGCCGGTCGCGGACAGCGTCGCGGTCGTGGTCCGCGAGGCGGCCACGACCGCGGTGAGCCTGCTACGCGCGCAGCGGAGGGTTGTCCCTGTCGAACAGGTCCCGCTCCTTGAGCCAGCCGTACAGCGGCGTGGTGCCCGGGTAGTGACCCCAGCTGTGGTCACCCTCAAGCTCGCCGGGGATGCCCCGGCCGACGCCGCCGAGCAGTTGCTTGCGGACCGGGCTGAAGTTCTCGAACTCCGGGCTGGCGTGCAGGGACTCAAGCTCGTCCCGGATCGCGATCCAGCGCAGGGTGTAGCCGAAGAACATGGCCTTGCGCGTGACGTCGGAGTAGTTGTCCGACCGCGCGTGCCAGAGGCGGCGGTCGAAGAACACCACGTCGCCCGGGCCGACCTGGACCTCGATTGCTCCCTCGGGCTCCGGCCACTCGACGTCGCGCCGGGGCGGGCCGTCGATCCAGTTCCGCTTGTGGCTGCCGGGAACGACCTTGAGGTTGCCGCGACCGCGCTCGGAGACGTCAGAGAGCCAGTAGGCCAGCTTCACCGACAGCCGGGGCCGGGGGTCGCTCTCGATCTCGCGGTTCTGCCGGCCACCGTCCTGGTGCCACTCGAACCGGAACGGCTTGGTCACCCGGATGGGCGGGTGGACATCGAGGTGGGAGTGGTAGATGTGCACGTTCCAGCCGAGCATCGCCCACACCAGGGGGAACGTGCGGGGGTGGTCGATGAGCCCGGCCGCGTCGGGGCAGTTCGTGACCGCGCTGAGCAGGTGCATCGCACCCTCGGGCGAGAGCCGGCCCGCCGCCTTCTCGGCCGCGTAGACGCGGTCGATGGCCTCGTTGTAGAAGGCGACCTCGGACTCGCTGAGCGCGCCGCGGATCACCAGGAAGCCGTTCTCCTCGAACTCTTCACGCTGCTGCGTGGTCATCGGTGTGACGACATCGGTGTCGGCCAGGCTCGTCATGATGAAGACTCCGGTCCTCTCGGGAGCGCGTTTTAAGGGGGTATAGCATGCTGGTTCGGCTGGCGCCCAATATAGACGCCGCCGAGGGCTGTTACGTTGCCTTTCAGCCTGCTATCGGCCGGACAGCACCGGCCTGTGCCCAGGCCACCCCCGTCGCGATCACGAAGCGCGGCGCGCGGCCGCGTGGCCGGCCGGGCGCAACTCCAACTGGTCCAGCAGCGTGAGCGTGGCCCCGGCCACCGCGTCCACCGCTCGATCGAAGGCCTCGGCATTATGCCGGGCTGGGCTGCGAAAGCCGCTTATCTTCCTGACGTACTGCAGCGCGGCAGCGCGCACGTCCGCATCGGTGACGTTCTCGGTATAGGGCTCACGCAGGGTCTTAATGCTGCGACACATGAGACCGACGGTACGCCAAGAATGCCCCGTCCGCCACGAAACCCCAGCTCAGCCGAGCCCGGCACTTCCCCGGCCCAGCCGGGCCAACCGGCCTCCCGTGCAACCAAGTGGTTGCGCCTGCGCTCCGGGATGTGCAACTATTCGGTTGCACTTAAACCGAGGAGGAAACAGCTCATGACCACCGACCGGATCGAGCGCGAGATCGTCATCAACGCACCGCAGGACCGCGTCTGGGCCGCCCTGACCGAAGCCGAGCACGTCGCAGGCTGGTTCGGCGACGCGGCCGAGGTGGACCTGCGGCCGGGCGGCAAGATGGTCTTCGGCTGGACGGAGTTCGGCGACCACCACGCGCGGGTCGAGCGGGTCGAGCCGCCGGGCTTCTTCTCCTACCGCTGGGCCCGGCCAACCAGCGTGGAGCCGGCCGAGGGCAACTCCACGCTGGTCGAGTTCACGCTCGTGCCGGAAGGCACGGGCACCAGGCTGCGCGTGGTGGAGACCGGCTTCGCCAGCCTGGCCGCGAGCGCGGACGAAAGGGACACGGCGGTGCGGGAGAACATCGAGGGCTGGGCCGCCGAACTCGGCGAGCTTCAGGAATATGCGCAGCGGTACGCCGCGTGACGCTGCCCCGCTCCCGGCCCGATGCCCAGGGCGGCGGCGAGAGCGGAACGCCGGGCGGGGCGGACGAGGTGCTCGCGGCCATGGCGGACCCGACCCGGCGGCGGCTGCTGGAGGATCTGGCCGCCCGCGGCGGGGCCACCGCCACCGACCTGGCGGACGGGCTGCCGATCTCCCGGCAGGCCGTGGTGAAGCACCTCGCGGTGCTGGGCCGGGCCGGCCTGGTCACGGCGCGGCGGCAGGGCCGCGAGGTCCGTTACCTGGCCCGCCCGGACGGCGTGGCGGCCACTGCGCGGTGGATGACCGCGCTGGCCGCCGACTGGGATCAGCGGCTGGCCGAGATCAAGAGCATCGCGGAGGCGCTGCCCGCGCCGTCAGACCAGGCGGCCGGCGAACGGCTGGTCGGTGGGCACGATCCGGACACCGAGCGGGACCAGCGTGACCGGGATGATCTTGAAGCTGGCGATGCCGAGCGGGATGCCGATGATCGTGAGGCATAGCGCGACCCCGGTCACCAGGTGCCCGAGCGCCAGCCACCAGCCGAACAGCACGATCCAGACGATGTTGCCGAGCATGGCCCCGGCCCCGGCGCCCTCGCGCGGCACGATCGTGCGGCCGAACGGCCAGAGAACGTAGCTCGCGATGCGGAACGAGGCGATGCCGAGCGGGATCGTGAAGATCAGGATGCAGCAGATCACCCCGGCCACGGCGTAGCCGATCGCCATCCACAGCCCGCACAGCACCAGCCAGATCACGTTGAGAATGGTGTTCATCAGCCTGCTTGCCCCCTTCTCACGCCAGGCCGAGCATGCCCTCCAGCCCGACCGTCAAGCCCGGCGGCAGCGATGCGACCCCCCGCACCGCCAGCAGCACCCCTGGCATAAACGATGACCGGTCCAGCGAGTCGTGCCGGATGGTCAGGATTTCCCCGTGCCCGCCGAGCAGTACCTCCTGGTGCGCCACCAGCCCGGCCAGCCGCACGGAGTGCACTCGCACCCCGTCCAGGGCCGCGCCGCGGGCACCCGGCACCTCGGACACGGTCGCATCCGGGGCCGGGCCGAGCTTCGCCGCGGTCCGGGCCGCGGCGATCTGCGACGCGGTCCGCGTGGCCGTGCCGGACGGCGCGTCGACCTTGGCCGCGTGGTGCAACTCGATGACCTCGGCCGATTCGAAAAACCGCGCGGCCTGCGCGGCAAAATGCATCATCAGTACCGCGCCGACCGAGAAGTTCGGCACGACCAGCGCCCGGGCCGACGGCGGGTCACCGAGCATCTCGCGCACGCCTGCGAGCCGCGACTCGTCGAACCCTGACGTCCCCACAACGACATCCAGGCCGCGTTCAAGGCACCATTGCAGGTTGCCGGTGACCGCACCCGGATGAGTGAAGTCCACGACCACGTCGCAGCCGGTCAGCGGGTCCCGGTCGTCGCCGGCGTCAACGGCGGCGGACAGTTCCAGGTCGTCGGCGCCGTCGACCGCGCGGCACACCTCCGACCCCATCCGGCCCTTGGCGCCCAGCACCCCGACCTTGATCATCGTGTCCCTCTGCTCGCGGTTGCGAACGAACCTACCCTAGGCCGCCGGGCGGGAACCCGGTCAGGACAGGGCGGGGGCGAAGACGTCGGCGTCGTCGAACGGGCCGACCACGGCGAGCGCCTTGGGCTGGGCCAGCACGGCCTGCGCCACATCGCGCACGTCGTCGTGGGTGACCGCCTCGATCGAGGCCAGGATCTCCTCGACCGGCTCCAGCCGCGGGTAGACAAGCTCGGCCTTGCCGAGCCTGCTCATCCGCGACGACGGGTCCTCCAGGCCGAGCACGATCGACCCGCGGAGCTGGCCCTTGCCCCGGCTCAGCTCGTCGTCGGTCAGGCCGCCGGAGACCACCTTGGCGATCTCGTCCCGGCAGATCGACAAGACCTCGTCCGCCTTGGCCGGAAGGCAGCCCGCGTACACGCCCCACATTCCGGTGTCGGCGTGCTGGGAGCTGAAGCTGTACACCGAGTACGCCAGGCCGCGCTTCTCCCGCACCTCCTGGAACAGCCGCGACGACATCCCGCCGCCGAGCGCGGCGTTCAGCACGCCGAGCGCGAACCTGCGGTCGTCGGTGCGCGGCAGCCCGCCGCAGCCCAGGACCAGGTTGGCCTGCTCGATGCCGCGCGAGACCAGGCGCACGCCGGTACCGGACTGACCCAGCGCGGCCGGCGCGGCCAGGCGCGGCGGCACGTGCTCCGCCTTCCCGGTCGCCGCCGCGCCGAACGCGGACCGCGTCAGCTCGACGACCTCGGCGTGGTCCAGGCTGCCCGCGGCCGCCACGACCAGGTTCTCCGGCTTGTAGCGGGCCGCGTAGTGCTCGGCGATCTGCTCCCTGGTGATCGCGTTGATGGAGTCGACGCTGCCGAGAATCGGCCGCCCCAGCGGGGTATCACCGAAAAGCTGGGCGGCGAACGCCTCGTGCACCGTGTCCGCCGGGTCGTCGTCGTTCATCGCGATCTCTTCGAGGATCACGCCCCGCTCGGCGTCGACGTCCTTCGGCTCGATCAGCGAGCTGGTCACCATGTCCGCGAGCACGTCGATGGCCAGCGGCAGGTCGGCGTCCAGC
>DATAVV010000017.1:0-2732 GCA_036267555.1 Streptosporangiaceae bacterium | reverse complement strand
GGCAGGTCACCGTCGGCCCGCAGCCAGACGAGGTTGCGCGTGGTGCGCAGCGACGGATCCCGCTCCGCCTCGTAGGTCAGCGGCCCGATGTGCCGGATGTCGATCGGGTTGTGGCCGTACCACTCGCGCACGCTCGGGCCGAACAGCTTCTCCATCCGCGGCAGGGTGGGCGGCACCTCGTCCGGCGGCGGCACGTCGGGCATCGGGTCGCTGTGCTCGGGGCCCGGCTCGTGGTGCTGGAACGAGGCGGAGAGCGTGAAGATCGTCTTGCCGTGCTGGATCGCGGACACCCGGCGGGTGGTGAACGACCGGCCGTCCCGGACTCGCTCCACGAGGTAGATCAGCGGAACCGTGGAGTCGCCCGGCCGGATGAAGTAGGCGTGCAGCGAGTGCACGGGCCGGTCGGCCGGCACCGTTCGGCCGGCCGCGACGAGCGCCTGGCCGGCGACCTGGCCGCCGAACACGCGCTGGCGGCGTTCCCCCTCGGGGCTGCGCCCGCGGAAGATGTCCACCTCGACCTGCTCCAGGTCGAGCAGGTCGACCACCCGGTCCAGGGCCTTGCTCATGGTCTCGCCTCGCCCGCTTTGCTCATGGCCCGCGCCCGCCGCCGGTCGCCGAGGCGGGGCCGGATCTCCTCGACGAACCGGGACGGCTTGCGCCGGGCCCGCCCGTCGCCCGACCTGGCCAGGGCCCAGGACAGGCACAGCAGGTCCCTCGCCCTGGTCACCCCGACGTAGAGCAGCCGGCGCTCCTCCTCGACGGCCTCGTCGGTCTGCGCGTACACGATCGGCAGCATCCCGTCGGTCAGCCCAGCCAGGAACACCGCCTCCCACTCCAGGCCCTTGGCCGCGTGCAGGGAGGCCAGGGTGACGCCCTCCAGCGCCGGAGCGTGCCCGATCGCGCTGCGCGCGGCCAGTTCGCCGGCCAGGTCGGCCAGGGACGCACCCGGCGCCCCGGCGAAGAAGTCCTCGGCCAGCTGGGCCAGGGCCTCGAGCGACTCCCACCGCTCCCGGGCCCGGCCCCGGCCCGACGGCGACTGCGGGGTCAGCCCGATTCCGGACAGCACCGCGCGGACCTGGCCGGTCGGCTCCTCACCGGCCAATGCCGAACGCGCCGCTGCCCGCAGCAGGCCCACGCCCTGGCGCACCTCGGCCCGGTCGAAGAAGCGTTCCGCCCCCTTGACCACGAACGGGACGCCGACGTCTTCCAGCGCCTGCTCGAAGGCGGGCGTCTGCGCGTTGGTCCGCATCAGCACCGCGATCTGCCGCGCCGCCGTGCCCGCCCGGATCAGCGCCGCCGCGCGCCGGGCCACCGCCTTGGCCTCTTCCTGCTCGTCGCCGTACTCGGCGAACTCGGGCTCGGGCCCCGCGTCGCGCTGCGCCACCAGCACGGCGCCGCCGACGCGCCGGGACGCGCCGCCGAGCCGGTTGGCCAGCGCGACCACCTGGGGCGTCGACCGGTAGTTGCGCACCAGCCTGATCACGGTCGCGTCGCGGAACTCGGCCGCGAACCCGGTCAGGTACGACGGCGTGGCCCCGGTGAACGAGTAGATCGTCTGCTTGGGGTCACCGACCACGCAGACGTCGTCCCGGTCGCCGGTCCACGCGTCGAGCAGCAGCTTCTGCAGCGGGTTGACGTCCTGGTACTCGTCGACGACGAAGTAGCCGTAGCGGTCCCGCACGGCCGCGGCGGCGGCCGGGTGCTCGGCCAGGATGGCCGCGGTCAGCTCGAGCACGGACTCGAAGTCGATCAGGTGCCGCTCGCGGCACAGCTCCTCGTAGGCGGCGTACAGGCGGCTCAGCACGGCCGCGTCGAGGAGCTGGGCCCGGTCCGCCTTGACGCTCTCGGCCGGGTAGTCGTCCGGGCGGACCCCGGTGACCTTGGCCCACTCGATCTCGCCGGCCGCATCCCGCAGGTCGGAGGGACTGAGCTGGGTCCGCACCCGCCGCGCGGCCTCCGCCACCAGGCTGGCCTTGGAGTCGAGCACCCGGGGCGGCGGGCCGCCCACGGTCAGCGGCCAGAAGTGGGTGAGCTGCCGCAGGGCGGCCGAGTGGAAGGTCCTGGCCTGCACCTGGTCCAGCCGGCCCTCGGGCAGCGCCGCTCGGCCGAGCAGCCGCAGCCGCCCCCGCAGCTCGCCGGCGGCCCGGGTGGTGAACGCGACGGCCAGCACCCGCGCCGGATCCACCACGCCGGTCGCCACCGCGTAGGCGATCCGGTGCGCGACCGCGCGGGTCTTGCCGGTGCCCGCCCCGGCCAGCACGCACACCGGGCCGCGGGCCGCCAGCGCGACCTGCCGCTGCTCGGGGTCGAGCGCGGCCAGCACCGCGTCCGCGCTGTCCATGGGGGCACCTTTCCGCCGCTTCGCGTCTGTCCCGCCATCCTTCCCCATGCCACCGACGCCGGAGCCACTCCGCTCGGGAAGCACACAAAGCGTTTACGAGTTAGTAGTGTTCGTACTGTTGGGAGCGAAGGGGAGGACGGCCGATGACTCAGCCGCTGACCATGTACACCACGCCGTGGTGCGCGTTCTGCAAGCGGCTCAAGCGCCAGCTGGCTGCCGATGGCATCGAGATGGTCGAGGTCGACATCGAGCAGGACCCGGCAGCGGCGGACTATGTCATGTCCGTGAATGGCGGTTTCCAGACCGTGCCGACCGTTGTCTTCCCCGACGGAAGCGCCCTGACCAACCCGTCGGCGGCCACGGTCAAGGAACGGCTGCAGGAACTGGCTGC
>DATAVV010000016.1:0-5271 GCA_036267555.1 Streptosporangiaceae bacterium | reverse complement strand
TTCGACTTCTCGATCTGGTTAACCGTGTTGACGATGAAGTTCTGCTCGTCCAGCGGGTCGGAGTAACCGGGGTGCGCGTCCTGGTACTCGGCCGCCTTGAGGAAGCTCACCGACGGCATGTTGCCGTCCTTGAGCGTCTCGTAGAAGTCGGACAGGTCGTACTCGTGGTTGGCCTGGTCCGTGCGCCCGATCGCCGCCTCGGAACTCGGCGGCAGGTGCTTGGGGTTGGCCGTCGACTTGTAGTACTCGAACGGGTTGTGGTGCGGCGAGTAGTCGGCCGCCTCGACGCCGCCGACGTTCGCGTGCTCGGCGCCGCAGACCGCGTAACCGGCGCTGTTCGTCCCGGTCGGGGCGAACCCGCCCTGGAACCAGCCCCAGGTGACGCGCCGTGCGTTCAGCAGGTCGCCGATGTTCTTGCCGGTCATCACGCCGACCGGGTTGGTCGAGGTGTGGCTGGAGTCGGAGCAGTCGTCGTAGGCCGGGTCCAGGTCACCGTAGATCGTGCCGAGGCCATTGCTGTTCAGCGAGCTCACGGTGCCCGGGTCGGGCTCGGTGACCCCGGTGGTCGGGCTCACCGCGTAGCCGCCGCCGTCGTCGCCGGAGGCCAGGTTGAGCGCGCCCGGAGTGGACGGTCCGAAGTCGGTGTCGTAGTTGTTGTCGCTCATCGCGTAGTTCTGCGCGTAGTTCCACAGCCCGGTGACCGTGTTGCCGTCGTAGTAGTCCATGACCAGGCCGGGCTGGCCGAACAGGATCGGCTGGCCGGTACAGGTGTCGGCGTCGGTGTTCTGCACGAACGCGTCCATCTTGCCGCCGTCGAACGCCTTCTCCTCGGGCGCGTAGCCGTGGTTCTGGTCGCAGGTCAGCGCCTCGGAATGGGTCAGCCGCTGCGGGTTGTAGGTGTTGGGGTTGTGGCTCAGCAGTTGCGGAGTGAGGCCGTTGACCTTCGGGGTGCCGGGCTTGGCGTGGAACGCCGAGCCGTCGGTGTTGGCCGCGTTCGGGTAGGTGCCGAAGTAGTGGTCGAACGACTCGTTCTCGCCGTACAGCACGACCACGTGCTTGATCGGCGTCGCGGTGCGCGGGACGTGGTACCAGCTCGCCGACACGGTCGCCGGGGCGGGCACCGCGTCGGGCTTGCCGCCCGACGAACTGGCCAGCGACACCGAGCTGACGGTCAGCGCGATGCCCAAGGCCACCACGGTGGCCGCCGCCGCGTACCTGGCTCGGACGCTCCTGCCCAGATACCTGATCGGGCCGCGCTGTGGGCCAGTGCCCATATCACCCTCCTCTTGTTTCGGACCAAACCCCTCGAGCCCGCTGGTGGCGGGCGTGAGCTCTCGCGGCGGCGCACCCTGGCGCGGCCCACGTCGAACACTGGCTTCCACGCCTGGCGGCCGGATGCCCTGGATGTGAGCGGCAGGCGAACAGCCAGGCAAGAACCGGCGTCGCTGTGCTCACGGTCGCTGTGCTCACGACAGCATCGCCCGGCCGTAGTGGTCGCCAGGACCGGTGACGCCGGGCAGCGCGAAGAAGTAGCCGCCGCCGAACGGGCTGACGTAGTCGACGAGCGGCTCGCCGATCAGCCGGGTCTGCACGGTCTCGAACTGGCGCTGGATGTCCTGCTGGTAACAGGTGAAGATCAGGCCCATGTCCAGGTCACCGACCGCGTCCACGCCGCGGTCGTAGTTGTGGGCCCGGCGCAGGATCCGGCTGGACGCCGTCTGCCGGGTGCGCGGGTTGGCCAGCCGCATGTGCGCGGTGAGCGGGATCGCGCCGCCCTCGGGGTCGAGTGCGTAGTCCGGGTTGGCGTGCAGGCTGTCGGCGTCCAGCGGGTACCCGGTCGCGCGGCGGCGGCCGATGATGTTCTCCTGCTCGGTGATGTCGACCCGGTCCCAGAACTCCACGAACATCCGGATCAGCCGGATGACCTGGTAGCTGCCGCCCGCGGTCCAGGCCGGCTCGCGGGCGGAGCGCCGGACCCAGACCAGGCTGTCCATCTGCGCCGCGTCACCGGTCTGCGGGTTGGAGATTCCGTCCATGAACCCGAGCATGTTGCGCGGGACCGTGCCCGCCGGGCGGGCCGGGCTGGCGAACCCGTCGATGCGCCACAGCACCTGCATGCCGCCGCGCGCGTTGCGGGCGATGTCGCGCAGCGCGTGCAGCACCGTGTCGGTGTGCCCGGCCGAAAGCTGCAGGCTCAGGTCGCCGCCGCACTGGGCCGGGTCCAGGTCGTCGTCGGGGAACGTGCGCATGGCCGTGAGCCCGGCCGGCTGCCGGCCGGACAGCCCGAAGCGGTCATCGAACAGCGACGCGCCGACCCCGACCGTGACCGTCAGCCCGTCCGGCACCACGGTCGGCCCGAGTACCCCCGAGTCCGATGGCGGGGCGCCGATGCCCACCGGCGGCGGCTCGCCGCCCGCGGTCAGGAAGCGGGCCCGGTCGGTCAGCGTCCGCAGCAGGTCGGTCAGCCCGGCGCGGCCCGGCGCGGTGACGTTGAACGACACCACCACCGTCTGCCGCTGCGGCTGGGGCAGGATGCCCGCCTGATGGCTGCCGTGGAACGGCACCGCGGGCAGCCGGCCGTCCTGCCCGGCCAGGGCCTCGGCCTGGCCGGCCGGGGCCGGCCGCGAGGACCGGTAGGCGTAGCCGGCGGCCGCGCCGCCCGCCGCGGCGCCCGCGAAGCCCGCACCCAGCGCGCCGCGCAGGAACGACCGCCGCCGCGGCTCAGGCGGGGTCGGAGCGCCGGCCCCCGGCTGGCCGGGGTCGCTCATCAGGCCCTCCTCGGCTCGGTGATCACCGCGATCGGGGCGAGTTCGGTCAGCGCCTGCCCGGCCGCGGCGTCGATCTGCTGCCGGGCCGAGGTGCTCAGCGCGCTGACCGGCGTCCAGTGCCCGCCCGACTGCTGGGCTTCGAGCAGGGACTGCAGCCGGCTTAGCCAGAAGTAGGCCGATGGCAGGCCCTGGTCGCGCACGGCGAGCAGCGGGTGCAGGACCTGGAGCAGTTCCCTGGTGCCGGTGATGTTCGCCACGGTGGTGGCCAGCGTGGTGCCGCTGCCGTAGTCGTCGTGGCCGGTGAGCTGGAATTCCAGCGCGTTCTCCAGGATCTCGTGGGTGCGCAGGCCGATATCGAGCAGGTCGATCTCCATGTTCTTGAACGCGGCACTCAGGGCCGCCGCGGCGGCGTCAAGCTGGGTCGCGACCGGGGTGAGCTCGCTCGCGCTCTGCCCGTGCCACAGGCCGTATTCCAGGCGGTAGAAGCCGGTGAAGTGGGGATCGCTGAGCCCGCCGGGCAGCCCGTCGGGGCGGCCGTCGATCTCGGTGTCGTAGTCGCCGAAGGTGCCGTAGGCCGCGCCGAGCCGCTCGTAGGTCAGGTGCGCGGGCAGCCACGCGGCCCGCGCCGCCGCGAGGTTGCCGCTCTTGACGTCGGCCGCGAGCGTGCGCGCCTGCCCGGCCAGCACCTGCAGGCCGGCGGTGACGTACGCGTGGTACTGGCTGGCGGCCGGCAGCAGGTCGGCGCTGGTGATGGGCAAAATGGCCGAGGCGCCCCTGACGTGCCCGATGACCTTGACCACCGGGCCGGTGAGGGGGTCGACGTCCTCGATCAGGCAGCGGAACGCGTACGAGCCCGACCCCACGTCGACCTGCATCGGCGCGGTCGTGCCCGGGCCGAGCGCCTCGACCTCGGCATAGACCGCCCCGTTCGCGGGGTCGATGAGGTCGACCTCGGCGGCCGCGGTGGACTCGTTCCTGAGCTGAAGCGTCTGCAGGCCGGCGAACGGATGCACCCACCCGGTACCGCACGCGCCGGTCGAGACCGTGATGACGCTGGCCTGGGGCGATGCCGAGCACGCCGCCACCCCCGCCGCGGCCATGGTGACGACGATGCCCGCGACGAGCCAGGCCCCGGGCCTGGCGGTCACGTGACGTCCCTTTCCCGGCTGCCACCCCATCACCAAGGCAATAGATTAGGGACCCCCGCCATTCAGCGGAACAGCTCGC
Organism: Streptosporangiaceae bacterium; assembly: GCA_036267555.1. Lineage (GTDB taxonomy): Bacteria > Actinomycetota > Actinomycetes > Streptosporangiales > Streptosporangiaceae > JASHPR01. The sequence continues at coordinate 1,276 of DATAVV010000016.1, read as the reverse complement.
ACCAATCTCCCGCAACATTCACTTACCGGCCACAGTCCGTTCCCCTCCCGGCCCCCCCTCCCGGCCCCCCTCCCGGCCGCCCCTCGACGCCCGAGCCTGGCCGGCCAGCCTCGCTGGTGTGGGCGCTGGGCTAGGCGTGACTGGTGTTGGCTGCCCCGGCCTCGGCCATGCCGCGGTTGGCGAGCGCGTCGGCAAGCTCGTTGCCCGCGTTCCCGGCGTGGCCCTTGACCCACTGCCAGTCCACGTCGTGACGGCCTACCGCGGCCTCGAGCCGCTGCCAGAGGTCCACGTTCTTGACCGGCTGTTTGCTGGCCGTCTTCCACCCGTTGCGCTTCCATCCGGGCAGCCATTTGGTGATGCCGCTGCGCAGGTAGACGCTGTCGGTGTACAAGCGGACAGGAGCCGCGCGGGTCAGGGCCTCCAGGGCCTGGATCGCGGCCATGATCTCCATGCGGTTGTTGGTGGTCGGCGCGGGCTCGCCTCCGTAGAGTTCCTTCGCGCGGCCGCGGTAGTACAGCACCGCACCCCAGCCTCCCGGGCCCGGATTGCCGCTGCACGCGCCGTCGGTGTAGATCTCCACGATCTCGCCTGCCGCTTCGTCTGGCACCCAGGCAACCTACCGGCCACCTCGGGGAAGCAGGGAAGATAGTCACATGCCCCAGGCCAACGACGTGGTGGCGGCGCTGCTGAACGAGTACGCCGAGCTGCACCTGATGACCGGCGGCGACCAGTTCCGGGCCCGCAGTTACGAGAAGGCGGCCCGGGCCATCGCCGGTCACGCGCAGGACGTGTCGCTGCTCGACCTGGCCGCGCTGCAGCGGATACCGGGCGTCGGCAAGGCCATCGCCGGGAAGGTCACCGAGGTCAACGAGACCGGGACGTTCGCGGCGCTGGAACGGCTGCGCGCCGACATCCCGGACGGGGTGCTCGCGCTCACCCGGATCCCGGCGCTCGGGCCCAAGCGCGCGCTGACCCTGTACCGGGAACTGCGGATCGGGTCGCCCGCCGAGTTGCGCGACGCGATCGAGGCCGGACGGCTGGCGGGCCTGCGCGGGTTCGGCGCCAAGAGCGAAGAGAAACTGCTGCGCGGCATCGAACTGCTGGAGAGCACCGGGAACCGGGTCCTGCTGAACGTGGCGGATGAGACCGCGGCGCGGGTTGTCGCGGCGGTGAGCGAGGTGGCCGGGTGCCTGCGGTGCGTGCCCGCGGGCTCGCTGCGCCGGTTCGCCGAGACCGTCGGCGACGTCGACGTCCTGGCCGCGGCCGCCGACTCCGG
>DATAVV010000015.1:0-2100 GCA_036267555.1 Streptosporangiaceae bacterium | reverse complement strand
GCGTGCCTTCTTGCGGTTGCTTGCGCGGCCCACGACACCTCCATTGGTCGGTTGGGGCCGACACTACAAACCCGGACCGACAGAACCCGATCCCGGCCGTCAGTCGGTCAGGATCCGCGGCAGCCCGAAGTGCGTCATCGCGCTGTTGTCGAAGCGGGTGAGCACGCTGATCCGGTCGCCGGCGAGCGTGGCCACCATCAGCCCGAACGCGCGGGTCACGCCGTTGACCGGGTCCCGCAGGTAGACCGCGAAGGCGGGCTGGCCGTTGGCCCGGGTCGGGACCAGCCGGTAGCGGCGGCCCTGCCGGAACGCCACGGTGGCGAGGAACTGGCCGATCAGCTCCCGTCCCTGGTACTCCAGCGGCACCGGCGGCATGCGCATCCAGGCGTCCTGCGTCATCAGGGCCACGATGCCGTCCACGTCAGCGGCCTCGAACGCGGCGACCAGGCGGGCCACGAGCTCTCGTTCGGCGGGCGAGTCCGGCGGGGGCGGCGGTTCGGTGTCCCCGGACGGCAGTTCCCGGGTCAGCGTGGCCCGGGCCCGCTTGAGCGCGCTGGTCACGGACTGCTCGGTGGTGTCGAGCATGGCCGCGACCTCGCTGGCCGGGAAGTCCAGCACGTCCCGCAGGATCAGGGCGGCGCGCTGCCGCGGCGGCAGCAACTGCAGCGCGGTGACAAACGCCACCGACATGGCCTCCCTGGCCTCGTACCGGGCCTCCGGCCCGGCTGACGCGTCGGGCAGCTCCTCCAGCAGCAGATCCGGGTACGGCTCGAGCCAGAGCGCCTCACCCAGGCGGGACGGCTCGGGCGGCTCGACGCCTTGCGGCAGGGTCATCGCGGGCCGCCGGCTAGCCGACCGCAGGATGTTCAGGCACCGGGTGGTCGCGATCCGGTACATCCAGGTCCGGACCGACGCCCGCCCCTCGAACTGCCGGAGGCTCCGCCAGGCGGTGACCAGCGTCTCCTGCAGCGCGTCCTCGGCGTCGGCCACCGAGCCGAGTATCCGGTAGCAGTGCACCTGCAACTCGCGCTGGTACGGGCCGACCAGCTCCTGGAAGGCGGTCTCGTCCCCGTATCGCGCCCGGTCGATCAGCTCTGTGCTCACCGTTCCACCCTCGCATCCCTGCCTCCCGCTGCGGACATGCATCCGCTGGTTCTGACACCGCCGCGGCCGCGAAGTGGGCGGTCGCGGGCCGCCCACTTCGCCGGGACGCCGGTGTCTGCCCCAGTGACCGGCCCAGCCGCCGAAAGGCTGCGGCCACGAGAAAAGGAGCAGATCGATGTCTACCTTCGTCTTCACCTACCGCCTGACGCCCGGCTACACCCGCACGCCGGAGTCGGCCAAGGCCTGGACGGCCTGGTTCGACGGCATGAACGGCCACGTGGCCGACATCGGCAACCCGGCCGTCGAGAGCTCGGCGGTCGGCAATTGCGGCCCCGGCACCGAGCTGAGCGGCTACTCGCTGATCAGCGCCGCCGACCTGGACGAGGCGCTGGCCGTGGCCAAGGGCTGCCCGAGCCTGGCCCACGACGGCGGCGTCGAGGTCGCCCGGCTCATCCAGGTGCCGGACGCAGTCCGCAGCGGCGACCAGGCCAGCTGACCCGTTCCGCGGGCACACCGTCCGCCGCGTTCAAGCCCTGATTGGAGCAACCCATGACCGCCGTAAACCGGGTGACCACACGCGCGGCCGGCCCGTCGACTGCCTCGCCGGGCCCAGCGCCGTCTAACCCATCGCCGGCGCGGCAGGCGATGACCCTGGCGCTGACCGCCGTGGCGTTCTTCATGGTTGTCCTCGACGCGCTGGTGGTGGTCACCGCCCTGCCGTCGATCCACCGCTCGCTCGGCGGCAGCCTCGGCACGCTCCAGTGGACGGTCAACGCCTACAGCATGGCGTTCGGCGCGGGCATCATCACCGCCGCGGCGCTCGGCGACCGGCTCGGCCGCAGGCGCGTCTACACGGCGGGACTGGCGCTGTTCACCGTGGCGTCGGCGGCCTGCGCGCTGGCGCCGGACATCGGCCTGCTGATCACGGCCCGGGCGGTGCAGGGGCTGGGTGCGGCGGTCATCACCCCGCTGAGCCTGACCATTCTCAGCTCGGCG
>DATAVV010000014.1:0-18958 GCA_036267555.1 Streptosporangiaceae bacterium | reverse complement strand
CTGACCCAGACCATCACCAACCAGGTGGCCTCGCCGCAGATCTCCAACATCCAGGGGTTCTCATCGGCTCAGCACATCTTCGCGGCGAGCTTCACGATCGGCGGCGTGAACATCCGGGCCACGGTCGTGTACTGGATCGTGATCGTGGCCATCGCGACCTGGATCCTGCTGCGCACCCACATCGGCAACTGGATCTTCTCGGTCGGCGGCAGCGCGCCGAGCGCCCGGGCCGTCGGGGTGCCGGTCGGGAAGACGAAGATCGGGCTGTTCATGGCCGTGGGCCTGCTGGCCTGGTTCACCGGCATGCACACGCTGTTCGAGTTCAACAACGTGCAGTCCGGGCAGGGCGTGGGCAACGAGTTCGTCTACATCATCGCGGCCGTGGTCGGTGGCTGCCTGCTGACCGGCGGGTACGGCTCGGTGGTCGGCGCCGGCATCGGCGCGCTGATCTTCGGCATGGTCAACCAGGGCATCGTCTACGCCGGCTGGGACCCCGACTGGTTCACGTTCTTCGAGGGTGCACTGCTGCTCGGCGCGATCCTGCTGAACACCTTTATCCGTCGCCGCGCGGAGGCATCGATATGACCGCCACCACCGAAAGCACCGACAGCAGGCCGAAGGCATCCGTCCCGCTGGTCAAGCTCATCGACGCCAGCAAGCAGTACGGCAGCATCATCGCGCTGTCCGATATCTCGCTAGAAGTCAGCGCGGGCGAGGTCACCTGCGTGCTGGGTGACAACGGCGCGGGCAAGTCCACGCTCATCAAGATCATCGCCGGGCTGCTCCACCCCACCTCGGGCCGCTACGAGGTCGAGGGCACCCCGGTATCGTTCGACTCGCCGCGCCAGGCGCTGGATCTGGGCATTGCCACGGTGTACCAGGACCTGGCCGTGGTCCCGCTGATGCCGGTGTGGCGCAACTTCTTCCTCGGCAACGAGGTCCGCAAGGGCCCGCGCATGGACATCCCGCTCATGAGGAGGACCTGCAAGTCAGAACTGCTCGACATGGGCATCGACCTGCGCGACGTCGAACAGCCCATCGGCACCCTGTCCGGCGGCGAGCGCCAGTGCGTGGCGATCGCGCGCGCGGTCTACTACGGGGCCAAGGTCCTCATCCTGGACGAGCCCACCGCGGCGCTCGGGGTCAAGCAGTCCGGCGTCGTGCTGCGCTACGTCGTCCAGGCCCGTGAGCGCGGTCTCGGCGTCATCTTCATCACCCACAACCCGCACCACGCCTACCCGGTGGGCGACCGGTTCCTGCTGCTCAACCGGGGCCGCAGCATCGGCTACTTCGAGAAGAGCCAGATCACCCGCGACGAGCTCACCGGGCTCATGGCCGGCGGGGCCGAGCTCGAGCAGCTCAGCCACGAGCTCGAAAGCGTCGGCGGCGCCGCGGCCGAACTCGGCCAGGAGCTCGGGGAAGAGGCCAGCGAGCTTGGCGTCGGCCAGCGGGAGCCTGGCACGCAGACGTGAGCCCGGCGGCACGACGCGATCAGGATGACAACGCAAGGGGAGGTTTCCGCTTATGACCGCGATCGGCTCGGATGCCGTCCCGGAGGCGCGCGCCGCAGCGCGCCTCCGGCTCGGCACCTGCCCTGACTCGTGGGGTGTGTGGTTCGCCGATGACCGGCGGCAGACGCCCTGGGCGCGGTTCCTCGACGAGGTCGCCGACGTGGGCTACGAATGGCTGGAACTGGGGCCGTACGGCTACCTGCCCACCGACCCGGCGCGGCTGGCCGACGAGGTGAACGCGCGCGGGCTGCAGGTGGCCGGCGGCACCATGCACGGCCACAGCGGCCTGCACCGGGCCGCGGACTGGCCGGACATCCTGGCCGCCACCCGCCGGGTGGCCGCGCTGACCGCCGCGCTCGGCGCCCGGCACGTGGTGTTCGTGCCGGTGCCGGGCTACCGCGACGACACGACCGGCGCCTACCTTGAGCCCGCCGGCCTGGACACCAGCGCCTGGCGGACGCTGATCCGGGCCACGGACGAGCTGGGCCGGGCGGTCTTCGAGGAGTACGGCGTGCGGCTGCAGTTCCATCCGCACGCCGACAGCCACGTGGAAACCCAGGCGCAGACGGAGCGGTTCCTCGACGAGACCGATCCCCGCTACGTGTCGCTCTGCCTGGACACCGGGCACCTGGCCTACCGGCACGCGGACAGCGCGGCGCTCATCCGCCGTTATCCCGACCGCATCGGGTACGTACACATCAAGCAGATGGACCCGGCCATCGTCGAGCGGGCCGACCGGGACGGCCTGGCGTTCGGTCAGGCCGTCGCGATGGGCGCGAGCTGCGAGCCGCCGCGGGGGCGGCCCGACATCGAAGCGGTGGCCGAGGCCCTGCGCGAGCTGGAGACGGATCTGTACGTGGTCGTGGAGCAGGACATGTACCCAGTGGACTTCGACGTCCCGAAGCCGATCGCGCGGCGCACCTACGACTACCTGCGCGGCCTGGGCCTCGGCGGGGCGGGTAGGGCGGGCGGGGCGGGTAGGGCGGGCGGGGCGGGAGATGATGAGTCGTGACCGTCCGGGTCGGCGTGATCGGCACGGGCATGATCGGCCAGGACCACATCCGCCGGATCACCCGGGTCCTGACCGGGGGAGCGGTCGTGGCCGTGACCGACGTCGACCAGGCCCGCGCGCGGGACGTGGCCGGCAGGCTGCCCGGCGCCCGGGTGCACCCGGCCGGCCGGGACCTCATCGAGGACCCGGAGGTGGACGCGGTTCTCGTCACCTCCTGGGGGGCGACGCACGAGGAGCACGTGCTCGCGGCGATCGGCGCGGGCAAGCCGGTGTTCTGCGAGAAGCCGCTGGCCCCGACCAGCGAGGCGTGCCTGCGGATCGTCGACGCCGAACTGGCCGCGGGCCGCCGGCTGGTGCAGGTGGGCTTCATGCGCCGCTTCGACGCCGGCTACCGCGCGCTGAAGGCGGCGGTCGACGACGGCCAGATCGGCGTCCCGCTGCTGATGCACTGCGCGCACCGCAACCCGTCCGCGCCGCCGTACGGCTTCACCACCGACATGATCGTCAGCGACTCGGCCGTGCACGAGATGGACCTCGTGCGCTGGCTGCTGCGCGAGGAGGTCGCGGCCGCCAGCGTCCTGAAGCCGCGCCCCAGCCGCCTGGGCGGCGGCGACCTGCAGGATCCGCTGATCCTGCTGTTCGAGATGGCCAGCGGGGTGCTGGTCGACGTCGAGGTGTTCGTCAACGCCCGGTACGGCTACGACATCCGCGGCGAGGTCGTGGGCGAGGCCGGGACAGTGGCGCTCGCGGACGCGGCCGTGGTGCGGGTGACCACAGACGGCCAGCGCCGCGGCCACGTTCCCGCCGACTGGCGCGAGCGCTTCGGTGCCGCGTTCGACACCGAGCTTCAGGAGTGGCTGAACGCGGTGGCGGCCGGGCCGCCGACCGGCCCTAGCGCCTGGGACGGCTACGCGGCCTCGGCCGTCACCGACGCCTGCCTGCAGGCGCTGCGCACCGGGCACCGCACCGAGGTGTCCCTGGCCGAGCGCCCCGACTTCTACGCGAAGACCCCGTGAGGTTACGGCCATGAAGATCGCGCTCGACCCCTACATGCTGCGCCGGGTACCGCTGACCGACCTGCCCGGGCTGGTGGCCGACCTCGGCTACTCCCACATCGAGCTCTCGCCGCGCGAGGACTTCCTGCCGTTCTTCCTGCGCCCGCGGGCCGACCGGGCGCAGATCGCCGCGTTCAAGAGCGCGCTGCGGCGGGCCGGCGTGGAGATCTCCTCGGTGCTGCCGCTGTACCGGTGGTCCGGGCCGGACGAGGACGAGCGCCAGGCTGCGGTGCGCTACTGGAAGCGGGCCATCCAGATCACCGTGGACCTCGGCGTGAACGTGATGAAGTCCGAGTTCAACGGGCGGCCCGAGGCGGCATCGGCCAGCGAGGCCCAGTTCTGGCGGTCGATGGAGGAACTGCTGCCGCTCTTCGAGCGCGAGGGCGTGCGGCTGGTGCTCGAACCGCATCCCGGCGACTTCGTCGAGGACGGCCGGGCCGGGATCGACCTTGTCCGCGGCGTCGACCGGGACTTCGTCTCGTTCCTGTACTGCGCGCCGCACACCTTCCACCAGGGCGGCGACATCGAAGGGATCATGAAGTACGCCGGGCGGCTGCTCACCCACGTGCACATCGCCGACTCGTCCGACCACCGCGCCTCGTCGGGCCTGCGCTACATCGTGAACCCGCCGGGCTCACCCGCCCGCGTGCATCAGCACCTCGACATCGGCCAGGGCGACGTGGACTGGGACGTGTTCTTCGGCACGCTCACCGAGACCGGGTTCGACGGCATCGCGGCCGTGTGCGTGTTCGCCTGGGAGGAGCGGGCCCGCGAGTCGTCGGCCTGGAACCTCGACCAGGTCCGGCAGTACCTGGCCAAGCACGGCGGACCGCCCCCGTGACGCGGCGGGTCAGGATCGGGCTGGCCGGCCTGGGCCGGATGGGTCGTATCCACGCCGCGAACCTGGCCGGCCGCTGCCCGTCGGCGCAACTGGCCTGCGTCTACGACGCGGACGCCGAGGTGGCCCGCCAGGTGAGCGAGCAGCACGGCGTCCCGCGGGCCGGGTCCTACGAGGACATCCTGGCCGACGACGGCATCGACGCCGTCGCGATCGCCGTGCCGACCCAGGCGCATGCCGAGCTCAGCGTCCGGGCCAGCCAGGCCGGAAAGCACGTGTTCTGCGAGAAGCCGATCTCCCTGGACCGGCCGGCCACCGTGGCCGCCATGGAGGCCGTGGCCGTGGCCGGGGTGACGTTCCAGGTCGGCTTCCACCGCAGGTTCGACCCGGACTGGGCCGCGGCCGCTGACCGCATCCGGGTCGGCGAACTGGGCGACGTCTTCCTGTTCCGCACGTCGCTGCGGGACATGACGCCGCCGAACCCGGAGTTCCTGGCCCACTCGGGCGGCTTCTTCGTGGACGTCACGATCCACGACCTGGACACCGCGCGCTGGCTGGTGGGCGAGGTCACGGAGGTCAGCGCGTACGGCACGGCGGTCTGTGACCCGCGCTTCGCCGACCTGGGCGACATCGACACGGCGGTCGTGGTGCTGCGTTTCGAAAACGGCGCCCTCGGCGTGATCGACGACAGCCGCGCCGCCGGTTACGGCTACGAGTGCTCGACCGAGGTGATGGGCCGCCACGCCACGGTGCGCATCGACCATCCCCAGTACCGGCACTATGAGTGGCGGACGCCGGGGTGGGCCTCCCACGACCTCGCCCGCGACTTCGAACAGCGCTACCCGTCGGCCTACGCCGAGGAACTCGAATCCTTCGCCCGCTGCGTCCGCGACGGCCTGCCGCCCAAGGTCACCGGCGGCGACGCGCTGGCCGCGTTCGACCTGGCCCGGGCGGCCGATCAGTCCTGGCGTACGGGCCGGCCCGTACGGACGCGGCCGCGGCGTACCGCGGGCGGCGTGGTGTATCAGTCCGAGCCCGGCCCGTGATCAGGTCTGCCGCCGGGCCGACCAGGCCGCCAGTTCGGCCTGGAGCCGCCCGGCGGGCCAGCCGTCCGCGACGGCCCGGCCGAGTATGTCGGCCTGCGCGGGCGGGGCGAGCCCGTCGGCGGGCGGGTCGAGGTCGAGGTTCGTGGGGAACGGATACCCTTCCGCGCACGCCGCGATCACGTTGGCGATCATCTCGGGCGCGGCCCCGGCGTCTCGCATGGCCGTCAGGGCCGGGAATACCGCGATCGACATCCGGGCCCGGTCCACGGCCTCCATGGCCCGGCCGAACGCCGACGACACCTGCAGCAGGTTGGCCATCCGGTGCACGCCGGCGCTCCGGTTGGTCCCCGCGGCGTGCAGCAGGGCCGGGTTGAAGAACACCGCGTCACCCTTGCGCAGCGGCAACTGGACGTGGTGCGCCTCGAAGTACTCACGGAACTCCGGGCGCGGCCCGGCCAGGTAGCCGGGCAGGTACTTCTGCGAGTGCGGCAGGTACCTCGTCGGGCCGGTCTCGACCGGCATGTCGCTGTGCGCGACCGCGCCCTGCAGCGTGAGCACGGGCGACAGGCGGTGCACATGCCGCGGGTACCGCGCGGCCTGCTCGCCGGACTGGAACCCGAGGTGGTAGTCGCGGTGCGCGGTCTGCGCGGCCCCGCCCGGGTTGACCACGTTGACCTGAGACGTGACCTGGTAACCGGGCCCGAGCCAGGCGCGGCACACGGCCGCGACGACCTCGTTGGCGTAGTAGGCCGCGAACACCTCCGGTGCCCGCAGCGCCAGTTTCTCCAGCGCGTTCCAGATCCGGTCGTTCTGGCCGGCCGCGGCGAAGTGGTCGCCGGCCGCCCCTCCGGCCGCGCGCTGGCCGGCGATCATCGCCTCGAACTGCTCGGTGGCCCGGTCGACGGCCCCGGCGTCGGGGAACGCCCCGGCGAACACGACGATGCCCGGCCCGTCGTGCAAGGCCCGGGCCAGTTCGGCCGCAACCTGCGGCCCGGCGCCCGGCTCGGCCAGGGCCTCGCGCAGCCGCGCGCTGTCGTAGATGAGCACGTTCTGCTCGACCGTGCTGGCCTTCGGGTACCCGGCCAGGTCCGTCTGGACGCTCACCACGTCGATGAGGTCCGCCAGCCGGCAGTCCTCCTCGGTGAGATGGGCCGCCGGCGTATCGGCACGGTTCGTCATCGGCGGGCTCCTCGCCGTGGGGGATGGGCAACGCCCTGCCCTAGAACGTGCCCACGATCAGGCGAAGGACGCGTTGCGGTCCTTGCCCGCGTGCTCCGGCCAGGTCTATCGAGGACCTGCTCGGGCGCCCGCCGCGCCGTTTCGAGGCATGGGCGTGCGACCACGCCGCCGCGTTCGCGCCCGGCCCGGGCTGAACCGCGTCCCGGGCCGTGCCGGTGGTCAGGCCTGGCGCTCGCGGACCTGGCGCTTGATCCGGGCCAGCATGGCCGCCATGCCCCGCAGTCGCAGCGGGCTGACCAGGTCCTGCAGCCCAAGCTGGCTGGGGAACTCGCCCGGGGTGTCCAGGATCTCGTCCGTGGTCAGCCCGTTCAGGCCGGTGTGCAGGATGCCGGCGAAGCCGCGGGTGGTCGGCGCCTCCCGCGGCGCGTCGAAGAAAAGCTGCGCGGTGCCGTCGGGTTCGACCTCCACGGCCAGGAACAGCGGCGTCTGGCACTCTGGCACCTGTTCCAGCAGGTCGCGATCGTCGGCGTACTTCTCGGGCAGCGGCGGCAGTTCCTCGGAGAACTCCAGCAGCAGTTGCAGCTTGTCCTTGTCGGGCACCGCCGCGAAGTCCTCGATGATCTCGCGCAGGCGCGGATGCAGCGTGTCGGCGCCGGCCGTCACGGTGTTGCCCCCCGGCGGATGGGCGCCCGGACCGCGTTGCCCCACTCGGTCCACGAGCCGTCGTAGTTGCGCACGTTCGGGTAGCCCAGCAGGTGGTGCAGCACGAACCAGGTGTGGCTGGACCGCTCACCGATCCGGCAGTAGACGACCACGTCGTCGTCCGGGCCCAGCCCGGCCTCGCCCGCATAGATCGCCTCAAGCTCCTTGCGGGACCGGAACGTCGCGTCCTCGGCGGCCGCGCGGGCCCAGGGCACGTTCCTGGCCCCCGGGATGTGCCCGCCCCGCACCGCGCCCTCCTGCGGGTAGTCCGGCATGTGCAGCAGTTCGCCGGTGTACTCGCCGGGCGACCGCACGTCGATCAGCGGCAGGCCGATGTGCGCCGCGACCTGCTCCTTGAACGCGCGGAACTCGCTGTCGTCGCGCTCGACCACCGGGTAGTCGGCGTGCGGGCGTTCCTGTACCCCGGTGTCAAGCGGCCGCCCCTCGGCGATCCACTTGGCCCGGCCGCCGTCGAGCAGGCGGACGTCCGGGTGGCCGAACAGCGTGCACACCCACAGCGCGTACGCGGCCCACCAGTTGTTGCGGTCGCCGTACAGGACCAGCGTGGTGTCCCGGCTGATCCCCTTCTCCGACATCAGCCGCGCGAAGCCCGCGCCGTCGACGTAGTCGCGGGTTACCGGGTCGTTGAGTTCGGTGTGCCAGTCGAGCTTCACCGCGCCCGGGATGTGCCCGGTCTCGTACAGCAGCACGTCCTCGTCGGACTCGGCCACGACCAGGCCGGGGTCGCCGGCGTGCTCGGCCAGCCAGTCGGTGGAGACCAGCAGTTCCGGGCGCGCGTACTCACCGAACTTCGGCGCGGAATCGAAGGGCAGCGCCATGATAAACCTCACTTCCGCTACGGGATTCCCGCGGCTGCGGACCGCGCCGCGGGATGAGTGGACAGTCCATCAGCAGCCAACGCATCGCCCCGGCGCAGCCTTCCCGCCCGCCCCGATATGCCGCGCGGAGCCGGTCAGACGTCGGGGATGCCGAAGTCGAGGTTGGGGCGCTCCAGTCCGCCGTCGACCTCGAGGATCGTCCCGGTGACGTAGCCGGCCGCAGGCGAGGCCAGGTACAGGGCCGCCGCCGCGATGTCCTCCGGGTCGCCGATCTTGCGCAACGGGGTGGCCTGCTCCATCTGGCCGCGCAGGTTGTCATCGGTGAGCACGATGTCGAGCGCGGAGGTCGCGACCGATCCCACCGCGATCGCGTTGACCCGGATCCGGGGGGCCAGGTCGGCCGCGGCCAGCCGGGTGTAGTGGGCCAGCGCCGCCTTGGCCGTGCCGTAGGCCAGATAGCCGCGCCCGGAGACCTGCCCGATGACGGAGGAGATGTTGATCACGGCCCCGCCCGGCCCGCCTGCCTCGCCGGAGGCGGCCAGGTGCGGCACCGCGGCCCGGGTCAGGCTGTGCGCGATCGCCACGTTGAAGCTGAACGCGTCGGTCAGGTGCCGCGGCTTGGTCGCGAGGAACGGCCGGGGCATGGCGCCGCCGACGTTGTTGACCACGATGTCCAGCCGGCCGAACGCCTCCATGGCGGCCTGCGCCAGCCCTGCCGCCGCGTCGAGGTCGCTCAGGTCGGCCGGGATCACCACCGCCCGCCGCCCCGCCGCCTCGACCTCGCGCGCCACCTTGACCAGTTCGTCCTCGGTGCGCGCGGAGATCACCACGTCCGCCCCGGCCTGGGCCAGCGCAAGCGCGGTCGCCGCGCCGATGCCGCGGCCCGCGCCGGTCACCACGGCCACCCGGTCGGTGATCAGGAATCGGTCTAGGATCATCAGTCCCCGCCTGTCCCAGTTTGCGTGGCAACAGCCTACGAGATAACTAGAACACGTTTCAATTCCGCGACCGGATCCGGTGCCGCCCCCGATGAAAGTGGCGCCAGGGCAGTTGCATGTGCCCCGAAGTCGCTTTCATCGCCATGATCATCCGCGATGAGGCGGCAACCGCGCGGATTCGGCCGCCGGGGCATCCGCCAACGCCGATGAATGAACGTTTGCTGCTCGCCGGCGAGCACCTAACTCACATTCATCGCCGTGATCACCTATGGAGAGGGCGCGGACAGCTCAACGCAAGTGGTATGTGTGACGGGAGTGACCGCAGTGGCGAGCGCGGGGCGGCCCTGAGGGGAGGGGCGGCCCTGAGGGGAGCGGTCGGCCGGGGCGGCGGTGCGGGACGCGCGGGGCGGGGACGGCGGCCGGCGGGGCGGGGACGGCGGCCGGCGGGGCGGGGACGGCGGGGGGTGCGGGACGGCGGGTCGAAGAGCGGTGGGCCGATAGCCTGTGCGGCGTGCTGGAAGAGGTGCGGGTGATCCGCTACGTGACGCCGCTGCGGGAGGGCGGCTCGCTGCCCGCGGTGGTGGAGGCGGACAACCTCGGGACGTACGTGATGAAGTTCCGGGGCGCCGGGCAGGGACCGAAGGCGCTGGTCGCGGAGATCATCGGCGGGGAACTGGCGCGGCGGCTCGGCCTGCGCACGCCGGAGATCGTGCTCGGCTACCTGGACCCGCGCATCGCCAGTACCGAGCCGGATCAAGAGATCCAGGACCTGCTGCGGGCCAGCAGCGGGCTGAACGTCGGCATCGACTTCCTGCCGGGGTCGGCCGGCTTCGACCTGTCGGGCTGGGACGTGGACGCCGACTTCGCCAGCCGGGTGCTGTGGTTCGACGCGCTGATCCAGAACGTGGACCGGACCTGGCGTAACCCGAACCTGCTGGTCTGGCACGGCGACATCTGGCTGATCGACCATGGCGCGGCGCTGTACTTCCACCACAACTGGCCCACGGCCCGCCCGGCGGCCCCGTTCGACGCCAAGGACCACGTGCTGCGCCCGGCGGCGACCCGGCTCGCGGCCGCGCACGAGACCCTGGCCCCGCAGATCACCGACAAGCTGCTCGAGGAGGTCACCGGCCTGGTGCCGCCGCAGTGGCTGGGCGACGGCCGGCCGGGGGACTACGCCGCGCACCTGAAGGAACGCTCGGCCCTGATGCCGGGGGTGATCCGGTGAGCAGCCTCGAACCGTTCGAGTACGCGCTGATCAGGGTCGTCCCGCGGGTCGAGCGCGGTGAGGCCATGAACGCCGGGGTGATCCTATATTCACAGCGGCCCTCGTTCCTCGGTTGCCGGATTTTCCTTAACGAGGCGAGGCTGCTGGCCCTCGACCCCCGGGTGGATCTGGCCGCGGTGGCGCGGGGACTGGCCGCCGTGGAAGCCGACTGCCAGCGCGCCCGGGACGCGGGGGACTCGCCGGGAGCCAGGTTCCGGTGGCTGACGGCGACCCGGAGCACCATGATCCAGCCCAGCCCGGTGCACACCGGGCTGACCGCCGACCCCGCCGCCGAACTCGGGCGGCTGTTCGACGAACTCGTGCGCTGACCTGGTGTCTGGGCCGCCGCGGCCCCGCCTGGCAGACTTGAGGCGTGACCGACCCCCGCGACCAGGACCGTCCGGCGAGCCCGGAGCCCGACCCGGCCGGGGGCAGCGAGGCCGGCGATGTCGCCGCGTTCTGGAAAAATCTGGGTTTGCCCGGGCTGGTCGACGTGCATACGCATTTCATGCCGCCGAACGTGCAGGCCAAGGTCTGGGCCTACTTCGAGCAGGGCCGCGAGGGCAACGGCCAGCCCTGGCATGTGCGGTACCAGTGGCCCGAGGACGAGCGGGTGGCGCTGCTGCGCGCGTTCGGTGTGCGCCGGTTCAGCGCGCTGTCGTACCCGCACAAGCCGGACATGGCGGCCTGGCTGAACGGGTGGGCAGCCGGGTTCGCGGCGCGCACCCCGGATGCCCTGCGCAGCGCCACGTTCTTCCCCGAGCCGGGCGCCGGCGGGTACGTGGCCGAGGCGATCGGCGCGGGTACGCGGCTGTTCAAGGTACACCTGCAGGTGGGCGGCTACGACCCGCGTGACCCGCTGCTCGACCCGGTCTGGGGTGCGCTGGCCGAGGCGGGCGTGCCGGTGGTCGTGCACTGCGGGTCGGGGCCGACGCCGGGCCGGTTCACCGGGCCCGGGCCGATCTCCGAGGTGCTGGCCCGGCACCCGCGCCTCGTCGTGATCGTCGCTCACCTGGGGTCGCCGGAGTACGGCGCGTTCCTCGGGCTCGCGGAGCGCTACCCGGGCGTGCACCTCGACACCACGATGGCGTTCACCGACTTCTTCGAGCGCTTCATGCCGTTCCCGCGCGAACTGCGGCCGCGGCTGGCCGCGCTGGCCGACCGGGTGCTGCTCGGCAGCGACTTCCCGAACATCCCGTACCCGTACCTGCACCAGCTTGAGGCCCTGGCCCGCCTCGACCTCGGGGCGGCCTGGCTGCGCGCGGTGTGCCACGACAACGCGACCCGGCTGCTGGAGCTGTGACGATGGCACCCGCGAAGGCCAGGCCCAAGAAGGCGAGCCCGGAGAAAACCCAGAGCGAGCCGCTGGCCCAGTACCGGAGCAAGCGGGACTTCGAGCGCACGCCCGAGCCCGCGGGCGCCGCGCCGCAACCCGAAGGCGCGGTCCGCCGGCGGTTCGTCGTGCAGCGGCACCGGGCCCGCCGGCTCCACTACGACCTGCGGTTCGAGATCGACGGGGTGCTGGCGAGCTGGGCCGTGCCCAAGGGGCCGACACTCGACCCGGACGTGAAGCGGATGGCGGTCCACGTCGAGGACCACCCGATCGAGTACCTGGACTTCGAGGGCATCATCCCGGGTGGGCAGTACGGCGGCGGCGACGTGATCGTGTGGGACACCGGGACCTGGGAGCCGCACGAGACCGACGACCCGGCCGCCGCGGTGGCCGCGGGCGAGTTGCACGCCGACGTGACCGGGGAGAAACTGCGCGGCCGGCTGATCCTGGTGCGCAGCGGGCGCACCCGCGAGGACCAGAACCAGTGGCTGCTGCTGCACAAGCACGACGAGTACGCGGTGCCCGGCTGGGATCCCGAAGACCACCCGAGGTCGGTGCTCAGCGGCCGCACCAACGACGAGGTCAAGGCGCACCCGGAGCGGATGTGGCGGGGTGACCTGCCGCCCGCCCAGGCGTCGGTCGCGATCGGCGAGCAGACCGGGCGCGACGTTCCGGCCGGGCCCGACCCGGCCGTGCTGGACGCGCTCGCCGCGCTGGGACCGGGCGGCGGCACCTGGGAGGTGTTCGGGCGCAGGCTCAAGGTGACCAACCTGGACAAGGTCCTCTTCCCGGCCCGGCCGGGCGAGGACCCGGTGACCAAGCGCGAGTTCCTCGCGTACACCGCGCGCATCGCCCCGGTGGTCCTGCCCTACCTGGCCGGCCGGCCGCTCAACATGCACCGGTTCCCCGGCGGCGCGCAGACCAGGGGCTTCTGGCACAAGCAGCTACCCGAGCACGCGCCGGACTGGGTGCCGCGCTGGGAGAACCCGGACGCCGACCCGGGGGAGACCAGCACCTACCTGGTCGTGGACGAGCCGGCCGCGCTGGTCTGGGCGGCCAACTTCGGCGCGCTGGAGTGGCACGCCTGGACCTCGCGCGCCGACCAGCCGCGCGAGCCCACGTACGCGCTGTTCGACATCGACGCCGGCGCGGAAACGACCTGGGAAGACGTGCTGGTTCTGGCCCGCCTGCACCGGACCGCGCTGGAGCACCTGGGCGTGCGGGCCCAGCCCAAGCTGACCGGCCACACCGGCCTGCAGATCTGGGTGCCGATCAACCGCGGGCCCAGCTTCGAGCAGACGCGCGAGTGGGTGAAGCAGATCTCCCGTGAGGTCGGCTCGGTCGTGCCCGACCTGGTGAGCTGGCAGTGGGACGTCCGCGCGCGCCAGGGCCGGGCCCGGCTCGACTACACCCAGAACGTCATCAACAAGACGCTGGTCGCGCCGTACAGCCCGCGCCCGGCGCCGGGGGCGCCGGTGTCGGTCCCGATCGACTGGGACGAACTGGACGACCCGGACCTGCGGCCGGACGGCATCACGATCCGGATGGTGGCCGACCGCCTGGCCCGGCGCGGCGACCCGTTCCGCAGCGTGCTCGGCCCCGGCCAGGACCTGCCCCCGGTGCGCTAGCGGCCCCGAGCCGGCCGCGTTCCGGTTCGGTCGCCGCATGACCAGCGCCGTTCTGGGCAGTCGATACGGCACCCCCTCCAACCCCCGAAGGCGGAACCGGCGTGTGGGAACTGCTCGAGCAGTATGAAATGAAGCGCCTGGCCCGGCGGCGCGCGGCGGCGCCGCCGCGGCCGCGGCCCCGGCCCGGCGAGCCCGCGGGCGCCGACCTGCTGCCGCAGATCAGGCACATCGTCGTGCTGATGATGGAGAACCACTCCTACGACAACTATCTCGGCATGCTGGCCGGACGAGGAGATGGCTTCCCGCTCGCCCCGGACGGCGAGCCCGGTGCCTGCAACCACGGGAACGGCGGCGAGGCGGTCCGCGCCTTTCACCTGGCCTCGACCAGCCAGCGCCAGGGGGTCCCGTGCCAGAGTTGGCACGCCACCCACCAGCAGTGGGGCGAGGGGCGCAACGACGGCTTCGTGACCAGCACGCAGGAGGTGCAGGCCGAGGCCAGGGCCGGGACCGCGCAGGCCACGGACACCTCGGCCGCGGCCGCGTCCGTCGGCATGGGCTACTGGTCCGAGGCCGACCTGCCCTTCTACTACGGGCTGGCCCGGACGTTCCCGGTGGCCGACCGCTGGTTCAGCTCGTGCCTGGGGCCGACCTTCCCCAACCGGCGGTTCCTGATCGCGGGCACGGCGCACGGGCTGATCGACGACTCGCCGTACGACCTGCTCGACTACCCCGAGGCCGGGACGATCTTCGACCTGCTGACCACGCACGGGATCTCCTGGGCCAACTACCACCCGGTGGCCGACGGCCAGCCCCGGTCCAAGCTGACGCACTACGCCCGGCACAAGCGGAAGATGGCCCGGCGCCGCCTGCTGTCCCTGGGCCGGTCGCTGCCCACCGTGAGCCAGGGCGTCGAGAAGGACCTGAAGTTCACCGCGGACGTGTTCCCGCTGGGGATCGGCCGCTACATGCAGCACGTGCACGGCATGGACCAGTTCTTCGCCGACGCCGAGCAGGGCACGCTGCCGGGTTTCAGCATCGTGGACCCGGACTTCGACGGCTACTCCGAGGAGAACCCGCTGGACATCCGCAAGGGCGAGAGCTTCGCCGCCGCGGTGGTCGATGCGGCCACCCGCGGCCGCGGGTGGCCGCACACCCTGCTGATCTGGGTCTACGACGAGCACGGCGGCTACTACGACCACGTGCCGCCGCCGCCCGCGGTCCCGCCCGACGACATCGAGGGACGCAGCGCGATCGGCACCGCGTCGCCGCTGGAGGCAATCGTGCGGCCGCTGTTCCCCCGCCTGGTCAAGGCCAAGAAGAACCTGACCAGCGGACCGCACCGGTACGACCGCTACGGGTTCCGGGTCCCGGCCGTGATCGTGTCGCCGTACGCCCGCCCCGGCTACGTCTGCTCCACGGTTCTCGACCACACGTCGGTGCTGCGCCTGGTGGAAGAGAAATGGAACCTGCCCGCGCTGACCGCAAGGGACGCGGCGGCCAACATGCCGCTGGACGCGCTGGACCTGGACGGCGCACCCGCCTTCGGCACGCCCCCGCCGCTGCCCGAGCCGGCGCTGAAGTGGGGCACGTGGTAGCCGGAAGATGGCGGCGGGCGTTTCCGCCGTGGCAGGCAAGGTAGAGACCAGGGTCATGGGACCGGCAGCGGTATCGCAGGCGCGGGGCAAGATGAGGCGGGCCTCCGGGAGCAGGGCGGCGCAGTGGCTGGCCCGGGCCGGGCTTACCGCGCGGGGAATTATCTACATCCTGATCGGCTGGGTCGCGGCCCTGGTCGCGCTGGGCCGCAGCGCGCACGAAGCCGACCAGGAAGGCGCCCTGCAGTTGCTCGCGGGCAAGCCGTACGGCGCGGTCTCGCTGTGGCTGCTGGCCATCGGCTTTGCCGCCTACGCGCTGTGGCGCCTGAGCGAGGCCACGTTCGGCGTCACCGGCGACGCGGCCGGCGCAGGTCCCCGGCTGAAGTCACTGGGCCGGGCCGTTGTTTACGCCGGCTTTGCGTTCCTGACGTTCACGGTGATCTCCGGCTCGCAGCGCAGCCAGTCCCGCCAGCAGCAGGACCTGACGGCCAACGCTATGCAGCACCCGGGCGGTCAGTGGCTGGTCGGCATCGCGGGCCTGATCGTGGTCGGTATCGGTGCCGTGCTGGCGGTCGAGGGCATCCGCCGCAAGTTCCTGAAGTACCTGCGGACGTGGCAGATGAGCCCGAGGACGCGCAAGCTCGTGGAGTGGCTCGGCGTGATCGGGACCACCGCCAGAGGCGTGGTGTTCGCCCTGGCCGGCATCCTGATCGTCGACGCGGCGGTCACGCACCAGCCCGCGAAGTCCGGCGGCATCGACCGGGCGCTGCTGACCCTGCGCGACCAGCCGTTCGGCCAGGTGCTGCTGCTCCTGGCCGCGCTCGGCCTGCTCATCTTCGGTGTTTACGGGCTGTGCGAGGCCCGCTGGCGGAAGGTCTGATTTCCCCATGGCCACAGTGGCCGTTGTCGCGCACGCCCGCAAGAGCTTCGGCGGCGGCCTGCCCGCGCTCAGGAAGGCCCTCGCCGACGAGGGCGTGACCGATCCGCTCTGGTATGAGGTGCGCAAGAGCAAGCACGCCCCGGATTGCGCTCGCCGCGCCCTGGACCAGGGCGCCGACCTCACGTTCATCTGGGGCGGCGACGGCACGGTCCAGCGCTGCATCGATGCGCTGGCCGGGACCGGCGCGGTGGTGGCGATCCTGCCGGCGGGCACGGCGAACCTGCTGGCGTCCAACCTGGACATCCCCGCGGACGACGTGGCCGCCGCGGTACGGGTCGGGCTGCACGGGCGCCGCCGCCCGCTGGACACCGGATCGGTGAACGGCGAGCATTTCGCGGTGATGGCCGGGGCCGGACTCGACGCCCGGATGATCGCCGACGCCGACCGGGCCCTGAAAGACCGGCTGGGCCGCGCGGCCTACCTCTACACCGGGGCCAGGAACCTGGGCGCGAGCCGGGTGAAAGCAACGATCGAGGTGGATGGCGAGCGCTTCTTCGAGGGCCGCGTCTCGTGCGTGCTGGTCGGCAACGTCGGCAAGGTACTCGGCGGGATACAGGCCTTTCCCGCGGCACAGCCGGATGACGGGCTGCTGGACCTCGGCGTGGTCACCGCGAAGAACCCGGCCCAATGGGCCAGGACACTGGGCAAGCTCGCGCTCGGCCGCGCCGAGCAGTCGCCGTTCGTCGAGGTCACCCGGGGCAGGCAGGCCCAGATCCGGTTCGCCCGCAAGCTCCCTTACGAACTCGACGGCGGGGTGCGCGCCAAGGCCAGGAAGCTGCGGATTGAGGTCACCCCCGGGTCCATCACGGTCTGCGTGCCGGCCTGACCTCGTGTGAACGCCCGTGTGGCGGGCAGTTGGAGCGTCATGCCGAACCTGACTCAAGGCGGCAGCGGCGGTCATCACAGCCGCTCCGGCCTCTCCGGCCGCCCCGGCGGTCATCACAGCCGCTCCGGCCTCTCCGGCCGCCCCGGCCGCCGCCTCGCGCCGCTGACGGCGGTCACGGCCGCCGCGACGGTCTTCACGATCCTGCTGGTTCTCGTGCGCCTGCAGTGGGTTCCGTTAGAGTCCGTCGACCACGGGGCCGCGGCCGACCTCAACAGCGCCGTCGCCGCGCACAAGACACTGGTCTCGGTGATCAAGGCGATTACCTGGCTGGGCAGCGACGGCGTGCTGTGGGCCGTGACCGGTGCCGGGGCGGTCCTGCTGGCGCTGCGCAAGCGATGGTGGCTGGCCGGTTACCTGCTCGTCGCCGGCGCGGGCGCCCTGATCATGGATCCGGTGCTGAAATCGCTGATCGGACGGGCCCGCCCGGTGGTGGCGCACCCGGTCGCGCACGGCACAGGCAGCAGCTTCCCCAGCGGGCATTCCCTCGGCTCCATCGTCTGTTACGGGGCACTGCTGCTGGTCTTCCTGCCCGCGGCCCGGGGCCGGTGGCGCCCGGCGTTCATCACCGTGATCACCGTGCTCGTCGCGCTGATCGGGGTCAGCCGGATCCTGCTCGGAGTGCATTACCTGTCCGACGTCCTCGGCGCCTGGGCTCTCGGGATCACCTGGCTCGGGATCACGGCGTTCGCGTTCCAACTCGGGCGGCAGGCAACGGGCGTGCCGGTGACCGACCCGCTCACCCAGGGCCTGGAGCCCGAGGCCCGCGCCGATCTCGTCCCGGCCCGGCCGGAGCGCGCACCGGGCCGCCGGCATCGCGGCCGGATCGCCGCCGGGGTTCTGATCGCCTGGGTGCTGATCCTGGGGATCGTGGTCGGCTTCGGCGAACTTGTCGTGCGGTACGGCCACGGCAACGTGCTGGGCGACCGGACGATACCGCGGTGGCTCGCCGCCCACCGCACACCGGGACTGACCCGGTGGAGCGAGGTCTTCAGCACGCTCGGCGCGACCGAGGCTATCCTGGTGGCGTCGATCGCCACCTGCGTGATATTCCTGGCCGTCACCCGGCACTGGCGGCCCGTCATCTTCATCGCGGTCCTGATGTGCGGCGAACTTGGCGCGTTCCTCGTCGCCGAAGCCGTGGTCAAGCGTCCCCGGCCGGCCGTCACGCACCTCGATCATGGCCTGCCGACGTCGGCCTATCCCTCCGGGCACGAGGCGGCGACCGCCTGCCTCTACATCGCGATCGCGATCTTGGCTATCGGTCATGCCCGCGGCTGGTGGCGGTGGCTGTTCCTCGTCCTCGCGGTGGCCATGCCCGCCCTGGTCGCGCTGGCCCGCATGTACCGGGGTGAGCACCACCCGACCGACATACTGGGCAGCCTCATCTTCGCCGCGCTCTGGCTGACCGCCACCTCGATGCTCCTCAAGCCCAACGCGGACGTCCGGTCGCAGGCGGGCCGGCCGGCCGTGGTTGGCGCCGGCCCGCGCCGGGCATACGAAAGCAGGACTATGGAAACAAACGTTTCCAGCCGGACGAGAGGTGTCGCCGATGCCGGGAAGTGAGCGGGCCGGACAGCCGGCGGCCCAGGGCGACCTGGTCGACGTCGCGCGGCTGATTACCGCCTTCTACGCGGAGCACCCCGATCCGGGCGAGCCAGGACAGCAGGTCTCCTTCGGGACGTCCGGGCACCGCGGATCCGCGTTCAAGCTGTCGTTCAACGAGGATCACATCGCCGCGATCAGCCAGGCGATCTGCGAGCACCGCGCGAGCGAGGGCATCACGGGCCCGCTGTTCATCGGGCGCGACACGCACGCGCTGTCCGAGCCTGCGCTCGCCACCGCGCTCGAGGTGCTCGTGGCCAACGACGTGCGGGTCCTGGCCGACAGCCGGGACGGCTACACGCCGACCCCGGCGCTGTCCCGCGCGATCCTGGCCTACAACGGCGGCCGCGGCGACGGCCTGTCCGACGGGATCGTCGTCACCCCGTCGCACAACCCGCCCGAGGACGGGGGCTTCAAGTACAACCCGCCCGACGGCGGCCCGGCGGGCGCGCAGATCACCAAGGCGATCCAGGACCGGGCCAACGACCTGCTGGCCGACGGGCTGCGCGGGGTCCGCCGGGTGCGTTACGCCCAGGCCCGGGCGGCCGCCGGCGGCCACGACTTCCTCGAAACATATGTTTCGGCGCTGC
>DATAVV010000013.1:0-15348 GCA_036267555.1 Streptosporangiaceae bacterium | reverse complement strand
AGAGGTCGGGGAGGGCGCGACCGTCGGGCACCTGTGCGTGGTCCACGGCGCGGTCATCCACGCGGAGGCGCTGATCGGCAACGGCGCCACCGTGCTCGACGGCGTGGTCGTGGGCCGGCAGGCGCTGGTCGCGGCCGGGGCCACGGTGCCGCCGGGCATGAAGATCGGTGAGCGCATGCTCGCCGCCGGCGTTCCGGCCAAGGTCATCCGCGAGATCTCCGGGGCGGCCCGGGAGTGGGTCGAGAACAATCCCGAGGTCTACCGCGCGCTGGCCCGGCGGCACGCGGCCGGCGTCCGCCCCGTGCCCGGGACCGGCCCGGCCGGGCGATGAGCGGCTGCGCTACAGGTACAACCCGCCGCTGGCGCGCAGGACCTGACCGGTGATCCAGCGTGAATCCGGTCCGGCCAGGAACGCGGCGACATCGGCAATGTCGCCAGGCCGGCCCAGCCTGCCGAGCGCGGTGACGGCGGCCGTCCGCGCTTCGGCATCGGGCGGGTTCGTCAGCCGGAACAGGTCGGTGTCGGTCGCACCGGGCGAGATGGCGTTGACTGTGATCCCCCGGCCTCCGAACTCCTGCGCGGCGACCGCCGTGATCTGCTCGAGCGCGGCCTTGCTCGCCGAATACAGCACGTGACCCGGTGCGCGCAGCACGGTATTGAGCGTCGAGATGTTGATGATGCGGCCGCCGTCGCGCAGCATGGACGCGGCTCGCTGGATCGCCAGCAGCGGGAACTTCGCGTTGACCGTCATCACGCGGTCGAACGCCTCTGGTGTCATGTCCTCGATCGGGACGCGAGGGTTGACGGCGGCGTTGTTGACGAGGATGTCGAGCCCGTCGGTAACGGGCGCGAACAGGGCCTCGATGCTGGCCAGATCTTCCTGGTCGGCCCGCACGGCGACCGCGCCGTGGCCGACGCGGCGGGCGAGTTGCCCGGCGGCGTACTTGCTGTCCTTATAGCTGAACACGACCGTGGCGCCGTCGGCCGCCAGGCGTTCCACGATCGCGCGTCCGATTCCGCGCGAGCCGCCGGTGACCAGGGCCGTCTTACCCGCGAGCGTCATGCTCGGGAGGCTAGTCAGCCAGCGGCCGTACGTATTGCAGGAAAGCGAACAGTTGTGTCGGAGTGATGCCGGCCATCGCCCGGAACTCCCGGTTGAAGTGGGACTGGTCGGCATACCCGCACGCGACCGCCGCGCCGAACGTGGCCGATGGCTGGCTGAGCACGTCCACGGCGTGCTGGAAGCGGGCGACCCTGGCCACCGTCTTGGGCGGGACGCCGATCTGCCGCCGGAAGCCGATCTCGAGGTAGCGCCGGCTGACCCCGATGTCCTCGGCCAGCCTGCCGATCCGCACGCGGCCGGCCGACGTCTGGATCTGCCACCAGGCACGGGTCACCGCGCCGTCCGGGTCTCGCTGCGGCCTCAGCCACGCCGACAAGCGTTCGTCCAGCAGGCCGCGGCGGGCCGCCCAGTCCGGCGACGCGGCCAGGCGGTCGGTGAGTTCGCGTGCCCGGCGCCCCAGCAGGTCCTCGAGGGCCACGGTCCGGCCGGCGAGTTCGCTCACCGGCGTACCCAGCAGGCTGCGCGTGCCCCAGGGGGTCAGCCCGATCGTGATGCCATGCTGCCAGCCGGGGCCCTCGTGGCAGGCCGGGGCGTGGCGCGGTCCCACGACCAGCCCGTATCCGTCGGCGACATCGATGAGCACGATGGTCATGTTCAGCGGGAAGATCCGCCGGCGCACCGAGGGGTCCAGCCGGGTGCGAAAGCCCGCGTACCCCGCGACGTGCCGGCGCAACCGGTGATGTGGCGGGCCCGCGATCGTTTCGCACGCCTGCGGCGGCAGTTCCTCCGACACCGAGAACACTTGTCCCATGGGCCCATCATGGACCGGCCCGGGGCTGGAGCCCGGGGCTGGAGCCCGGGGCTGGCTCAGGCGGCGTTGCTGCGCTGGACCTGAATCAGGAACTCGGCGTTGGACGCGGTCTCGCGGGTCTTGCCCAGGAGCAGTTCGAGCGCCTGCTGCGGTTCGAGCCCGGCCAGGACCCGGCGCAGGCGGTCGGCGGCGGCGTGCTCCTCCGGCGGCATCAGCAGGTCGTCGCGGCGGGTCCCGGACGAGCTGACGTCGACCGCGGGGTAGATGCGCTTCTCGGCCAGGTCGCGGCGCAGTCGCAGTTCCATGTTGCCCGTGCCCTTGAACTCCTCGAAGAACACGTCGTCCATGCGGGAACCGGTGTCGACCAGGGCCGTGGACAGGATCGTCAGCGAACCGCCGTCCTCGAGGTTCCGGGCGGAGCCGAGGAACTTGCGCGGGGGCTGCAGCGCGGAGACCGCCACCCCGCCGGTCAGGATCCGGCTGCTGGCGGGCGCGACCAGGTTGTAGGCGCGGCCAAGCCGGGTGATGGAGTCGAGGAGCACGACGACGTCCCGCCCCAGTTCGGCCACGCGCCTGGCGCGCTCGATGGCCAGTTCCGCGACCGCGATGTGGTCGCGGGCGGCCTGATCGAAGGTGGAGTAGACGACCTCGCCGCGGACGGTCCGCTGCAGGTCGGTGACCTCCTCGGGACGCTCGCCCACGAGCACGAGCATCAGGTGCACGTCGGGGTAGCCCTCCGCGATCGCCGCGGCGATCGCGGCCAGCACCATGGTCTTGCCGGCCTTGGGCGGGGACACGATCATGCCCCGCTGGCCCTTGCCGATGGGGCTGATCAGGTCGATGATCCGCGCCGTGGGCGACGCGGAGCCGGACTCCAGGCGCAGGCGCTCCTGCGGGTACAGCGGCGTCAGCGCGTCGAAGTCGGGGCGGTCCTTGGCCTGGGCGGGTTCCATGCCGTTGACGGCGTCGACGCGGACCAGCCCAGGGTGCTTGGCCGCGGCCGCGTTCCGGCGGGCCGCCTGGCCCGACTGGTTCGACTGGCCCGGGCGAGGCGTCCGGGCCGCCCCGTCGATGTGGTCGCCGCGGCGCAGGCCATGCTGGCGAACCACGGCCGGGGAGACGTAGACGTCGTCGTCCCCCGGGCGGTACCCGGACGTCCGCAGGAACGCCCGGTCGTCCTCGATGTCGAGGATGCCCGACACCGCGAATGAGGTGTCTTCGGTGATCTCGGCCGCGTGCGAGCGCGCCGATTTCTGTTCGGTAATGGTGGTCATACAGTGGTTCCTTTCGAGGGAAAGCCTGAATGTGAGCAGGCTGAAGAGAAGCAGGCCGGAATAAGGCCGTGGTCGTGCAGGTCAAAGCGGGTTTCTGTGGCGCGGCGCCCAGACGTAATACGCTCTCCTGAGCTGTAAGCGCGGGTTAGATGCTCGACGCAGATCGGGCCTGGAGCCAGATATGCGGAGCTTCAATCGACCCGCAGAAAGGCCGCTTACCGCTTTCGCGAGAAAACCTCGCTGACCAACACCTGTATATCAGAGTGCCGCCCCCCTGCCAACAGCCACCACCCCTGGCGGCTGCGGCCGGGGGTGGCGTGGCGCCCCGCTGCCAACAGCCACCGCCGCGTTGCGCGGTCGGTATTTCATGATCTGGGGGATAGCGTGCGATATGCGCGCACGAATAACCCAGATCATGAACGGCAGGGGAGTCGGGGGGTTGTGGAGCTTGTGGTGGGGCTAGGGCATCCGGGTTAGGCGGATGTGGCCGGCGCGGAGGGCGAAGCGGCGGGCCAAGGTGGCCAGGCTGCCGCTCCACCGGGATGCCGGAGTAACGGCGATCAGTTCTCTGGTATTCCGGCGGCCATCCCGCGAGCCCATCCAGGCCGCGGCCGTCATGACCTCCGCTGGCCGGTGATCGCGAGGTTCATGTCGTCCTTTCCGGGATCGTCGCCTACCGCATGCCTATTGCGTCACGGGGGCGCAGGGTCCACCTGGCACGCGTTCACGCTGGAATGGGCCCAGGCCTACGGGTTCAGCGAGGAGTTCCAGGCCAATCTGGCCGCCGAGCCACGCTCGAAGGTGACGTTCGAGATCGAGCCGGCCGGGCCGATGGTCAAGCTGACCGTGCTCCACGACGGTTTCGAACCAGGCAGCGCGGTGCTCGATGGCATCAGCCAGGGCTGGCCCGCCATCCTGGCCAGCCTCAAGACCCTGCTGGAAACGGGCGAGCCGCTGCCCAGCCCGCAGCCGGAACCGGCCCCGGCGAGTTAGGAGATCTCCCCCGCCGATGTCGAGAACCACGACGCAGCGGTGACATCTGGGCGAGGGGTGCCGGCAAGGCAGCGCCTGACCAGGGAGGATGGAGCCATGCGTTACATGCTGCTGCAGAACTACGGAGAGGTCGAGTCGGACTGCCCGCCGATGACCGAGTGGAGCCCCGAGGACATCAAGGCGCACATCGAGTTTCAGCAGGCACTGAACGCCGAACTGGCGCAGAGCGGCGAACTCGTCGATGCCCAGGGCCTGGCCGGGCCCGACCAGGCCAAGTTCGTGGTCAGCGACGGGGCCAGCACCGCGGTGATCACCGACGGCCCGTACCCGGAATCCAAGGAACTGCTGGCCGGCTACCGGCTGGTGGACGTGGACCGGGCCGAGCGGGCCCTCGAGATCGCGGCCCGGGCCTCGGCCGCCCCGGGGGTGAACGGCGAGCCGATCCGGCAGCCGATCGAGGTACGCCAGGTGCTGAGCGCGCCCGACCCGGAACTGTGACCCAGGCGACCGCGGATGACCACGGCCCGGGTCTCGAGGGCCTGCTGCGCGGCCTCGCGCCGCGGGCCCTCGGGGTCATCGCGCGCCGCTACGGTGACTTCGCGGACGCCGAGGACGCGGTGCAGGAGGCGCTGATCGCGGCGGCCGCGACCTGGCCCGCTGAGGGGCGGCCGGACAACCCGCTGGGCTGGCTGATCCGGGTGGCCTCCCGCCGGCTGGCCAATCAGTACCGCGGCGACGACGCCAGGCGCCGCCGGGAGGAACTGGCGGCCTCGTGGTCGGCGGCCAGCCCCGGCCCGCCGCCGGGGCGCGACGACACGCTGATCCTGATGCTCATGTGCTGTCATCCGTCGCTCACCCCGGCGCTGGCCATTCCGCTGACGCTGCGCGCGGTGGGCGGCCTGACCACCCGGGAGATCGCGGCCGCGTTCCTGGTGCGGGAGGCGACGATGGCCCAGCGGATCAGCCGGGCCAAGGCCAAGATCAAGGCATCCGGCGAGCCGTTCGCGCTCCCGGCGCCCGGCGACCGCCCGCAACGAATGGCCCAGGTCTGCCGCGTTCTCTACCTGCTGTTCAACGAGGGCTACACCGGCAGCAGCGGCCCCGACCTGGCCCGCACCGACCTGTCCGGCGAGGCCATCCGCCTGGCCCGGGCCCTGCGCGCCGCCGCGCCCGCGGAGGCGGAGGTGACCGGCCTGCTCGCGCTGATGCTGCTCACCGACGCCCGCCGCCCGGCGCGCAGCGGCCCCGACGGCGAGTTGATCCCGCTGGCCGAGCAGGACCGCGGCCGGTGGGACCGGCGCCAGATCACCGAGGGGACCAGCCTGCTCACCGAGGCCATGCGATCCGGCCACCTCGGTGAGTACCAGTTGCAGGCGGCGATCGCGGCCCTGCACGACCAGGCACCCAGCCACGACGGCACCGACTGGCCCCGCGTCCTGGCGCTCTACGAGCGGCTCGCGTCGATGACCGGCAACCCGATGGTGGCGCTGAACCGGGCCGTGGCCGCGGCCATGGTCCACGGGCCCGCCACCGGCCTGGACCTGCTCGACGGCCTCGGCGGGCACCTCGGTGACCATCACCGCCTGCACTCGGTGCGCGCGCACCTGCTCGAACAGGCCGGGGACGCCGGCGCGGCGATGACCGAGTTCCGGGCCGCGGCCGCGCGCACCGACAACGTGCGCGAGCGCAACTACCTGACCACGAAGGCGGCCCGCCTGGCGGGCGGCTCCGGGCCGGCGGCGGAGGCGCGCCGGGCGGCCAGTTCCGGGTGATAGGAGGACAGCCAGCCCGGCTGACCGCGTTAAAGGGCGAGCTTCATGCCCTCGTGCGAGGCGACGAAGCCGAGCCGCTCGTAGAACCGGTGCGCGGACGTGCGGGACTTGTCGGTCGTGAGCTGGACCAGGGCGCAGCCCCGCCGCCGCGCCTCGTCGATGGCCCAGGCCAGCATGGCCGCGCCGAGGCCGCCGCCGCGATGGCTGTCGTGCACCCGGACCGCCTCGATCTCGGCCCGCAGCGCCCCCCAACATGCATGTACATGTCAACATGCATGTACATGTCGGGGGACATGCATGCGGGCGACGGCGGGGGTTGAGGCGGGTCAGCGGCCGACGCGGTAGCGGATCTGCGTCGCGTAGGGGGAGTGGGTGACCTCGACCGGGGTCAGGCCGGGATCCGCGACCCCGTCGAACAGGCGCTCCCCGCGGCCGAGCACGGCGGGGATGACGTCGAGCACCAACTCGTCCACGGCGCCGGCGGTGAGGGCCCGGCGCACCGTCGACGCGCCGCCCGCGATGTCGACCTCGCGGTCGCCCGCCACGGCCTTCGCCTGATCGAGCGCGGCGCCGAGGCCATCGGTTACGAAGTGAAAGACGATACAGCCGCCCGGACTCATCGCGCGTGAGGCCAGTGGCTCGGCCCCAGCGGCCGTGGGCCCAAAGGCACTAGGAGGTGGGCGCGACGCTTACGGCTTCCGGGCGACGGCGCCGACGAAGCCGTAGTAAGTGGAATCGCGGACCTCGGGCGGCCGTCCGTCGGGCCGCCACTCGGGCAGCGGCACCAGGCCGGGCTCGACCATCTCCCAGTCCCCGAACCAGGCCAGGATCTCCTCGTTGGTGCGCCACCGGCCGGTACCCAGCTTCTCGTTGAACGTCTTCTCGACCGCCGCGGTCTTGGCCGCGTCCTCGGGGTGCTGCGGCCCCGGCATGCGGAAGCTGCTGACGACGATGTGGCTGCCCCGCGGCAGCGGCTCGCGCAGCCGGGCCACGATCCCGGCCGGGTCCTCGTCGTCGTTGAGGTGGTGCAGGATGGCCAGCAGCAGCAGGCCGACGGGCCGGCCAGAGGCGAGGAACTCGGCCACCCTCGGGTGGCCCAGGATCTTGTCAGGCTCGCGGATGTCCGCGGTCGCGAACACCGTCTGCGGGCTGCAGGCCAGCAGGGCCTGGGCGTGCACCCGGACCATCGGGTCGGTGTCGACGTAGAGCACCTGGGTGGCCGGGTCGAGTTCCTCGGCCACCTCGTGCACGTTGCCCTGCGTGGGCAGGCCGGAACCGATGTCGATGAGCTGGCGCAGGCCCGCCTGCGCGACCAGGTACCGCACGGCCCGGCGCAGGAACGCGCGGTTGGCCCGGGCGCCCGTGGCCGCGTCCGGAGCGATTTGTAAGGTGAGGTCGACGACCGCCCGGTCCGCGGCGAAGTTGTCCTTCCCGCCGAGGAAGGCGTCATAGACCCGCGCGATACTGGGCTTTGTCACGTCAAGTCCGGGGGGCACCCGCTCGCCGTCCGCCACCGTGGACCACCTTGCTCCGAGAAACGAGTTCCCCCAACTGAGCGAGAGCTTAGTGCCACCGGACTAACGGCGGCAGACTTGACGTCGGGGGTACGTATCACCCGGGCCCCGGATCTTGACCGCCGGCGGCGGATCTGCGTAGATTGTTAGCAATCTTGTCAACAATTTGCGCCGGCCGCGGCCCGCTCGTGCCGCCCGGCGCCCTCGGGACACCGAGCCCATGGGAGGCCGCGTGAGCGACGGACAGGTGGCCGGGGTCCTGGCGTGACCGGTGAGATCGACGTCGCCGATTCGCTGCGGGACGGGATCCTGCGCGGCGACTACGTCGCGGGGCAGCGGCTGGTCGAGGCCGACCTCTGCGAGCGCTTCGGCACCACCCGTTTCATCATCAGGTCCGCGTTGCAGTCCCTGGCCGCGCAGGGCCTGGTGGAGATGCGGCGGAACCGGGGCGCCCGCGTGCGCACGGTCACGATCGACGAGGCCATCGAGATCAGCGAGGTCCGCCGGGCGCTGGAAGGGCTGTGCGCCGCGCGGGCCGCGGAGCGGGCCACCGGCGACGACCGCGCCGAACTGCGGCAGATCGTGCAGTCGATGAAGGCCGCCGGCCAGGCCGGCGAGTTGCTGCAGTACAGCGAGCTCAACGCCACGCTGCACCAGAAGGTCCGGGTCATCGCCGCGCACGAGACGTCGGCCCGGATCCTGGACCAGCTTCGCGGCCAGATGGTGCGCCACCAGTTCCACCTGTCCCTGGTGCCGGGCCGGGCCGCGATCTCCATGCCGCAGCACGAAGCGATCGTGGAGGCGATCGTCGCGGGCGACCCCGGCGCCGCCGAGACCGCGATGCGCGCGCACATCGACAGCGTGATCGAGGCGCTGCGCGCGCTGCCCGCCGCGGGCGCCCCGCTCACCGTCATCCACCCGCCCACCGTCAGCCACCCGCCCACCCGACCCCGAGGAGGCCGATCAGATGCCCGCCGAGCGCAGCCGTGACCTCGCCCACCTGGGCGCCGCTGAGCTGCTGACCACGGTCCCGGATAAGACCGTCGACTTCTTCGTCCGGCTGATGGGCATGAGCGAGGTCGGCCGCGCGGGTGACTCGGTGTACCTGCATGCCTGGGACGACTACGAGGCGTTCACGGTCAAGGTGACCGCGGCGCCCCAGTCGGGTATCGGCCGCACCTGGATCCGCGCGGGCGGACCCGACGCGCTCGCCCGGCGGGTCGCCATCATCGAACGGGCCGGCTTCGGCCGCGGCTGGGTCGACGGCGACCACGGCATCGGCGCGACGTACCTGTTCACCGACCCGGACGGGCACGAGTACGGCATGTACTGGGAGACCGACTGGTACACCGCGCCCGAGGGCCGCAAGCCCGCGCTGAAGAACCAGGCCGAGCCGTTCCCGGGCCGGGGTGCCAACGTGCGCCGCATCGACCACGTGAACTACCTGGCCCGCGACATCCCGGCCATCGCGGACTTCATGTCCGATGTGCTCGGCGCGCAGCTTACCGAGCAGATCGTGGCCGACGACGGGATCCCGACCGCGGTCTGGTACCACGTCAGCGACAAGTCCTACGACCTCGTCTACGCCGCGGACTGGACCGGGTCGACCGGGCGGCTGCATCACGTCGCGTTCGCCGCCGACCAGCGCGAGGACATCCTGCGCGCGGCGGACGTCTTCCTCGAGGCCGGCGTCCACATCGAGACCGGGCCGCACAAGCACGCCATCCAGCAGACGTTCTTCCTGTACGTGTGGGAACCCGGCGGGAACCGGATCGAACTGGCCAACGCCGGCGCCCGGCTCGTGCTGGCCCCGGACTGGGCCCCGATCTCGTGGACCGCGGCCGAACGGGCCAAGGGCCAGGCCTGGGGCCTGAAAACGATCGAGACGTTCCATACCCACGGCACGCCGCCCGTCGAGGCGGCCCCGTGAGCCAGGGGAGCGCCGCGGCGGGCGCGGCAGGCCCGGACGGCCCGGCGGCGGCGGCCAGTGTGGTCGCCGTGCTCGGGCTGGGCGAGGCCGGCACGCACATCGGCCGCGGCCTGCTCGCCGCCGGGGTGACCGTGCGCGGCTACGACCCGGTGGCCCCGGTGCCGGACGGGATCGCCGCCGCCGCCAGCGACGCGGACGCCTGTGCCGGAGCCGGCCTGGTGCTCAGCCTGACCACCGCGCACGAGGCCGAGGCCGCGTTCCTGGCCAGCGTGCCCGGGCTGGCGCCGCACGTGCTGTACGCGGACCTCAACACCTCCTCGGCCCAGCTCAAGCAGCGGCTGGCGGCCCTGGCCGCGGAGCGGGACATCGGGTTCGCCGACGTGGCGATGATGGCGCCGGTGCCCGGCCGCGGCATCCGGACCCCGATGCTGGTGAGCGGGGCGGCCGCCGCGGCCGTGGCCGCCGCCCTGACCAGCCTGGGCGGGAACGCCGAGGCCATCGACGGGCCCGCGGGCACCGCCGCCAGCCGCAAGCTGTGCCGCAGCGTGTTCTACAAGGGCATGGCGGCCGCGGTCACCGAGTCCCTGCGCGCGGGCCAGGCCGCGGGCTGCGAGGACTGGCTGCGCGACAACATCACCACCGACATCAGCGCGGACCTGCTCAAGCGCCTGGAAGAGGGCAGCATCACCCACGCGGTCCGGCGGGCCGACGAGATGGCCGCCGCCACCGACCTGCTCGGCGAACTCGGCGTCCCGGCCCGGATCGCCGCGGCCAGCCGCGACTGGCTCGAGCAGCTTGCCGCCGAAGCCTCGGACACGCCCCATGAGGAGCCTTAACGCGGCTCCGGGGCCGGTCGCCGTCCCTAGCCGGGCAGCCGGAACTCCGCGTAGACCGCGCGGTGATCGCTGCCCGGCAGCGGGTGGACCGAGAACTCCAGCACCTCGCAGCGGGGATCGACCAGCACGTGGTCGAGCGTGACCAGCGCCGGGCTGCCCCAGGGTGACCACGTCGGGGCCAGCCCGCGGCCCGCCTGGCTGGCCGCGTCGGCGTGGCCGCGGCGCAGCAGCCGGCGGAAAGCCGCGTGGTCGAGGCTGGCGTTGAAGTCCCCGGCCAGCACGCGCGGCGGCTCCAGGTCGGGCACGGCGGGAGGCGGCAGCACCGCCAGTTCCTCCCGCCACCGCACGATCTTGACCCGCGACAGCGGCGGGTTCGGCGGGTGCGGGTGCACGCAGACCAGGTCCACCTGCCCGCCGTCGGGGAACCGCATCCGCGCCGTGGGCTGGGCCGCGTACGTCTGCCGCAGCGTCAGCCCGCTGGTCAGCGGGAACCGGGCGTAGATGCCGGAGCCGCGGCCGCCTTCGGGCCGGGGATCGGCCGCCTCGTGCGGCAGCATGTCGGTCAGTCCGGCCTGCTTGAACCGGGTCATGGCCGTCTCGGTGAGTTCCTGGACGAACAGCACGTCGGTATCGCTGCGCCGGACCAGGTCCACGACCGGTTCCTCAGCGGCCTGCCCGGCCAGCATGTTCACGGTGACCACGCGCAGCACCGGGCCGCCCGCCCCCGGTTGCGGCTGCCGCAGCGCCCGGGGCACCACCGTCGCGGCCAGCGCGGCGCCGGCCAGCGCGGCCGCCGCGGCCGGGCCCCGGCGGGGCAGCAGCACCGAGCCGAGCAGCGACGCCGCGGCCACGTGCGGAGTGAACGACATCAGCGGCACGGCGGGCGTCTCCAGGAGACGCCAGCGGTCCGCGCCGGCCAGCCGCGCTGCCCCCAGCCCGGCCACGCCGCCGGCTACCAGCCATGAGATCCGTCTCATACCCTCCCCCGATCGGGTCTCCATCCCCAGACCCTACGGCCCGGTGCGCGCGCCCGCGCACCGGGCCGGGGACGCCGGCCGGACGCTAGGTCGCGGCGCGGTCGGCGTTGGCCAGCATCGCGTCGTGCACGTACTGAGCCAGGCCCGGGGCCATATCGTCGTAGTTCTTGCCGAATCGCCCGTCGGCCAGGTACATCTCGGCCAGGCCGCGGTGCATATCGTAGGTGCAGTCGTAGAACCACCGGCTGATGTGCTGCCGGTGGCGCTCGGCCGCGATGGCGGCCCGCGCGTCACCGGCCGGGACGCCGTCGCGCATCAAGTCCAGGAACTCCTGGTTGATCCCGGTGGCCTCGGCCTTGATGTCGAGCCAGTCCTGCTTGGTGTAGGTGGCCGCGCGGCGCTGCGACCGGGCCCACGCCTCGGTGCCGCCCCAGCGCTGCTCGGCTTCCTGCGCCCACTCGCCGCTGACCTTGTCGGTGCCGAATACCTCTAGCTGCTCCTCGGGCGTGAGTGCGATCCCCATCTGTCCTGCCTCCAGTTCCTTCTCGATCGCGGCCAGCATGGCGTGGCCCCGGCTGATCTGCTCGCGCAGCAACCGGTGCTGGCGGCGCAGGTGAGCGCGGGCGTCCTGGCCGGGATCGGCCAGGATCGCGCCGATGTCGTCGAGCGTGAAGCCGAGCGCCCGGTAGAACAGGATCTGCTGCAGGCGCGTGAGATCGGCCAGCGAATAGATCCGGTACCCGGCGGCGTTGCGCTCGCCGGCCGTGAGCAGGCCGATCTGGTCGTAGTGGTGCAGCGAGCGCACCGAGACCCCGGCCAGCCTGGCCACGGCGCCCACCGTGTACTCCGGTTCGTTCACGCCCACCACTGTGCGGCCTGACGCTGCGTGAGGGTCAAGCGCGTTTTCGTCAGGCCCGCGCGATCAGCCGGGGCAGGAAGACCGCCACGCCCACGCCCGCGGCCGTCGCGGAGGCGAGCAGGACCGCCCCGGCCGCCGCGTCCTTGGCCACCTTGGCCAGCGGGTGATACTCGGTCGTGTACAGGTCGGTGAGCGCCTCGACCACCGTGTTCAGCGTCTCGGCCGTCAGCACCAGCCCGATCGCGGCCACCACGCAGGCCCAGTCCGCCACGCCGATGCGCAAGACCAGGCCGGCCACGACCGCGGCCGCCGCGGCCAGCAGGTGGACGCGCATGTTCCGCTGGGTGCGGACCACGTACCACACGCCCTGGCCGGCGAACGAGAAGCTGCGCAGGAAACCCGAGCGGCCGATCGCGACCGCGCCACCGGCCCCGCGACCGTCCGCGCCTGCCGCGCCGTCCGCCATGTTGTCTGCCGCGTCGCTGCGCTGCTGGGGGATGCGCATCTGGGCCGCCTTCCGATCAAACGCGTGGTTGCCGCCCAACCAGGTTAGAACCCGGCGTTTGCCTCGGACGCCCCTCCGCCGCCCGCCACGCATGATCCGTTTTCGTGTTGAGTTACCGGACCCCCAGCACGTGAAGTCACCACAAAATCGGATCATGAACTCCCGTCGGCCAGGTCTGCGCGGGGTGGCCAGAGTCGGCTGGCGCCGCGTTAAGGCTGAGATCAGGCGGAGTCGCGCAGCACGAGTTCGGTGTCGAGCACCACGTGGCACGGGTCGCGGCCCGGCTTCGAGATGTGGGCCAGGAGTTCCCTGGCGGCTTGCGCGCCCATCGCGTCGATCGGCTGGCGCACGGTGGTCAGCGGCGGAACGGTGTGCGCGGCCAGCATCTCGTCGCCGAAGCCGACCACGGCGACGTCGTCCGGCACCCGGCGGCCGCTCACGTGCAGCGCCCGCAGGGCGCCCGCGGCCATGAGGTCGGACGCGGCGAAGATGCCCTGGATGTTCGGGCGGCGGTCCAGCAGCCGGTACAGCGCGTGCTCACCCGAGGCGGGGCTGAAGTCGCCGTAGACGATCAGGCTGCGGTCGTCCAGCCCGGCCGAGGCCATCGCCTTGCGGTAGCCGAGGAGCCGGTCGACGCCGGGGGCCATGTCCGGCGGCCCCGCGATGGTCGCGACCAGCGAGCGCCCGCCCTCGATGAGCCGGGCCACCGCGCGCTGCGCGCCGCCGAGGTTGTCGGCGTCGACGTAGGACAGTTCCTCGCCGCCGGCCATCGGCCGCCCGATGAACACCACGGGGATCCCGAGGCGTTCGGGGTTCAGCGGGAGCCGGCCGTGCATGCTGACGAACACGGCCCCGTCCACGTGACCGCTGCGCAGGTAGCGCGAGCCGGTGTCGCAGGTCTTGGAGGAGTGCAGAGCGAGCAGGACGACCTGCAGGTCGGCCGAGGCCAGTTCCTTGCTGATGCTCCAGAGCATGCGGGCGAAGAACGGGTCGGCGAAGAGCTTGACGTTTTCCTCGCACACCACGAAGGCGATGGAACCGGTCCGTTTGGCCTGCGTGCCGCCGCGCGGGGCCCGGTTCCTGACGTACCCGAGGCTTGCCATCGCCTCTTCAACCTTGTTCCGGGTCACCGGGCTCACCTGTGCCGATCCGGTGAGCACCCGTGACGCGGTGGCAGAGGACACCTTCGCCAGCCGAGCTACGTCGGTCAGCTTCGGCGGGGACACAGGCTGTTGCGGGCCAGCCACCGTATCCTCCTTGCCGGTCGGGCGGCCGCCGGGCGGGCGTCACAGAGCGCACCGCCATCGGCCGGGCGCCCGGCGCGCGCACCCCGCAATCCGCTGCCAAGGAAACTATCTGTAGTTTTGATGTAACATAAACGAAACATTCTGATTTATGGTCCGGCGAGCCGCCGGGCGTGTCAAGACCCCTGGGGGGACTGACCGGCCGAAGTTGCGCGCAATCGCGCGCGCAGTCGATCTTTCCGAGATAACCGCAGGTCAGAGGCCATGAAAGTCGGCCGTCCGGCGGGGCGGGGAAGAAACTTTCACGCCAGCGGCCGGCGCGGGAAGGTCCGCGCCGGCCGCCAGAGCCGGTTAACCAGGCCGGTTATCGCGCCGCGCTAGGGCGTGATGGCCGGGAAGGCGTCCTGTACCAGTTGCGTGAACTCGACCGGGAACCAGTGGCCCGCCGACGGCGAGTCAGGGATGGCGTCGGTCGGGTAGGTGTTGCCGCTGCCGTCGGTCTGGGTGCCGTTCGGGTCGCAGTGCGGGTCGCCCGTGCCCGAGAAGGCCGGGTACGTGCCGTCCGACTCGCCCGGCGGCTTGATCCAGATGTCGGCGTACAGGTGGGTGAACGTTGAGTCCGGGTTGGCTTGCGGGAACGCGCCGATCCCGGCATTCTCCGGGTTGCACCAGTCACCGCGGAACGGCCGCTGGTCAACCTTGGACGCGTTGACGAACTGCGCGGTCGTGGTGCATGTGGTGGTGGAACAGGCGGCCGTCGGCCGGTTCGGCCCGCCCCAGCCGTCGCGTGAGGTGTCGATGAGCATCCCGACATTGCTCGAGAACCCCGCGGCGACCAGTTCGCTGTACATCTGCTCGTCGTAGGTGAACTCGTCGATATACGGGTCGAAGGAGTAGTACTGCACCGAGTCGACCGGGTTGCCGTCGACGTTCTCGGTGGCGGTCATGAACGGCTCGTGGACGGGAATGGTGTTGGCGGTGTCGCTGATGAACCCGTCCACGCTGGCGAAGCCGGCCGTCGTGGCCTGCGCCACCTGCGCGTACAGGGACACGGCGGGCGTCATGTTGCTGGGCCAGCCCAGCCACCCCGAGTGGGCGATGTCGATGTAGTTGTACACGTTCGGGATCGCGTGCAGCTTGTTGAGCGCGTACTCGATGCCCTGGGTGTAGACGCCGCTGGAGTTGGCCGACGCGCAGTTGGCCAAGCTCTCGTTGGTGACCAGGTTGGGCAGTGAGTCCGGCTCGATGGTCGCGACCACCCGGATGTTGGTGTGCTCGTAGTCGGTCAGGATCTGCGCGATCGGGTTGATGTAGTCGTTCTCGTAGTAGGACAGGCCGTTGTTGCTGATCGACAGCTCACCATTCGAGGCGAGCGCCGCGCAGTCCCGGTCCGGCAGGTCGTAGATCACGATCGGGACGAGGATCGGCGTGCTCCCGGACTCGTCGGAGACCGCGCGGGCCAGTTCGGCCTGCAGGCTCATCCGGCTGCTGTCGTCGGAGCCGCCGTAGATGGCGCCGATGTGGTCGAGCCAGATCGCGGTCGGCTGCTGCCCGACCACGGTCATCTGCT
>DATAVV010000012.1:0-12092 GCA_036267555.1 Streptosporangiaceae bacterium | reverse complement strand
CGGAAGGGGTAAGGGTGCGCCGCAACTCCTTGCTGCGCAGGCGCAGGAGGGCGGGCGGAGGTGCGATGGTTCGCAAGGCGACCCTCGATCGCAGCTTGCGGCCGGACGAGATCGCTGCGGCTGACGAGGCGGTGCCAGGCGCCACGGAACCTGCTGGGCTAACCGATGGGCGCCCTGCGCCGCGCCGCGGCGCGGGCGGTCGCTGGACCGTCTGGGCCTTCCGCGCCCTGCTCTGGGCCGTCCTGCTCATCGTCGGCTTCCGCGGCATCGCGTCCATCGTGTCCGGCCCGGAGAAGATCGGCGCCGCGGGCGGCACCGGCGGCGCGGCGTCCCCGGCGGCGGGCAGCGGCTTCCCCGCGCAGCTCGCCGAGGCGTTCGCGCTGCAGTTCGGCAGCGTCTACCTCAACTTCAGCCCGGCCAGCGCCGCCACGCGGGCCAGCGACCTGACGCCGTTCATCCCGGTCGGGTCCGACCCGCAGTTCGGCTGGAACGGCGCGGGCACACAGCAGCTTCAGTCCGAGCAGGTGGCCTCGATCACGGTGCGGGACGCCCATCACGCCGTCGTGACGCTCCTGGCTCAGGTGAACACGGGCCTGATCGAGCTGGGCGTGCCCGTCTACGCCGACCAGGGTGGCCTGGTCGTCTCGGCCGAGCCCGCGCTGCTCCCGGGCCCGATGCGGGCCACGCCGCCGTCGGGGTCGAATGCGGCCGGCGACGCCACCGCGCAGGCCGCCCTCTCCCGTCAGCTGCCCGCCTTCTTCACCGCCTACGCCAGCGGCGACCAGCAGACGCTCGGCCGGTTCCTGGCCCCAGGCGCCAGCGTCACCGGCCTGGGCGGCGCCGTGACCTACGGTTCCATCCCGGCCATTGAGGTACCGGCCGGCGGATCGACGCGCAGGATCTCGGTCACCGTGTCCTGGCAGCTCGCCGGGCAGGCCACCACGACCAAGCGGGGCAAGAACAGGGGCTCGGTGGTCAGCAGCGCCGCGGCCGGCCTGGAGATGACCTATGAGATGACCGTCGTGCGCCAGAACGGAACCTGGTACGTCGAGGCCATCGGTCCCACAGACCAGCAATCGGGAGGGCCGTGACACCACCCTCCCGCCGTCGCGGCGCCGCGGCACGTCGCGCGCTCAGCCGCCCGCACCCCATAACCCCCCGGAGTAGAAATATGGAGCCTCATCTGCTCATATCGATGCCTCTCGCAGCCATCAGCACCAGCGGCCTCGTTCATTATCTGCAGGGTCTCTTTGGCCCGCTGTTCCTCGGGATCGTAGGCATCGTCGCAATTTTCTTCCTGTTCACCCGCGAGATCATCCGGTTCGTGCAGTTCCTCGTCCTCGCGGTCGCGATCGGCGTCATCTTCTACACGCCGAGCATCGTGCAGGTGCTCGCGTCCGGCATCGCGAACGCGCTCGGCGTCCACTGATCCCGGACAACAGGCGGAAGGAGCGCAGCAGGGTTGGATCTACCCACCTACACCAACATCTGGCGCATCGAGAAGCGGCTTTACAAGCTGTATGACTTCCGGCTGCCCATGCCGCTGCCGGTCGGCCAGATTGCGGTGTTCGCGGCCATCGCCGTGCCTTATGTGGTGGTTCTCAAGCTGGTCGGGCTTCCGTTCAGCCACACCCTGCTCTGGATCTACGTCCTGCCGCCCGGCGCGATGGCCTGGCTCGTCACCCGGCCGGTGCTGGAAAGCAAACGACTACCCGAGCTTGTCGTCTCCCAGGTTCGGTACCTGGCCGAACCACGCACCTGGTGCCGGATGGCGCCGCTCACGGAGAAGGACGAGATCACGATCGTCGCGCGAGTGTGGCGCCGGTACGACGAAGGCCCGGCCCGCCGCGACCTGGCCCCCGCGGTCATGGCTACCGCTCTGGCGCCTGGCGAACTGGTCGGCTATGACCTGGCCGACAGGGATCAGGCCGACAGGGACCTGGCTGACAGGGATCTGGCTGACAGGGATCTGGCTGACCGAGGCCTGGTCGACGGCGATCTGGACGGCAGGCAGCGAGGCGTTGACCTGGTGGCCGGCGAACCGGCCGCGCCCGCCGCGCAGGCCCCGGCCGGCACCCGCCGCGACGCCCGTCGCTCGGCCCGGGCCGAGGTTCGCTCCCCGGTGACCCCGGTGCCGCTGCCGCCCGCCCGCGCCCCGGAGCCGCGGAGCCCGGAGCCGCGGAGCCCGCAGCCGCAGAGCCAGCAACCGCAGCAGAGCCCGCCGCCTGCCCCCGCGCGCGGCTGGCCCGAGGTGGCCGCTCCCTCGCGGCGTTCGGTGGCGCGCCGAGGTCCGGCCCGCCCCGCCGCCTTCTCCCGGCTCCCTGGCACGCCCCCCGCGACTCCTGGGACTCCCGTGACTTCTGCGGGATTCGGGTCTCCTGCGGCGCCCGCGGTCCCTGATGGTCCGGTGACCTCAGCGGCCTCCGCGACTCCCGCGGCTCCGGTGACGGTGACCCCCGCGGGTCCCGTGATCCCACCCGCCCGTCACGTCCCTGACCGGTCTGTCCGCGCCGTTCCGGCCCCGCAGTCGGTGCGCGAGACCGACGAGCGGTCCGCTCCCGCCGCTCCGGGCCCGCCTGCCGCGGGCCCGCCTGCCGCGGTTCCACCCGTCACAGCCAGGCCGACTTCAGCCCGGCCGGTCACGCCGGTCCCGTCGGCCCCGCCCGCCCCGTACGCTCCGTCGGGCCGGCCGGCAACTCCCGAAGCCGCAGCGCCCCCCGAAGCCGCGGCGCCCCCCGAAGCCGCGGCGCCTCCCGAAGCCGCGGCGCCTCCCGAAGCCACGGCATCCGCAGAAGGCGCGACATCCGCCGTAACCGCGACGCCTCCCACGGCACCGACACCGCCCGCCCCGCCGGCCAAGGCCAGGCCGGTGGTGACCGTGACCGGGGACCAGCACAGCGAGCGGCCGATGCGGATGTTGGAGCGCGCCCTGGGCAGCCGGGCGCAGCGTCGCACGGCCGGCTGGACCGACCACGTGGTGGTCGTGCCCGGCGGGCACCGGCCGGGCCGTCCGGACCAGTTGCAGCGGGACCGGGCCCGGTCCCGTCTGGCGGTGCCGGGCGGGCACCGGATCGTGGTCCTCGGCTGCACGGTGGGCGCGGGCCAGACCGTGACCACGCTGCTCACCGGCGAGATCCTGGCCAGCCTGCGCGACGACGACCAGGTCGCGGTCCTCGACCTCAACCCGGGCCCCGGTTCGCTGGCCGAGCGCGCCCGGGCCGTGCCGGCGCTGAACCCCGCGCAGCCGGCCGCGCCGTCGCGCCTGGAGGTGGTCACGCGCGAGGCCGTCGGCGACCCCGGCGCCCCGGACGACGCCACCAAGATCTTCGAGCTGCTTTCCGCCCGCTACCCGCTGACCCTGGCCGACCCCGGCGCCGCGGCGGTGCCCCGGGTCCTGGCCACCGCCACCCAGCTCATCATGGTCGCGCCGGCGAGCCAGGACGCGGCCAGCGCGCTCGCGACGACCAGGGAATGGCTGGAAGCGCACGGCCACGCCGAACTCGCCAACGGCGCGATCACCGTGCTGAACGGGGTCAGCCGGCACACCATGGCCCACGTGGAGCAGGCCGAGGCGCTGGCCCGGGGCCGCTGCCGGGCCATCGTGCGCGTCCCCTGGGACGACCATCTCAGAAAGCCCGAGCCAGAACGCGGCTCTCCTGCGGGTGTGGCTACCCCGCCGGTACCGTCCCCGGGGCCGCTCAGCCCGCCGGCCTTGCACGCGTACACGGCCCTGGCCGGGGTCCTGGTCGCGGCGCTGGCGGGCACCGCAACCGAGCAGATGCGAGCCCGCCCATGAGCCGAACCAGAACCTCGGGCCGAAGCCGCCTGTCGGTGCGGTACTTCGACGACCGGGTCTTGCTCACCGAGACCCACGCCTGGGCCTACTACCGGCTGCCCACGGTGTCGTACGAGTTCACCACGCCACAGGACCGGGAGGCGCTGGCCACCAACATCACGGTGGCGCTGGCCGCGATCCGGATGCAAGACGCCGAGGTGCACCTGCGGATCACGCACCGGTCGTACCCGGCGGCGGAGTGGGCCACCGGCCTGGACGCCACCTCGGACGGCGGCCCGGGCTGGCCGGAGTACCTGGACGAGATGTACCAGCACGTGTGGGCCAAGGACTTCTGGACCAAGGAGGTCTACCTCGGCGTCCGGCTGGGCCAGCGCGGCATGCGCGCCCAGTTGTCGGGCGGCGTCTTCGCCCAGTTCATCGGCGCCTACCGGGCCAGTGAAGAGGCCCTGGGACTGCACGACGAGGCGGTGCCCGCCACCGAGGTCGCCCGGTGGACCGAGCAGGCCGAGCGGCTGGGCCGGGCGCTGGGCTCCAGCGCCCTGGCCGCGAGCCACGCCACCTCAGACGAGATCGCCTGGCTGTTCCGGCACGGGCTGGCGGGCACGACCGGCGAGCCGCAGCCCTCGGCGGCCCGGCGCCGCAAGTGGGGGACGGGGGAGATCGAGTCCCTGCTGGAAGGCCAGGTGCACAACGGGCGCACGATCCTGCGGCTGGAACAACCGGGCGGGGAGTCCTACGCCGCGTTCATGTCCTTCGCCCGGTTTCCCGACGTCATGTACTTCCCCGAAGGCGAGCCGTGGCTGCACTACAGCGACGCGCTGCCGTTCCCGGTCGAGGCCAGCCTGCGGATGCGGCTGATACCGCCCGCCAAGGCCAGCAAGGACGTCAGCCGCAGGCTCGCCCACGCCCGCGACATGGACGCCCACATCAGGGAGGCCGGGGCGGAAATGCCGATCGCGCTGGCCGAGCAGATCGAGGCGGCGCGCCTGCTGGAGCACGGCATCACCAAGGAGCGCCTGCCGTTCGTGTACGGCTGGCACCGGCTGATGGTGAGCGCGCCGACGCGCGAGTTGTGCGTGCGCCGGGCCGAGGCCGTGGCCGAGCACTACCGGGACGCCGGGATCGACGTGGTCAACTCCACCGGGGACCAGTTCTCGCTGCTGTGCGAGTCGCTCCCGGGTGACCGCGTCCGGCTCAACTCCTACCTGCAGCGCCAGCCGCTGTACACGATCGCGGGCGGCATGCCGACCGCCACCGTCGACCTGGGCGACCGGATCGCGCCCGACGCGGGCTGGATCGGCCCCTACATCGGCGAGACGCTGGGCCGGGCCCGGACCATCGTGCACTTCGACCCGCTGGTCGCGGCGGCGCGGAACCGCCCGACCGCGGTCGCGATCACCGGCGAGCCCGGCGGCGGCAAGACCACCCTGGCTCTGCTGCTGATCCTGCAACTGGCCCTGCGCGGCGTGACGGTGGCCGTGATCGACCCGAAGGGCGACGCCGAGTCGCTGGTGGCCCTGCTGCGCGAGCACGGCCGGCAGGCCCGGGTGCTGCCGCTCGGCAGCGCGGCGCCCGGCCTGCTCGACCCGTTCTCGTTCGGTGACGACCTGGCCGAGCGGCGCACGATGGCCACGGA
Organism: Streptosporangiaceae bacterium; assembly: GCA_036267555.1. Taxonomy (GTDB): domain Bacteria; phylum Actinomycetota; class Actinomycetes; order Streptosporangiales; family Streptosporangiaceae; genus JASHPR01. The sequence goes on along the minus strand of DATAVV010000012.1, from coordinate 6,660 downwards.
GACCTTGCGGCTGCTCCTGCCGAGGATGAGCGAGGAGCGCGAGAGCGCGATGATCCAGGCCGTCGGGGCCGTGGCCCAGAGCGAGCAGCCCAGCCTGGGCAAGGTCGTGGCGCGCCTGGAGAAGTCGTCGGATCCCGCGTCGATGAACCTCGGCGCGGTGCTGGGGTCGATGTCGGAGATGCGCCTGGCCAAGCTGTGCTTCTCCCCGTCCGGCGGCCAGGGCATCGACGCCGCGGGCTGGACCACGGTCTTCACCCTGGCCGGCCTGACCCTGCCGGACGTCGGGGTCAAGCGGGACGACTTCTCCTACGAACAGCGGCTCTCGGTGGCCCTGCTGTACCTGGTGTCGCAGTTCGCCCGCAGGCTGCTGAACGGCATGGACCGCAGCCTGCCGAAGGCGATCTTCCTGGACGAGGCGTGGGCGATCACCTCCACGCCGCAGGGCGCCAAGCTGATTCCCGAGGTCTCGCGGATGGGCCGCTCGCGCAACACCGCGCTGATCCTCGTCTCCCAGAACGCGGGTGACCTGCTGAACGAGCAGGTCACGAACTGTATCTCCGGGGTCTTCGCGTTCCGGTCCTCGGAGCGGATGGAGGTCGCCAATGTGATGTCCCTGCTCGGCGTGGAACCGTCCGACGAGCACAAGGCCGTGCTGCGCGGCCTCGGCAACGGCGAGTGCATCTTCCGTGACCTCGACGGCCGGGCCGGCCGGATCGGCATCGACCTGATCTCCGACGAGCTGCGCGGGCGCCTGGACACCAACCCCACCCGAGCGCGGCCCGAGGTGCCGGTCCGCTCCGACACGCCGCAGCCCGACCCTGCCGACGCCCAACCCGCCGACGCGCACCGCGCCGGCTCGCTCGCCTCCCATTCCGCCGCTTCTTCTCCGCCGGCCGGCTAGCCCGCCCCCAGCCGCCCCGCCCCCGACCACCCCACCCGCCCCAAGCACCCCACCCCCGCCCCGCAGGAGCCCCCCCAAGATGCGCAGATCGCGTCGTTTCCCGCACCGCATCCTTCTGGTGCTCTTCGTGCTCGCCGCCCTGGTCGGCGTGCCCCGTCTGGCGCATCCATCCTCCGGGCCCGCCTCCGGGTCCTTCGTCGCGGCCGCCGCCACCGCTGCGACCACAGCATCGGCGTCGACCACGGCCTCGTCGCTGCCCTGGTCCACCGGGAACTCCAGCCGGCCGATCTCCGCCGTCACCGTGGCGGACCGGCAGCCGGCCGCGCCGCCAGGCGGCGCCTGCTCGGTGCCCGGCATCGGCGACATCGGCTCGCTGTTCGGGTTCTGCAAGCTGGGCCAGAGCGGGCTGAGCGGCGACCTGAACAACATCTGCCAGCCGTCGCTGCCCGATCCCGAGCCGGCCAATTCCGGTATCGACGCGATGGTCAGACCGCCCGCCGAGCCGGGGCCGCAGCCGGAGACGCTCTACGGCAGCTACGGGATCTCCGGGCAGTACTGGGCCGCGACCAACCTGCAATGCTCGGACATGACGTCGCTGATCGGGAACAACGTCGCCAGCATGGTCTTCGACATCGCTAAATCCATCGACCGGGTCACGATCACCGTCTACCAGTCCGCCGCGGGCGAGGGCATACTCAGCTGGCTGACCAACGTGGTCGACAAGCTGATCAGCAGCCTCGGCAACGCGATCTACTTCCCGTACCTGGCCGCCGTCGTGATCATCGGAGCGATCTGGCTCGCCTGGCAGGGGCTGATCCGCAAGCGCGGGACCCGCACCATCGAGGGCACGATCTGGATGGTCGTGGCCTGCGTGGCGGCGATCTGGCTGATCGGCCGGCCAGCGGACTTCACCGGGGTTGGCACCGCGGTGACCGACGGCGTCGGCCAGACGCTCAACACCGCGTTCTCCAAGCTCCCCGCGCCGAGCCAGAGCAACTGCCTGCCGGTGACGAAGAGCGATCCGCAGGTCCAGCCGGCCAGCTTCAACTTCTCGTCCGGCGACGGGGTCGTCGCCCAGAACGCCAACGAACTGTGGACCGTGCTCGTCTGCAAGCCCTGGCTGGCCGGCGAGTTCGGGACGTTCAGCATAGGCAGCGCGAGTTCCCCGGTGAACACCTACGGCCGGCAGTTGCTGTGGGCGCAAGCCATCGCCGCCAACGAGAATCCGTCGAACGCCCTGATCCAGGCCAAGCAGGCCACCTACTCCGGGATCGCGGCGAGCATCCAGCAGAAGGATCCCGGGATCTACCCGCTGTTCCAGGGCAAACAGTGGACGACGCGGCTGGAGATCGCGTTCGCGGCGCTGTTCGCCGCGGCGATCGCGGGCGTCCTGGTGCTGCTGATCGCGGTCACGCTGATCCTGCTGAAACTCGGGTTCCTGCTGCTGCTCGTGGTGGGGCCGTTCTTCCTGCTGATCGGCACGCACCCGGGGTTCGGCCGGGTGGTCGCGCTGCGCTGGTTCGAGATGCTCGTCGGCGTGCTGCTCAAGCAGGCCGCGGTGGCCCTCGTGCTCAGCGTGCTGCTCTACTCCTACTCGCTGATCATGGGTACCAGCGAAGCAGTGCTCCCGTGGGCGCTGAAGATCCTCATGATCGCGCTCGTCACCGTGGCGGTCTTTATCTACCGTCGGCCGTTCCAGCACCTGTTCTCCGCCGTCGGCTACGGCATGATCGGCTCCACCGACCGTGCCGAGATCGAGGTGCAGCGGCACCGCGAGACCTTGCGCGCGAACACGCTGGGCGCCGCGGCGTCGATGGTTCCCGGCGTGGCCGCCTACCGGGCGGCCCGGTGGGCCCGGCGCGGCTCCGGCCAGGGCATGGCCGGCACCAACGGGGCGGGCACCGCCGTCGCCGCCGACGGAGCGACCCTCAGCGCCGAGGACGCGGCCCTGGCGGCCGACGGCGCCGGGATCGCTCCGCCCGAGGGCGGATCGCGCGCGGGTAGCCGCTCCGGGCTGGCCTCCCGCGCCCGCGCCTGGGCCGGTGCCGCCGCCGGCGAAGGCACCGGCCGCCAGGCACCCCCGCTGAACCTGCCGTCGCGGGAGACCGCGGGATCGGCGGCGGCCGCCAGTCGCACGGCCGCGGACGCCGCCGCCGTCTCGGCCGCGGGCGGCGTCACCCGGGCCGGTGCCGCGCGGCCCGCGGCCTCCGGCCAGGCCCAGTCGGGCACGGGCTGGCCCGCGGCCGGCTCGCTGCGCTCCGGCGGCCCCGCCGCGGGCGGGCCCCGTTCCGCGGCGCCGCGTCCCGCGAACACCGCGCCGGCCAGTTCCGCGTCGGCCAGCGCTTCGTCCGGGGCGGCCCCATCCAGTTCCCGGCCGTCCAGTCCGGCCCCGGCTGCTCAGCCCCCCGCCCGCCAGCCCTCGCCCGCCGCTCCGGCCCCACGCCCGGCCACCGGGGGATCGCCCTGGCGGCCCGGGGTGACCCCGCGGCCGTCCTCTGCTCCGCCCGCCCACCCAGCCCCTGCCGCCCACCCAGCCCCTGCCGCCCGCCCGGCTCCTTCGGCCGCTCCCGACCCGGCTCCCCGCAGCGCCGGCCGCACGCCGGGCGGTCTCTGGTCCGATTCATCGGCGGGCCGCCGGTCGGCCGCTCCGCCCCGCCAGCCCGCGGCCAGTCCCCCCGCGGCCGGTCAACCGCCCGCCCCCCCACCCTCGCCCGCCCCCCCACCCTCGCCCGCGCCGGCGCGCCCGGCCCGCGCGCCCCGGCCCGCCCGCCGGCCCTCGGCTCAACCCCCCGCCCGCCCGCCCGATCCGGCGCCCAGGGGGTCCGGTTCCCGCGGCCAGAGCGGCCCGTGGGCCGACACCTCGGCGGGCCGCCGGTCGGCCGCTCCGCCCCGCCAGCCCGCCCCGCCCGGCCGCGGCCCGGCGCCGGCGAGCCGTCCGGGCGCCGAGTCCCCCGACGGCGAGGGCTCACCGGGCCCGCTCGCTGGCCGGGCCGGGGACAGAGATGACGCCCCCGCCCCGTTTTGGCTGCGGCCGCGCCGCCGGAAGTAGCCGGCCGTCATGGATCTGACAGCCAGCCAGCGCAAAGCGGTGTTCGCCCTGATCGTCGTGCTACTGGCCGGGCTCGGCATCTACCTGTTCACGACCGAGGGCCGCAGCAGCGCCCCGCCGGCCGCCTCGCCGCCGCGCCCGCACGCCTCGGCCGCGCCGGCCGTCTCGTCCCCCGCCCCGGCCAGCCCGGCCCCGGCGGAGGCGGGATCGTCGTCCGGCTCCAACATCTACCAGTGGCTCCCGTTCACCCAGTCCGGGCTGAACAGCGCCGCCTCCGTGGTCTCGCAGTTCGCCAACGCGTACGGAACCTGGTCCTACAGCCAGAACGCGAACGCGTACGTGGCCACGATGAGCCGCCTGACCACGCCCAACCTGTCCCAGGTCCTGGCCCAGGACTACTCGGTGCCGGGCGTGGCGTCCCAGCGGACCAGCAAGAAACAGGTCTCCACCGGCACCAGCGCGATCAACTCGCTGCGGTCGTTCGGGCCTTCGAGCATCACGTTCGTGGTGACGATCACTCAGGAGATCACGGCCACCAACGGCCGCGACCAGGTCAGCGCGCAGTACGCGGTGACGGTGACCGGGGCCGGCAGCGGCTGGCAGGTCAACGACATCGAGCAGGCCTCGGCGGGTAACCAGTGAGGTGGCAGTGGCGCCCGTCCGGGCCCGGCCGGGGCATCGCGGCTGTCGCGGTCGGCGCCGCGATCCTGCTCGTCCTCGGGCTCATCACCGCGCCCATGCTGATCGTGGGCGGCGCCGGGCTGCTGTTCGAGTCGGGCACGGGCTGCGCGGCCGCCCAGGGAACCCAGCCCGGGACCAGTTCGGACGCGCGTAACTCGATCCCGTCCAACTACCTCGCAGTGTTCCAGTCGACCGGGCGCACGTACGGGGTGCCCTGGGTGGTCCTGGCCGGCATCGGCAAGGTGGAAAGCGACGACGGCCGGTCCAACCTGCCCGGGGTGCACAGCAGCGCCAACGCGTTCGGCGCGGCCGGCCCGATGCAGATCGGCATCGGCGACGCCGCGGGCAACGAGTGGGGCGGCGCGCCGGTTCACCCGGCCAGCGAGAAGGTAAACGGGGTGGCCACCGACGGCGATGGTGACGGGATCGCGAGCGTGTACGACCCGGCCGACGCGATCGCGGGCGCCGCCAAGATGCTGCTGCGGGACGGGGTGCAGCAGAACGTCTCGGCCGCGATCTTCGCCTACAACCACCTGCAGTCGTACGTGCAGCTTGTGGAGTCCTTCGCCAACACCTACGCCAGTGGCGGCTTCACGGTCAGCGCGGTGTCGGCCGTCAACGTCCCGCAGTGCCTGCCCGGCACCACCGCCGCGGACACGAGCGCCTTCGGCCAGACGCCGAACAGCACCGTCGCGGCGGCCATCGCCTACGCCCAGGCCCAGATCGGCAAGCCGTACCTGTTCGGCGGCACCGGCCCGGACGCCTTCGACTGCTCCGGCCTGGTGATGATGGCCTACCGGTCGGCCAACGTGATCATCCCGCGTACCTCGGAGGATCAGTGGGTGTGGGGACCGCAGGTGCCGGCCAACCAGGTCGAGCCGGGAGACCTGGTCTTCTTCGCCGGCGCCGACGGGACCGTCACCTCGCCGGGGCACGTCGGCCTGGTGATCGGGAACCACAAGATGATCGAGGCCTACGCCACCGGCTTCCCCATCCGGGTCTCGTCGTTCGGTGACAACGCGGCGGCCCCCGGCGACGGCGACCCGGTCGGCTTCACCCGGCCCTGGGAGCACTCGGGCGTCGTGCTCGCCGCCGGCTGACCGGCCGGCGACCAGAGGTTCTGCGGGCATCTCGGGGTTTAACCCGGAACACGCGGGCCTGCGCGGGGATCGCGCTATTCGGAATGCAGAACGCGGCGCGGATTGCGTGTGGCCGCATGCCGCGGAGAGCGCTGCCGCGAGAGCTCCTCGGGAAGCTGCAGCAGCGGGTTGGTCGCGCTGGCCACCACGTCGCTGGCGATGTCGATCACGCGGCGGCCCCGGTTGCGCGCGGCCGCCCGGAGCTGCTCGAACGCCTGCCGGGGGCGGATGCGGTGCCGCTCGGCCAGCACTCCGATGGCCTGCTCGATCCCGATGCGCGCGGTCAGCGCGTGCTCAAGCTGGCCGACGGTCGTCCGGAGCCGGTGTGCTTCCTCCGCCACGGTGGGCCCGCCCGCCGCGGCCGCCGTGCGCCGCTCGTTAGCGGGCTCGGCCTTGGCCGCCCTGGCCGCGGCCCGGGGTGCGGTGGTGGTGGCGGTGGGAGCCTGGCCGGCGGTTATCGCCGGCTGGATCTGCGTGGGCAACTCGGCGGCCAGCAGGTCGGCCAGCACCATCGCGCAGGTGAGGTCGGGCAACTCGTCGTCGCCGACCCGCCACCCGCCCGCGGTGCGCCGGACCACGGCTTCCTCGCCCGGCGAGAGCGTGCTGGAGCCGTCCCCCGCCGCGACCGACGGGTCAGTGGCCGACACGCCGAGCGCGCCGGCCGGGTCCGCCTGGTCCCGGCCCGGCTCGGGGGGCGCAGGATCAGCCAGGCCCGCTAGCGTTCTGGATCGTTTTTTGGGCATCAGAGCGCAGCCAGTTCCTGCAGCCGTTCCTTGACCGTGGCCGCCGACGGGTTGGTCAGGGCGCTTCCGTCGGGGAAGACAACGGTCGGCACGGTCTGGAAACCGCCATTCACGGACATGACATAGTCCGCCGCTGCCGGGTCCTGC
>DATAVV010000011.1:0-2139 GCA_036267555.1 Streptosporangiaceae bacterium | reverse complement strand
GCCGCGCAGCACCAGCACCGAGTCGGCCGTGATCTGCAGCGACGGGTCGTCGATGCGCTCGGAGATCTGCGCGTAGCTGTCGAACACCACCGCGGGCCCGGTGTGCTTGAGCAGCCGCGGCTCGGCGGCGATGTGCTTGATGACCGCGCCGTCCGGGGCCAGGTTGCCGCGCAGCACCGCCACGCCGCCCTCGGCGGACAGGGCGTGGCCCGGGTCGCGGATGACGTCCTCGTTGTGCACCGTGGCGTCGGCCAGGCCCGAGCCGAACGTGCCGCCGGTCACGGTCGGCCGGTCGAGGTGCAGCGCGCCCGGGACCGTGGCCAGCCGGCTCAGCAGCGCGGGCAGGCCGCCCGCGTAGTAGAAGTCCTCCATCAGGTAGGCGCCGCCCGGCCGGACGTTGGCCAGCACCGGGACGCGCCGGGCGATCGCGTCGAAGTCGTCCAGGGTCAGCCGCACGCCGCTGCGCCCGGCCATCGCGATGAGGTGGATCAGCGCGTTGGTGGAGCCGCCGAGAGCGAGCACGGTCGCGGCCGCGTCCTCGAACGCCTCGCGGGTGAGTACCTGGTCGGGGGTGAGGCCCTCCCAGGCCATCTCGACGATGCGGCGGCCGCAGGCGGCGGCCATCCGGTAGTGCCCGGAGTCGACCGCGGGGATCGACGCGGCGCCGGGCAGCGTCATGCCGAGCGCCTCGGCCGCCGACGTCATCGTGGACGCGGTGCCCATCGTCATGCAGTGGCCGGGCGAGCGCGCGATCCCGCATTCGAGCTCGCTCAGCTCGCACTCCCCGATCAGGCCGGCCCGGTAGTCGTCCCAGTACCTCCACAGGTCGGTGCCGCTGCCGAGCGGGGTGCCGCGGAAGTTGCCGCGCAGCATCGGCCCGGCGGGCAGGTAGATCGCGGGGACGCCCGCGCTCGCCGCGCCCATGAGCAGTGCCGGGGTGGTCTTGTCGCACCCGCCCATCAGCACCGCGCCATCGACCGGGTAGGAACGCAGCAGTTCCTCGGTCTCCATCGCGAGCAGGTTGCGGTACAGCATCGGGGTCGGCTTCTGGAACGTCTCCGACAACGTGGCCACCGGGAACTCGAACGGGAACCCGCCGGCCTCCAGCACCCCGCGGTGGACCTGCTGGGCCCGCTCGCGCAGGTGCATGTGACAGGGGTTGATCTCGGCCCACGTGTTCAGGATCGCGATCAGCGGCTTGCCGAGGTGCTCCTCGGCGGCCACGCCGAGCTGGCGCATCCGCGACCGGTGGCTGACCGTGCGCATCCCGGCCTCGCCGGTCGGCCCGTCGCCGAACCACCGGAAGCTGCGCAGCTGCTGCGGGGTCTTGCGCTGCCGGGGCGCGTTGGTCACGACGCTTCCTCCGCTCGTTTGGTGTCCCAGGACGTGAGCACGGCCGCGACCTGCTCGCGCGCGGCCCGCGGGAGCAGCCGGCTGGGCGGCCGGACCGCCCGCCCGCACACGCCGAGCTGGGCCAGGGCCTCCTTGACCACCGTGACGTTGTCGGCGGAGGCGTCGGCGCCGCGCAGTTCCTCGAACGGCCGGATCAGGTCCCAGATCGCCATCGCGGCGGTGAAGTCGCCGCGGCGCAGCGCGCCGATCATGGCGGCCGGGATCTCCGGCACCACGTTGACCAGCCCGGAGGTGAAGCCCTGCGCGCCCACGGCCCACAGGCCGGGCGCGGTCAGCTCGGCCAGGCCGGCCAGCCAGGTGAACCGGCCCCGGCCCGCGTCACGGAGCGCGGCGGCGAAGCTGACCGGGTCGCGTACCCCGTACTTGACCCCGACGACGTTCGGGCAGGCCTCCCCCAGCCGCCGGATCAGCGGGCCGTCGATCCGGGTGTCCCTGATGTACAGCACCACGCCGAGGTCGGGCACGGCCCGCGCGATGTCCTGGTGGTAGGCGAGCCAGCCCTCACCCGACACGTACGGGTGCACGGGCTGGTGGATCATCACCATGCTCGCGCCCGCGTCCGCGGCGTGCCGGGCGGCGTCGGCGGCGGTGGCCGTGTCCAGCCCCACGCCGACCATGACCTCGGCGTTCCCGTCCGCGGCCTTGATGGCCGACTCGGTCACGCGCCGGGCCTCGTCCGGGGTCAGCGTGTAGAACTCGCCGGTGTTCCCGTTCGGGGTGATGACC
>DATAVV010000010.1:0-1992 GCA_036267555.1 Streptosporangiaceae bacterium | reverse complement strand
GTCGACTTGCCGGCGCCGGTGGAGCCGACCACGGCGACCAGGATCGGGGCGTTGGAGCGGCGCAGCCGCGGCAGCAGGTAGTCCTCGATCTGGCTGAGCAGCTTGACCCGTTCCGCCTTGACCTCGGCCAGGTCCGGGGTGTCGAACAGCAGCGGCACCGCGGCGACGCGTTTACGCAGGTTGACCAGGGCACCCTCGAGCGCCTGTGCGTTCAGCCGGACGTGCGGCTCGGCCGGTGAGTCCTCGGGCGGCTCGATGGGATCCTTTACCGCGGCGGGCTGATCCGGGGCGGCATGTCTGGGCGCAGGCGACTCCTGCGGGACGGATGGGGGTGTCACGCCAGGCTCGTCCCGGTCGTGGCGGGCATGCGCTGCACGAGCTCGGCTATCTCGGCTGCGACGTTCACGACCTCCCCTATCACGACCACGGCCGGCGGCCGGATCCCATCTTCGGCCACGCTGGCCGCGACGGTGTCCAGCGTTGCCACAATTGTGCGCTGAGTAGGCAGAGTACCGTCCGCGATCACCGAAACAGGTGTCTGGCCGGAACGGCCATTATGGATCAGGGTCTCGGCTACCGCGGCGAGCCGTTCTACCGCCATGAGCAGGATCAATGTGCCCTGCAGGGCGGCCAGCGCGGGCCAGTCGACGGTGGACCGCGGGTCGCCCGGCGGCACGTGCACCGAGACCACGCTGAACTCCTGAGCGACACCACGGTGGGTGACGGGCACGTTGGCCGCGGCCGGGACGGCGACCGCGCTGGTAATGCCGGGGACCACCGTGACCGGGACGCCGGCCTGCAGGCAGGCGATGACCTCTTCGGCGCCGCGGCCGAACACGTACGGGTCGCCGCCCTTGAGCCGGACCACGAACTTCCCGGCCTGGGCCCGGGTGATCAGGGCCGCGTTGATGTGCTCCTGGGCGACCGAGCGGCCGTAGGGGATCTTGGCCACGTCGACGATCTCGACGTCGGGGGGCAGCTCGTCGAGTACGGAGCGCGGGGCGAGCCGGTCGGTGACCACCACGTCGGCCTCGGCCAGCAGCTGGCGGCCGCGCACGGTGATCAGGCCGGGGTCGCCCGGGCCGCCGCCGACCAGCGCCACCCCGGACCGGTGCTGGCGGCCGCGCCGGGCGCCGACGGTGCCGGACCGCAGGCCGGTCACGATACTGTCGCGCAGGCCGGCGCTGTGCCGCGGGTCGCCGCTGAGCACGCCGATCTGGACGTCGCCGGCCAGCCCGGAGGCCGGAGTCCACACCGGCGAGCGATGGGCGTCGTCGGCCCGGATGGACCAGATCCGGTGCTGCTCGGCTTCGGCCACGATGGCCTCGTTGGCGGCGGGGTCATCGGTGCAGGCGCAGACCAGCCAGGCCCCGGCCGTGTCCCCAGCCTGGAACGGGCGGCGTGCCCACTCGATCCGCCCGGACTGGGCCAGGTCCTCCAGCGAGCCGGTGACCTCGGGCGAGACCAGGAACACGGCGGCGCCCGCGTCGAGCAGGGCGGGTACCCGCCGCCCGGCCACGGCGCCGCCGCCAGCCACGAGCACGCGCCGGCCGGCCAGCCGCAGCCCCAGCAGGTACGGACGGCCGTCAGCCATCGTCATGGCGCCCGGTCAGCATCTGTCCCGCTCCTTGATGGTTAGGATTTGTCGCTGACGCCGGCCGAGTCGAACGTCGCCACGTCGCGCAGGGCCCGAGCCGCGCTCTGGACCAGGGGCAACGCCAGCACGGCGCCGGTGCCCTCACCCAGCCGCAGATCGAGGTCCACCAGTGGCCGCAGCCTCAAGTGACCAAGCGTAGCGGCATGCCCGGGCTCGGTACTGCGATGGCCCGCCAGGCAGGCGCCCACCGCGTCCGGCGCGATCGCGACCGCGGCCAGGGCGGCCGCGCCGGCGATCACCCCGTCCAGGATGACCGGCACCCGCAGGGCCGCGGCGGCCAGGATGAACCCGGCCAGGGCGGCGTGCTCGAAGCCGCCGAACGCGGCCAGCACGCC
>DATAVV010000009.1:0-15611 GCA_036267555.1 Streptosporangiaceae bacterium | reverse complement strand
TGATGGGCTGGCTGGACGGCAAGCGCGCCCTTATCGCCGGGTCCGGCTCGGGGATCGGCCGCGCAGTTCTCGCCGCGTTCGAGGCTGAAGGGGCCCGCGTCGCGGCGCTGGAGCGGGATGAGATCAAGGCCGGACGGCTGGCGGGCGACGTGCCCGGCTGCGTGGTGACCCGGGGGGACGCCACGGTGGCCGCCGACGCCCGCGCCTCGGTCGCCGCGGCGGCCGAGGCCTTCGGCGGCCTGGACGTGCTGGTCAACTGCGTCGGCATCTTCGACTTCTACCGCGGCCTGGCCGACCTGGACGACCAGGCCCTGGACGATGCCTTCGACGAGATGTTCGCGGTCAACGTCAAGAGCCAGCTTGTCTGCGTCCGGGCGGCGCTGCCCGAACTGCGCCGGTCCCGCGGGTGCGTGGTGCTGACGGTCTCGACATCCGGCTTCTATCCGGGACGCGGCGGCGTCCTGTACGTGGCGTCGAAGTTCGCCGTCCGGGGGTGCGTGATCGCGCTCGCGCACGAGTTCGCCCCGGACGTGCGGGTCAACGGGGTGGCGCCGGGCGGGACACTCGGCACCGACCTCACCGGCCCGCGCAGCCTGGGCCTGGACGCCAGGTCCCTGGGCTCGGCCCCCGGCCGCGAGCAGGACCTGCGCGCCCGCACCCCGCTCCAGGTCGCACTGACCGCCGAAGACCACGCCGGCAGCTATGTCTTCCTGGCCTCCGACCGCTCCCGCGGCGCCACCGGCACCATCCTCCACTCCGACGGAGGTATTGGCCTAGGAGGGACGACCCCCCTATAACCCCCCCGCCGCTTCGCTGGCGCTCCGCGAACCCATCAGCCATCCGCTCGGGCCAGCCTCCGGCCGGCCGTCGCGGCTGGCACCGGCCTGGTCGGCCGGGGTTGCGCCAGTTCCGTTACGACAAACCACTAACCCAGTCGGCGATCAGGTTGGCGGCTTCGTCGCGGGCGCCTGCGGGTTCTTGCAGGTAGTGGTCGGCCTTGATGAATTCCAGCTGCTTGTCGGCGGCGGCGATCGCGTCGAAGAGCCGGCGGGCGTCGCTCTCGTAGACGCAGGCGTCGGCGGTCGCGTGCACGACCAGCGACGGCACGGTGATCTTGGCTAGGTGCGGTGCCGCGATGCACTGTGACGTGCGCAGGCTCCACATCGACAGCCAGCTACGCAGCGTGCTCACGGTGCCGACGCCGAACACGCCGTAGCTGGCCTTCACCGGTTCGCCGAGGTAGCACCAGTTCGGGCGCCGGTCCGACGGCTCGATCGCCGGGTCGATCATCCTCAGGTCGGCCCAGCTCCGGAAGACGGGGAACAGCCGGTCCCGGGCGCGGGTCTGGCGCAGCGACTCGATCTGGGCGAGCGCCCAGTCGGTGATGCGCTCGTTGCGGGCCCGCTGCGCGTCACGGTAGCGGCGCTGAAACGCCTCGTCGTAGGGCGGCCCGTTGCGGGGATCGAACGGGTCGAGCGCGGGATCGGCCGACACCGGGTCGGCCTCATCGGTCACCGACGGGTCGAGCCAGGCGGTCAGCACCTCGGGCCGGCCCGAGTGCGCGGCCAGGGCGACGAACGCATCGCCCGGCGTGAGGTCCTCGATGGCAGGCACCGGCCGCATCCCGGCCACCGGCACCACGCACGGCTCGACGGCCTGGGACTGGTAGGCGGCCATCAGCGAGCCGCCGCCGGAGTTGCCCAGCAGCACGATCCGCTCCACACCGGCCTGCTCGCGCAGCCAGCGGGTGCCCACACCGATCTCCGCGAGCGCGTGATCGAGCAGGAAGTGCGGCTCGCTGCCACGGAACCTGGTGTTCCAGCCGAGAAAGCCGAAGCCGCGTTCGGCCAGAAAAGAGGCCAGGTAGTGCTCGGAGAAGTCGACGTTGTAGTGGGTGGCGACGAACGCCGTGGCGGGGCGCGCGCCCGCCGCGCGGTGGTAGATGCCCTGGCACGGGTGACCGCCCGCGCCGGCCCGGCCGACCACCGGGGACGGCAGCCCGACGAACTCCCTGATGATTTCGGCCACCGCGGGCTCCCTCCGCCACCGGCCACCGGCCACCGGACGGCCGGAGGGCCGCCCGTGACCTGACAGCTTCCGGACGGCCGGAGGGCCGCCCGTGACCTGACAACTGCGTCGAACCGAGTCTAGATTTGGACTCACCGGGAGAGGAGTGCCCCATGGAGTGGCAGAACGAGGAGTTCGACCTGGGCGGCGTCAACCACCTGGCCCTGGTCTGCGCGGACATGCAGCGGACCGTCGAGTTCTACACTCAGGTGCTCGGCATGCGGCTGATCAAGACGCTGAACCTGCCGGGCAACTCGGGCCAGCATTTCTTCTTCGACATGGGCGGCGGCAACGCGCTGGCGTTCTTCTGGTTCCCCGACGCGCCGGACCCGGTGCCGGGCATCTCCGCGCCGGTGACCGTGCCCGGCCTCGGCGAGTGGAAGAGCGCGGTCGGCTCCATGAACCACGTCGCGTTCAACGTGCCCGAGGAGAAGTTCCTGGAGTACCGGGCCAAGCTCAAGGCCAAGGACGTGCGGGTCAGCCCGATCCTCGACCACGACGACAGCGCCGCGGGCGTGGCGCGGGAACTGCACCCCGGAGTGTTCGTCCGCTCGTTCTACTTCCAGGACCCCGACGGCATCCTGCTGGAGTTCGCCTGCTGGCGGCGGGTCATGGGACAGCCCGGCGACGTCCGGCACGAGCCGAAGACCGCCGCCGACCGCGCAGTACGCGTCTAGCGCCACCGCCGCGCACCTCGGTTCGTTTCTTGATCTGGGTTATTCGCGTGCGGTATCCGCGCGCCATCGACCCAGATCATGAAACACCGGGCTACCGGGCATCAGCCGATCGGTGGATCCCGGGTTCAGCCGTCCACACGGCATATCTGGCTGGCCGGGCGATGCGGGCCCGGACCCTCCGCTGCGACGCTGAAGGCACCTAATCGCGAAGGACGCGGGCCGGAAGGACGGGCGTAATGCCAGCGGTGATCGAGGTGCGGAACCTGCACAAGAGCTACGGGGACACGGTGGCGGTCGACGATGTCTCCTTCGCCGTCGAGGAGGGCGAGATCTTCGGGATCCTCGGCCCGAACGGCGCGGGCAAGACCACGACCGTGGAGTGCATCGAGGGGCTGCGGGCCGCGGACCGGGGCGAGATCAGCGTGCTCGGGCTCGACCCCCGGCGCGACCGGGCCGAACTGACCCAGCGCCTCGGCGTGCAGCTTCAGGACAGCCAGCTACCCGACCAGCTTCGGGTGGCCGAGGCCCTGAAGCTGTACAGCTCGTTCTACCGCGAGCCGGCCGACTGGCTGGCGCTGATGAACGACCTCGGGCTGGCGGAGAAGAGCAAGACCAGGTTCGCCAAGCTGTCCGGCGGCCAGAAGCAGCGGGTTTCGATCGCGCTGGCGCTGGTCGGAAGCCCGCGGGTGGCCGTGCTCGACGAGCTCACCACCGGTCTGGACCCGCAGGCCCGGCGCGACACCTGGGAGCTGATCGACGGCGTGCGGTCGCGCGGGGTCACGATCGTGCTCGTCACCCACTTCATGGAGGAAGCCGAGCGGCTGTGTGACCGGGTGGCGCTGATCGACGCGGGCCGCGTCGTGGCCGTCGACAGCCCGGCCGGGCTGGCCGAGCAGGTCCAGTCCGAGCAGCGGATCCAGTTCCGGCCGTCGGTCCCGATGGACGATTCGCTGCTGACCAGCCTGCCCGACGTGACCAGCGTCATCCACCGGGGCGATGTCGTCGTGGTCACGGGCAACAACAACGCGCTGAACGCGGTGACCTCGGTGCTGGCCCGCAACCAGATCGTGGCCCGGCAGCTTCGCGTGGAGCAGGCCAGCCTGGAGGACGCTTTCGTCGCGCTGACCGGCCGGCACGGAGCGGCCCACCAGGCCGCCGGCCAGAGCTAGCCCCCCTTTAAACCAGAGAACCAGGAGCAAGACAGATGTCCGCCGTGACAGAGATGCCCGTCCCCATTCCGCCGGCCGCCGCCCGCCATGGCTCCGCGCTGGGCCGGCTGACCCTCACCGAACTGAAGCTGATGGGGCGCGAGCGGAGCCGGTTCTTCGTTCGCCTGGCGGTCCCGCTGGTCCTGCTGGTCATCTTCGGGGCCATCCCGTTCTACACCCAGAAACGCGCTTCCCTCGACGGGTACACCCTGCTCGACGCCTACGTGCCGATCCTGATCGCGTACGCGCTGGCCATGCTGGCGCTGACCAGCCTGCCGATGGTGCTGGCCGGCTACCGGGAGCAGGGTGTCCTGCGCCGCCTGCAGACCACGCCGGCGGGCCCGGTCCGGGTGCTCGTGGCCCAGTTCGTCGCCTACGCCGCGGTCATCGCGCTCATGGTGTTGCTGATCCTGGCCGTGGCCAGGGTCGGCTACGGGGTGGTGTTCCCGCGGCAGGTCGCCGGGTTCATCGTGGCCGCGGTGCTCGGCGCCGTCGCCGTGCTGTCCATCGGCCTGCTCATCGCCGCCGCTTCGCCGAGCGCGCAAACGGCCCAGAGCATCGGGATGATCCTGCTGTTCCCGATGATGTTCTTCGCCGGGCTGTTCTTCCCGATCCCGGTCATGCCGTCGTTCCTGCGCCACCTCAGCCACGCCACCCCGCTCGGCGCCACGGTGCAGGCCCTGCAGGACGCGTGGCTCGGCCACTGGCCGCACCCGCTGCAGCTCATCACCATGGCGGCCTGGGCCGTGGGATGCGCGGTGGCCGCGGCCCTGCTCTTCCGCTGGGAGTAGACGCTCCTGCCACGGCGGAAGCGGCGAGTAAGTTGAGCGCGGAGGCTGCAATGAGCAAGCCGGAGTATAAGCACCCGGTCTTCGAATTGGAGAGACGGACCTGGACCCTGACCGTCCTGCCGTACGGGCTGCTCGCGTTCTGTGCCGGGCTGACGGTGGTCATCAAGGGACCCGGCGGCTCCCTGTGGATTGACCTGGGCCTGTGCGCGCTGGCCGCGGCGTGGATGCTCGTGATGTTCACGCTGCGGCCCGTCCGGCGCCAGAGCCCGCGCGCGATGGCGGTGTTCCTGGCCGGGGTGATCGTGATCCTGGCCGTGCTGGTGGTGCGGGATCCCTGGTTCGGGTTCTGGACGCCCGCGGGCTACTTCTATGCGTTCAACCTGCTGAAGTGGCCGTGGCGGCTGCCCGCCGTCTCGGCGGTCGCGGTCCTCGCCGGCACCGCCCAGTCCTACGGCGTGGACAAGAAGACTCTCTCCGGCGTGCTCCTGTGGCTCGCGGTCGTGGCCCTCAACGTGCTGCTCATAGCCGGCGGGGCGGCGATCAGCCGGCACGGCGACCTGCAGAGCGAACTGCGCGACCAGGCCCTGGCCGAGACAAGGGAGGCCAACCGCAAACTCGAGGCCACGCTGGCCGAGAACGCGGGCCTGCACGAGCAACTGCTGACCCAGGCCCGGGAGGCCGGAAGGCTGGACGAGCGGCAGCGGATGGCGCGGGAGATCCACGACACCCTCGCGCAGGGACTCACCGGGATCATCACCCAGCTTCAGGCGTCCGAGCAGGACGGCCAGGATCCGGCCGGGCGCAGCCGCCACGTCCAGGCCGCGATCAGTCTCGCCCGCGACAGCCTGACCGAGGCGCGCCGGTCGGTCGACGCGCTGCGTCCCGAACCGCTGGAGACCGCGCGGCTGGGCGGCGCGCTGGCCGACGTGGCGCAGCGCTGGGCGGCGCTGCACGGGATCGCGGTCCAGGTCGCGACCACCGGCACCGTGCGGCCGATGTCACCCGACGCGGAGGTGACGCTGCTACGCACGGCCCAGGAGGCGCTGGCCAACGTGGCCAAGCACGCCAGCGCGACCCGGGTCGGGCTGACGCTGTCCTACCTGAAGGACGAGGTCGCCCTGGACGTCCGCGACGACGGCCGGGGCTTCGACCCCGCCGCCGTGTCCCGCCCTGTCCCCGTCGCCGCGTCCGCCAAGAACGCCGTGACCGGCGCGAACAGCGCGAACGGTGCGGACGGCCACGACCGCGCCAACGGGGGCTTCGGCCTGGTCGCCATGCGGCAGCGGATCGAGAACCTGGCCGGAACGCTGCAGATCGAATCGGAGCCCGGCAGCGGCACCGCGATCTCGGCCTGCATCCCGGCGGCGTCGCAGGCCCGCGCGTGAACCACCCGGGCGCCGGGGGCGCGGACGGCACGGCGGGCACCCCGGTCAAGCTGCTGATCGCCGACGACCACCCGGTGGTCAGGGACGGGCTGAGCAGCATGTTCGACCGGGAGCCCGGGTTCGAGGTGCTGGGCGAGGCCGGGGACGGCAGCGAGGCCGTGCGGCTGGCCCAGGCCCTGCAGCCCGACGTGATCCTGATGGACCTGCGCATGCCCGGCATGGACGGGGTGACCGCGATCGCCGAACTGGCCCGGCAAGGCGTGACCGCGCGCGTGCTGGTCCTCACCACCTACGACACCGACAGCCACGTGCTGCCCGCGATCGAGGCCGGCGCCACCGGCTACCTGCTCAAGGACGCGCCCCGGGCCGAGTTGATCCGGGCGGTCCAGGCCGCGGCCCGCGGCCAGGCCGTGCTCTCCCCCTCGGTGGCGACCCGGCTGATGAGCCGGGTCAGGACCCCGGCCGTGGAACCGCTCAGCCAGCGCGAGCTCGAGGTCCTGGCCCTCGTCGCGGCCGGCAGCACCAACCGGGAGGCGGCCGCCGCGCTGTTCATCAGCGAGGCCACGGTCAAGACTCACCTGCTGAACATCTACGCCAAGCTGGGGGTCAGCGACCGCACGGCCGCGGTTTCCGCGGCGTACAACCGCGGCCTGCTCACCCCGGCGG
The DNA here is from genome assembly GCA_036267555.1 of Streptosporangiaceae bacterium. GTDB lineage: Bacteria > Actinomycetota > Actinomycetes > Streptosporangiales > Streptosporangiaceae > JASHPR01. The sequence goes on along the minus strand of DATAVV010000009.1, from coordinate 8,817 downwards.
CGCCCGACCAGCTCTGAGGCAGCCAGACGGGCCGGGCCGCCGCGTTAAGCCAAAGGTTTCGATCGGCGCCGCGGGGTACAGAGGGACGCTGGACCACCTGTAAGACACCGAAGGGGGACCTGGCATGGCTGTATCCGCGTTTCAGGACTATCCGCTCGCCGCGCGCGACCGCGAGTGGGACGGCGCCGCCGCCGAGAAACGGATCAGGAAGTGGGCCGGCGCCGAGGACGAGCCGAACCAGAAGTACCGCGACGCCCACGTCTGGTACGACAGCGACAACTCGGGCAACTTCACCGCGTACAAGCTGCTGATCGCCGACGTCATCGACGGGAAGGTGCGTGCGGTGCCGCGCGGGGTCATGGCCGCAGGCAACGTCATGGAGGGCGCCCGCGGCGGCGCCGACCTTCCGCGCCAGGACATCGGCCGGGTCAAGAGCCACCTGGCCAAGTACTACAAGAAAATGGGCGAGGAGGCTCCCTGGGACCGGGACTGACCTGGGCCTCGGTCGTTGCTGGGCCTCGGTCGTTCGAGCCCTGGCCAGCCTCACGGGCTGGCCACGCCGACCGGGTGGAACGTGGCCGCGAAGGTCTGGAAATAGTGGTAGCTGGCCTGCCACTGGGCCTGCGGGGTGGACCAGTACAGCGCGTACGCCTGGTGGGAGTCGACGAGGATGTTGCGGTTCAGCACCTGGGTGAGCCGTCCGTTGTCGTTGTAGGTCCACTCCCAGTCCGCGGCCTGCTCCGCTTGGGCGTATTGCACCGCCTGCAGCTCGATCCGGTGATAACCCGAGTAGGTGCTGATCCGCGCGGCTTCCTGCTGGCGCCAGTCGTCGAGGGCGTTGGGCTGGGGCTGGTTGGTCTGGTCGATGATCAGGAACCGGTTGCTGTTCGGGTCCTGGATGTAGACGTAGTGACCCTGGTGCGATACGTGCCACCCGTCGGGCATGCCGATCGAGAACCCGGTCGGGTCGTGGTACCAGGTGAACCCCGCGGGCAGCACGTTCGACGCGCCGTCCGCCGCCGAGGTGCTCGACCGCGCGGAGGCGGATGCGGAGCCCGTGGCGGTCGGGCGAGCACCCGGATGGCTGCCGGAGGGCGAGGGCCTGGCCGGCGGGGCGGCCTGGCTGTGGCCCGGGGCGCCGCCGGGCAGCAGCAGCACGACGGCCGCGACCGCGGCGGCCACGGCGAGGCCGCCCGCCCCGGCCAGCAGCCAGCGCCGGGGCACCCGGGGCGGCCAGAGATCGCTGCCACGGCCTGGTCCGGCCGGGACCGGTGGCTGCGCCTCCGCCTCGGCCGGCCCCCCCGGCTCAGCGGGCACCTCGGGCTCGGGCGGCACACCGGCCGGCTCGTCCGGGCCGGGCGGCCCGTCTGGCTCGGGCGGTTCCTCCAGCCCGGGCGGCTCCTCCCGCTCAGCGGGTTCCTGCAGCCCGGGCGGCTCCTCGGGTTCCCGTGGCACCACAGCCAACCCGGCCGTGCCCTCCGGCTCGGGTACCTCGCGCCCGGGCGAGCCGAGCGCGTCGGCGAGCGGGAGGCCGGTCAGCGTGCGGCTCGCCTGGCCCGCGTCGTCCATGGGGGCGGTGGACTCTAGCGCCGCGCTGCCGTCGGCGACGTGGCCGAGCAGGCGCTGCACCCCGGCCGCGTCCAGGCGGCGCGCCGGGTCCTTGCGGAGCAGGCCGCTGATCACCGGCCACAGCGGACCCGCGTGACCGGACGGGTCGGGGTCCATGCTGACCACGGCGGTCAGGACGGCCAGCGCTCCTTCGCGGTCGAACGGCGGCCGGCCCTCGACCGCCGCGTACAGCGTGGCCCCCAGCGCCCACATGTCGGCGGCGGGCGTGGCGGGTTCACCGCGAGCACGCTCGGGTGCCATGTACGACGGCGACCCGATCAGCAGGCCCGACGCGGTCAGGGTCGGGCTGCCGTCCGCGATGGCCATGCCGAAGTCGGTGAGCACAGGATGGTCGTCGGGTCCGAGCAGGATGTTGCCCGGCTTCACGTCTCGGTGTAAAACCCCAGCGTCGTGCGCGGCCCGGATCGCGGCCAGGACGCCCAGGCCGATCTGAGCCGCCCGCTGCGGCGGCAGGGGCCCGTCGGCGAGCACCACGTCGCGCAGCGACGGATACGGGATGAGTTGCATCACGATCCATGGCCGGCCGTCGTCGATGACGTCGTACACGCGGGCGATGTTCGGGTGGTCGAGCCGGGCCGCCGTCTGCGCCTCCCGCATCGCGCGCTGGCGCAGGTTGTCCCGCTCGGTGTCGCCAAGCTGCGTGGGCCAGTGAATCTCCTTGACCGCCACGTCCCGGGCCAGTACCTCGTCGCTGGCCAGCCAGACGGTCCCCATCCCGCCACGGCCGAGAACCTCCCGGAGCCGGTACCGCCCGGCCAGCATGCCCCCCGGCTCACCAGCATCCACTCTGCCCGGTTACCCGCCTGCGGCGAGACCTAACATCTGCGGGCAACCTGGCACGTTCCGCAAGAAGGCGGGGTCTGTGCGGCGGCGGGTTAGAAGGGGCGGGGGTGCCAGCCGGCCAGGTAGCTGGCCACCGTGTACTGGGCGGCCTGGGCCGGGGTTAGCTGCGGGACGCCGGCGTCGATGTTCTCGGCGCCGGGGCCGGCGTTGCGGTACTCGTAGAAGCGGGCGTCCTGCCAGGGGAACGGCGGGCTCGTCCAGTTCTGCCACTGCTGCGCGTTGATGGCCGGGGTGAGCCAGGTATTCCTGATGGTGATCTGGCCGACCGGGCTGGTGACACCGGTGTGCCGCCAGGGCCGGGCCAGGTAGTAGCTGCCCGCCGCCAGGCTGCCGTTGCTGTTGACGATGCGGCTGTCGGTGATCAGGTAGCCGTAGGGCTGCTCGAGGCCGGTGTCAGGGGCGCTGACCGTGCCGCCGGGGTGCCCGGAGATGTCGATCGTGTCGTGGTCGAAGACGGCCGTGCCCGAGCCGCACAGGAAGTCCACGTCCCCGGTGATGTAGTCGTCGTAGTAGAGCTGACGGGCCGGGGGCGGGGTCGTGCTGCCCGGCGGCGAGGTGGCCGGCGGCCCGCCGGGGGCGAAGCACTGCTCCGGCGTGAACGGGTCGGCGTACGAACTGGCGAACACGGTGTCCTGAAGGCCGAGGAAGCGGTCGTGGCCGAACACCACCCGGTCGGCGACGGTCTTGACCGCGACCGCCTGGGGCGAGGTGATCTGCGGGTTCGCGGTCGGGTCGAACGAGTTCTGGAACGTGACGCCGTAGGCGGAGAACCCGTTGCCCGCGACCGACACCGTGGCGCTGCAGTCCGTGCCGTACTGGTTGCCGTTCGGCGCGACCGTGCCGTGCGCGATGTCGTCCACCAGGACCACGTCGCCGGGGTGACGGGTGTCCCCGATCAGCGTGAGGCCGGGCTTGGACGGCGGCACGTACACCTGCCCCCAGTAGGTCCCCTTCCCGATGAGGATCGTGGCCGGGCGGCCGGCGGGCACCGCGTCGACCGCGGTCTGGACGCTGCTGAACTCGGCGTGGCCGCTGGTCCCCACCACGAGCACGATGCGGCCCGGCCCGGCCGGGCCCGCGGCGGCCGCGGCCTCGGCCGGGGCGGCTGGCAGAACGAGCCCGGCGGGCAGCGCGAGGGCGGCGCAGGCCGCGACGACGGCCACGGCGCTCCGCCCACACCAGGAGCGCGCTAAGGCCGGCGCCCTCATGACGTCACCGGCGCGCCGCCGAGGGTCACATTGTTGAGGACCAGGCTGGTGATGTCCTGCGCGGAGTTGGCCACCGTCGAGGTGGTGACGGCGACGTTGGTGAACGTGACCGTGCCGACCGGGTCGGTCGCGGACGCCCCGAGGATCGACCAGATGCCCTCGCAGTCGGCCACGGTCCAGTCGGTCAGGCTGATCCCGGTGATGTCGGGCGGGAAGTCGCCGGTCTGGTCGTCGTACTGCGCGTCGATGAGCAGCACCGGGCCGCCGATCGTGCCCGCGGTTATGCGGTAGACGTTGGAGTTCTCGACGAAGCCGCCGCGCAGCGTGTTGGTCTTGATCCGGTGCCCGGCCTGCAGGTTCGCGCTGTTCATGGTGAGGTCCCTGGCGTAGACGTTCTTCACGCCGCCGGTCATCTCGCTGCCGATCGTGATCCCGCCGTGCCCGTCGGCGAAGTTGCTGTTCTGGACGACCACGTTCTGGCAGGGCACGTTGACCCGCCGCCCGTCCGCGTCCCGGCCGGACTTGATCGCGATGCAGTCGTCGCCGGTGTTGAACGTGACGTTGTCGATGACCACGCCGTCGCAGGACTCGGGGTCGCACCCGTCGGTGTTGGGGCCCGAGGAGTTGATCGAGACACCCTCGACCGTGACGTTGCGGCACAGGTTCGGGTTGAGGTGCCAGAACGGCGAGTTCTCGAAGGTCACGCCCTGGAGGAGCACGGTGTCGCAGGCGATCGGCTGGATCATCTGCGGCGGCAGGAAGTGCCCGGCGCCGAACACCCGCTGCGAGACCGGGACGTTGTCGTCGGCCATCGTCTCGAGCAGGTCGAAGTCGGCGGTCTCCAGGTTCTTCCAGTTCCACCAGTGGTTCGCGTCGGCCTGGCCGTTCAGGGTGCCCTGGCCGGTGATGGCGATGTTGCGCTGGCCGTAGGCGTAGACCGGCGGCGAGTAGTTCATAAGCTCGATGCCCTGCCACCGGGTGAACACCACCGGCAGGTAGGCGTTCGGGTCCTGGCTGAACAAGATCACCGAGTTCGCTTCGAGGTGCAGGTCCACGTTGCTGAGCAGGTGGATCGCGCCGGTGAGGAAGTTACCGGCCGGGACGACCACATGGCCTCCCCCGCGACGATGGCACTCCGCGACCGCGTTACGGAACGCGCTTGTGCAGTCCGTCGTGCCGTCGCCGACCGCTCCGAACGCGGTCACCGGGAAGAAACGGTTGGGGAACCTGGGCCGCCGGACCGAGCGGACGATGCGGTCGGCGGCCCGGTCGAGAGCGCCGAGGCCGCCCCGGCCGGCCGAGTCAGCGGCCGAGCGGGCGGCCGGCGCGAGCGGGGCGGCTGAGGCGCTGGCCGAGAGCATCGGGGCGGCGAGCGCGCCCGCCCCGGCCACGGCGGACAAGCGGAGCACGGTACGTCGGTCGATCCCGTGGGACATCTTTGTGCTACCTCCGGTTGACTCCGACCGCCCGGCCGGCGGGGCTAGGCGCGACGTTGCGGCCTGCCGCGCCGGGCCGGGGAATCTTGGTGGTGCCCGCCCGGGCGGTAATATCGACTGAGGGTGTTGTCGGTACCGCCCGGGCGGGAGCTTGCCGGTACCGCCCGCGTGTCTGCGCGGGGACGGGTATTCAACAGGGGGCACCGCACGCCATTGCGGCGCCCGGCGATCACGCGCCGGGCCGCGACGGGCCCCGCGAGCGCCTGCCACGTCGTGGCGGCCAGGAAAGCAGCCAGGAAGGTTCGGCCGGTGACGGTCGCATCCTCGAGTCCGGTCATGCCTGGTCCACCACGATCATGTATGGCATCTCATATATGACATACGAACGTACCGTCAGCGCGAAACGGCGTCAACGGGCTTGGGCACACGTGAGCGGGGCGGGTCGGCCTGCGCCGCCCCGCCCCGCTCGGTCGCTCGGGCTACAGGCCCGGATAGGACGGGAAGCTGCAGGAGGGCACGCTCCCACTGCCGGAAACGCTGCTCACCGTGACGTCCGTACCGGACGGGGTGAAGTTGGCGTCGTACTCACCGATGTTCGCGTACTCGGCGCTCGTGCTGGTCGCGTCCAGGTCGACGTTCTCCAGCGTCAGGCCGAGTTCGTTCGAGGAGTTGTAGCCCTCGAGCACGGACTGGGCGCTCGACGCCGAGTCGACCGACTTGAACCCGTCGACCACGATGTTGGTGAAGTCGGGCGTGGTCGAGCCGTTGCCGCTGGAGTAGAAGGGGTTGAACTCCAGGTTGTGCTTGACCCCGGTATCGCAGATGTTCTCGTAGGTAACGTCGTTGACCTTGCCTCCCTCGCTGGAGCTGGTCTTGATCCGGATCCCGTTGTTGTCGCTGCTCACGTTGCCCGAGCTGTCGGTTCCGCTGACAGTGTCGTTCTCGACCAGGATGTTGCTGACGCCGTCCTGCGTCTGGCTGCCGATCGAGATGCCGTGCGTGCCGTAGAAGTGGCTGTTCTCAATCGTGACGTTCGACGCGGCACTCGCGTTGGTCTTGATCGCGATGCCGTCGTCGCCGTCCTGGATGTAGGAGTCGTTGACGGTGACGTTGGTGGAGCTGTCCGGGTCGACGCCGTCGGTGTTCCGCGCGGTGGCCGGGGTCTTGATCCGGACACCCCAGACGGTCAGGCCGTTGCCGCTCTGGAAGTACACGTGGAAGAACGGCGCGTTGACCAGGTCGATGTCGTAGAGCGTGAGGTTGTTGTGCCCGTCGGACTCGATCAGCCGCGGGTTGTTCTGCTTCTCGCTGTCGGAGTTCGCGGTGCTGGCCAGGGCCCACCAGGTCCCGCTGGTGCCGAGGATGTCCTGATCACCGCGACCGTCGATCTCGCCTTGCGCGCCGCTGCTGCTCTGCGTGCCCATGATCCCGGCGTTGGAGCCGGTCACGTTGATGAAGGGCTTGCAGCCGTTGTCGCTGGACGCGACGGTGCCGCAGGTCGCCTGGCCGGAGACCTGGTAGTTGGCGGGGTTGCGCGAGGCGTACAGCGTCGCGCCGTCGTCCACGACGAGGGTGACGCTGGCTGGGAGGCTGAGCGGACCGCTCAGGAACGCGTTGTCGCTGCCGCTGGGGGCGAGCACCACGGCCTTGCCCGTGCCGCTGCAACTGTTGAGCGCGGACTGGATCCGCGATGTGTCCGGCGGCGACGACTCGTCGCTGCTGCTGAACTGCTCGTCGCTGGTTTCCAGGGTGGCGCTCAGCGTGGCGCAGGCCGACGGCACCGTGGGCTGGCTGACCGAGCGGCTGTCGCCGGTCGCGATTGTGGCCGCCGCGGCGGCCTGCGGGACAGCCGGCGCCGCGAAGGACGCGGGGGCGGCCTCGGCACGGGCGGTGCCGGCAGTGGCAGCAGCGCCGGCGGGGCCGGCCGAAGCGGCAGCGGCGCCGATGATGAGGGCGAGGGCGCCGAACACGCCGGCCAGCGCCTTGGCATGCCCGGTCGGGCCGGGCGCATGCCCGGTCGGGCCGGGCACCTTGGGTATCACGGTTTCTTCCTCCTGCGGGGACGGGGATGGGCCGGGATGGAGCCGGGACGCGGCGCAGCCGTCACCCTCAGCCGGCTGCGCACGCGGAGGGAACCAAGGCGGAGCCCGCGCCCGCCGGGCCAGCACCCGCCAGGGTGGCGCCAGCGCGGCCAGCACGCGCGCGGGCGGCGTGAAAGTTACAGGTAAGAGGCGATCCAGGCGCGCCAGGCGGCCGAGGCGGCGGCCGGAGTCCTGGAGTCTCACGGGGCGTTCCTCCTGGCCGGGTTTCGGGTGCGCGGACAATGCCGAACTGTCACCCTCACCCGGCCGCGCTGCGGGAGCGCGCCACGGGGCGGACTCGCCGTCGATACCGGCGGGTCGCGCTGTGAAGCCTAAGACGGCGGCAGATCGTCCGCAAGACGTCGCCCGGCCTGCAGCCCGGGCGACGCCGCAATTAAGAGTGATGACCGGTCGGCATCTTTGGGCACAAACCGCTGTTCCAACAGCGGTTTGTGCCCACGGTCTCGGAGGTTCTTAGCCAAAACCTGGTTTCGGGCACACTAAAGATGTCCGGCTACTGGCCCCTTCCCGCCGGGCGGGACGGGGCGGGACGGGGCGGGACGGGGCGGGCGTCAGGCGCGGCAGGCGATCAGCAGTTCGACACCGTCGAGGATGCGGTCGAAGCCGAACTCGAGCGCCTGGTCCTGGGCGCCGCTCGCCGCGGCCGAGCGCAGCGCCGTGGCCAGCGCCGGGAAGCGGTCCTCACGCCCCCGGACCAGGGCGGCGATGGCTTCGCCCATGGCCTGCTCGGTGCTGCCGCCGCTCGGCCGGGCCGTCTGCTGCGCGAGGTTGCGCGCGTGGCCGACGAGCATGACGACCACGTCGAGCATCTGTGCGCCGTCCAGGCTGGTGCCGGCGAGGGCGGCGACCGCCTCCTCCAGCCAGCCGAGCTCGTTCGGGCCCATGACGCGGACGCCGACGGCCGCCTCCAGGGTCCACGGGTGCCGCTGGAACAGCTCGAACAGCCCGAGCGCCCACGCGCGCAGCCGGGGACGCCAGCCTCCGGCGACCTCCGCGAGCCGGGGCGGCTCGCCCATGCCGGTGTCGATCATCAGCGCGACGAGTTCCACCTTGCCGGGCACGTAGCGGTACAGCGCCATCTTGGTCACGCCGAGGTCGTCGGCCACGCGCTGCATGGTCACCGCGCCGAGACCGTCCGCGTCGGCCACGGCGATCCCGGCCAAGGCGATCTCGGCCGCGCTCAGCGTCGGCCGCGGCCCGCGCTTGCCCGCCGAACGCTGACCCCATAGCAGCTCGAACGCGGCCCGGGGGCCGGCCTGCGTGCCCTGGCCGGGTGTCATGTCTCCTCGCCTCCTGCTTGCCGGTTTCACGAAACTGTGTCTAGCATATACTGTGTCTAACGGACACAGTTATGGGTCACCCGAACCTCCGGCTAAAAGAGAGGCGAGATCAATGAACGACCATCCGCTGCACGGCGTCCGCGTCCTGGTCTCAGGCGCGGGCATCGCGGGCCCGGCTCTGGCGTACTGGCTGTCGCGCTACGGCGCCGAGGTCACCGTGGTGGAGATCGCTCCCGCGCTGCGCCGCAGCGGGTTCGCGGTCGACTTCCGCGGCCCGACGCACCTGGGCGTGCTCGAGAAGATGGGCGTACTGGACGAA
>DATAVV010000008.1:0-4459 GCA_036267555.1 Streptosporangiaceae bacterium | reverse complement strand
GGCGTCCTCCGTGAGCGGCCGGGTGCCGCGGCCGCCGGGGACGAGCACGATGTCGGGGGGCGGCAGCGTTTCGTAAGGAAAGTCCGTTACTACTGCGGTGCCGTGGGCGCTGCGCACCGGGCCGTCGCCGGGGCCGCCCAGGACCAGGCGGAACTGGTCGGGCAGGTTGCCGAACAGCTCCAGCGGGCCGAAGACGTCCAGCGGCTCGAAGCCGTCGAACAGGACGGTGGTGATCGTTCGGGGGGCCATACGCCTGGATTATCGCCGGCGCTGCTCAGCGATTCCTCAGCTAAGCGTCACCGGATCGTCATGTCCGGTCCGGAACCACCCGCCCGGATGGCTCGTAATCATGGGCAGAGCCACTGAAGGGGTTTCACGTGATCACGCTTATCCTGATCGGGCTCGTGGGCGGCCTCATCACCGGGATCTCCCCGTGCGTCCTGCCCGTGCTCCCGGTGATCTTCCTGACCGGCGGCGCGCAGGGCGCCCGCCCCGGCCCGAAGCCGGCGGCGGCGCAGAGCCGGGGGCCCGACCGGGTGCCCGCGACCGTCGGCGCGCCCGCCGACGCGGAGTCGGCGGGCGGCCCGGGCCAGTCCGCCGGCGGCGCGGCCGGGCCCGCCGCGGCAGGCGAGGCCTCCGCTCCCCTGGCGGCGGATGCGCAGCGCGACGGCCGCCGGCCGTACCTCGTGGTGGCCGGGCTGGCCCTGAGCTTCAGCGTGTTCACGCTGCTCGGCACCCTGATCCTGAGCGTGCTGCCGCTGCCCAAGGACATCATCCGGTGGGCGGGCCTGGTCGTGCTGGTCCTGGTCGGCATCGCGATGATGTTCCCGCGCGTGCAGGACCTGCTGGAGCGGCCGTTCACCCGGATCCCGCAGCGCCGGGTGGGCCAGCAGCACGGCGGCTTCGGCCTCGGGCTCGCGCTCGGCGCGGTCTACGTGCCGTGCGCGGGGCCGGTGCTGGCCGCCATCACCGTGGCCGGCGCGACGGGCAAGATCGGCGTGGGCACCGTGGCGCTGACCGTGGCGTTCGGGGTCGGGACGGCGATCCCGCTGCTGGGCTTCGCGCTGGCCGGGCGCCGGGTGGCCGAGCGGGTGCGGGCCTTCCGGACCCGCCAGCGCGCGGTCCGGATCGGGGCCGGCGTGGTGCTCATCGCGCTCGCCGTGGCGCTGACCTTCAACGTGACCGACGCCCTGCAGCGCGCCATCCCGGACTACACCTCCGGGCTGAACTCGGCGCTCGACAAGGCGGGCAGCGGCTCGTCAGTGCTCGGCCCCAAGCAGAAGGCGGCCCTGATGGCCTGCTCGCAGAACCCGGGGCTGACCCTGACCAACTGCGGCAAGGCCCCGCCGATCGGCGGCATCCAGCAGTGGTTCAACACGCCGGGCGACCAGGCGCTCAACCTGAGCGGGCTGCGCGGCAAGGTCGTCCTGGTCGACTTCTGGGCCTACTCGTGCATCAACTGCCAGCGCGCGATCACGCACGTCAACGCCTGGTACTCCGACTACAAGAAGGACGGCCTGGAGGTCATCGGCGTGCAGACGCCGGAGTACGCCTTCGAGCACGTCCCGGCGAACGTGGCGGCCGGCATCAAGCGGCTGAAGATCGCCTACCCGGTCGCCCTGGACGACAGCTACAAGACCTGGGACAACTACGGGAACGACTCCTGGCCCGCCGACTACCTGATCGACTCCACCGGCACGGTCCGGCACGTGTCCATCGGCGAGGGCAACTACCCGCAGAACGAGGCGCTGATCCGGCAGCTGCTCACGGCGGCCCGGCCGGGCCTGCACCTGCCGGCGGCCACCCAGCTCGCGGACACCACGCCGGCCTCGGCGGACCAGACCCCCGAGACCTACCTCGGGTCGGCCCGGGCCGACACCTATGCCGGGCAGGGCGGCTCGGGGACGCAGGCGTTCTCGTTCCCGGCCACGATCCCGGCGAGCGAGTGGGCCCTGGCGGGCACGTGGTCGATCGGCAGCGAGAACCTGACCGCGGGGAAGAACGCGGCGCTCAAGCTGAACTTCACCGCCGCTGACGTCTACCTCGACGTGGGCGGCACCGGCACGGTCACCGCGACGGTCAACGGGAAGACGACGACGTATAAGGTCTCCGGCGCGCCCGATATCTACACGCTGGTCAGCCGGGCGCAGCAGGAGAGCGCCACCATCGAGGTGACGCTCTCGCCGGGGCTGAACGCGTACTCGTTCACGTTCGGCTAGGCGACCACGTTGGGCGCCGCCGCGGCGCTGGCCGGCACGGCGTCCAGCAGCCAGCAGCCGATCCGGTCCACCAGGGCCGGCCCGGCGCCGGACTCGGCGTGCCCGAACCCGGGGACGATCCACAGGTCCTTGGGCTCGCGGGCCGCGGCGTAGATCTGCTCGGCGTGGTCGACGGGGAAGAACGCGTCCTGGTCGCCGTGCACGACCAGCAGCGGGGTCGGCGCGATCAGCGCGGCGGCCTCGGCGGGCGGCACCGGGTCAGGGTCCCACCGGCCGTTGCTGATCCGGGTGTCCCAGAAGTTGCGGACGATCAGGCGGCCGACCCGGTTCTCGATGCCGAAATGGACCCGCCGCATCGGCTTGGTGCCCCGGTAGTACCAGCGCCCCGGCCCGCTGACCGCCGCGACCGCGTCCACCCCGCCGATCAGGCCGGCGTGCCGCAGCACGATCGAGGCCCCCATGGAGAACCCGACGGTCACGATCCTGGAGTAGCCGAGCTCGCGGGCGTAGGCCACGGCCACCTCGAGGTCCCTGATCTCCAGGTCGCCGACCGTCGACACGCCCCCCGACCGGCCGTGGCCCCGGAAGTCGAAGCTGACCACCCCGCCGAACCGGCTCAGGCGCGTCGCCACGCGCCACACGGCGGGGCGCTGCCAGCTCAGCGTGAACCCGTGGGCGACGACGATCCCCAGGTCGCCGGACCCGGCAAGATGGACGGCGTCGATCGGGACACCGTCCTCGGTCACCAGGGTCGTGGCTTTGATAACGGGCTTGGTCATGGCTCTATTGTGCTCGCCTGCCAGCAACGGCAGTCTGGTGCATGCCCTCGCGCAGGCAACCGCCCCGCGAGCCGCTCGTCGTCTGGAGGGCGCGTTCCATGCCGATTCTTGACCAGCTTGCTACCGCCATGGCGTCCGGCGCCGTCGAGGTCGTGGACCTCACCGCCCGGCTGGAGTCGACGACGCCGGTGATCCGGCTGCCGGAGCCGTTCGCCAACACGATGTCGTTCTCGCTGCACGAGGTGAGCCGGTACGACGACCGCGGCCCGGCCTGGTACTGGAACGACATCACCACAGGCGAGCACACCGGCACCCACTTCGACGCGCCGGTGCACTGGATCAGCGGGCGCGACGGCCTGGACGTGGCCCAGGTGCCCGCGGCCAGCCTGATCGCCCCGGCGGTGGTGCTGGACTTCAGCGCGCAGGCCGGCGCCGACCCTGACTTCCTGCTCGAGGTCGACCACATCCGGCAGTGGGAGGCGCAGCACGGCCCGCTGCCCGAGCGGGGCTGGCTGCTGTACCGCACCGGCTGGGACGCGCGCTCGGACAGCCAGGAGAAGTTCCTCAACGCGAATGAGACCGGACCGCACACGCCGGGCGTCTCGGTGGAATGCGCCCGCTGGATAGCGCGCGAGTCACCGGTAATGGGCCTGGGCACCGAAACGGTGGGCACCGACGCCGGTGCCGCGCACTCCTTCGATCCCCCGTTCCCGTGTCACTCCGAGCTGCTCGGAGCGGGCAAGTACGGGCTCACGCAGCTCCAGAACCTGGCCGCGCTGCCCGCCACCGGTGCGCTGCTCATCGCCGGGCCGCTGCCGATCGTCGGCGGATCGGGCAGCCCGGCCCGGGTGCTCGCCCTGGTCGAGCGCGCCTGACGATGCTGGTCACCGAGGCCATCGGCCAGGCCCTCACCGAGCTGGGCGTCGACACGGCGTTCGGCCTGGTCGGCAGCGGGAACTTCCACGTCACCAACGCGCTGATCTCGCGGGGCACGCGGTTCATCGCGGCCCGGCACGAGAACGGGGCGGCGAGCATGGCCGATGGCTGGGCCCGGATCACGGGCCGGCCGGGCGTGCTGTCGCTGCACCAGGGGCCGGGCATCACGAACGCGCTGACGGCGCTGACCGAGGCAGCCAAGAGCCGGACGCCGCTGCTGGTCCTGGCCGCGGACGTGAGCCACACGGCGAAGCACTCCAACTTCCGGATCGATGTCGCCGCGATCAGCGCCGCCATCGGCGCGACGCCGGCCCGGCTGCACTCCGCGGGCTTTGCCGTGGACGACGTGGTCCGGGCGTACCGGACCGCGGAGCGGGAGCGCCGGTGCGTGATCCTGGCCATGCCGCTGGACGTGCAGGCGGGCGAGTGCACGTGGCCGGGAGTAGCGGGCGCGGGCGGGGTTTTGGGTGTGGCTTCGGGGGCTGCTTCGGCTGTGGCTTCGGGACTGGCGGGCGCCGGCCCGGC
>DATAVV010000007.1:0-19411 GCA_036267555.1 Streptosporangiaceae bacterium | reverse complement strand
CTAGTCGGGGCCCAGGACCAGGCCGCTGGTGGGGACGCCGGTGCCCGCGGTGACCAGCACCGGCCCGTCGCCCGCGACCTGGTTGACCGAGGTGCCGCGGACCTGGCGCACGCCTTCCGAGATCCCGTTCATGCCGTGGATGTAGGCCTCGCCCAGCTGGCCGCCGTGGGTGTTGAGCGGCAGCCGCCCGCCGATCTCGATCGCCCCGCCGGAAATGAAGTGCCTGGCTTCGCCGCGCGCGCAGAAGCCCAGCTCCTCCAGTTGCAGCAGGACGTACGGGGTGAAGTGGTCGTAGAGGATGGCGACCCGCACGTCCTGCGGGCCGGCCCCGGACTGCCGCCAGAGCTGCCGGGCCACCACGCCCATCTCGGGCAGCCCGAGCTCTTCCCGGTAGTAACTGGTCATCGTGTACTGGTCCGGGCTGCTGCCCTGGGCCGCGGCGCGGATCACCGCCGGCGGCTGGCGCAGGTCACGGGCCCGCTCGGCGCTGGTCACGACGATCGCGACGGCGCCGTCGCTCTCCTGGCAGCAGTCGAGCAGGCGCAGCGGCTCGACGATCCACCGCGAGGCCTGGTGCTCGGCCAGCGTCACCGGCCGCTGGTAGAACCAGGCGTTCGGGTTGACCGCCGCATGACGCCTGTCCGCCACTGTGACCAGGCCGAAGTCTTCGCTGGTCGCGCCGTAGTCCTGCATGTAGCGCCGGGCGGTCATCGCGACGGTCGCGGCCGGCACGGCCAGGCCCATCGGGTAGTGCCAGCCGTTGTCCACCCCGCCCGAGGTCGGGGCGGCCACCGCGGCCCGGGAGACCTGGCCGAACCGGTGGCCGGAGCGCTCGTTCAGGCTCCGGTAGCACACCACGACCTGCGCGGCCCCGGTCGCGACCGCCATCGCGGCGAGCTGCACGCACCCGCAGGCCGCGCCGCCGCCGTAGCCCACCTGGCTGAAGAACGTGAGATCACCGGCGCCCAGCTCGCGGGCGAGCGCGATCTCGGCGGTGCTGTCCATCGTGAACGTGACCATTCCGTCCACGTCGGACCGGCGCAGACCGGCGTCGGCCAGCGCCGCCGACGCCGCCTCGGCCGCCAGTCGCAGCTCGCTGCGCCCGGAGTCCTTGGAGAACTCGGTGGCCCCGATCCCGGCGATCGCCGCCATCCCGGAGATCACGCCGCACCGCCCGCCGGCCCGGCCGGCCGCGCCACGCGGACGGTGCCGGTGACGTGGTCGCCCAGGCGGCAGCGCCCGGTGACCTCGACGAGAGACTCGCCGTCCTCCTGCCCGGTCACCCGGCCCGAGAACGTGAGCGTGTCGCCGGCGTAGCACGGCACGCCGAGCCGGATCGCGACCTTGCGCACCAGCGCCTCCGGTCCGGCCCAGTCGGTGACGTACCGCTGCACCAGGCCGGTGGTGGTCAGGATGTTGATGAAGATGTCCTTGCTGCCCCGCGCGACCGCCTTGTCCCGGTCGTGGTGCACGTCCTGGAAGTCGCGGGTGGCGAGCGCGGATGCGATCACGAACGTCGGGGTCACGTCGATCACCAGCTCGGGCAGCGCCAGGCCGGCCTCGGTTGTCATCGGGGATCCTCCCGCCAGGCGGGCAGCGTCAGCGTGTCGTCGATCCGGGCGAACTCGACGCGGACCGGCAGGCCGACACGCACCCGTTCCGGGTCGGCGCCGAGCAATTCGCCGACCATCCGCACGCCCTCGGGCAGGGCCACGAGCGCGACCACGATCGGCAGTTGCTTGCCCGGCACCGGGGGGTGGTGCTGAACCACGTAGCTGTAGATCTCGCCGGTCCCGGCGGCCACCACGTACTCGGGCCGGGCGGCGCCGCACGCCGGGCACATCGGGCCGGGCGGGTGACGCAGCGCGCCGCAGCCGCCGCAGCGCTGGATGCGCAGCTCGCCGGCGGCGGTGCCGTCCCAGAAAAACGCGGTGTCGCGCGACACGGCCGGCCGCAGCACGTCCGTGGCCGGGTCGGGAACCGGGGCCGGGGCCGGGGGCCGGAACTTCAGGATCCGGAACAGCATCGACGCGACCGCCTCGGTGCCCACGTACCAGGTGCTCCGCGTGGTGACGAACCAGCCTTCGCCCAGCGACGTGCGCTTCGGGCCGACCACGCTCTCCAGTCGGGCCCGCACCGTGACCTGCTCGCCGTGGCGCAGGTAGCGGAAGTACTCCTGCTCGCAGTTGGTGGCCACGACCGAGGTGAACCCGACCTCGTCCAGCGCCACCGACATCCCGCCCAGCGGGTCGTCGTCCGGCGCCGGGTGCAGCCCGCGCATGGTCCAGACCTGCGCCATCGCGGGCGGCGCGACCAGGCCGCCGTGCACCGAGCGCGCGGCGGCCTCGGCGTCGGTGTAGACCGGGTTGGCGTCCCCGATGGCCTCAACCCAGTTGTTGATCATCGGCAGGTTGACCGGATCCCGCGCCGGCCTGGGCTGTGACTCACCCGCCTCCGCGAGCCGGGCGGCCGCTTCCTGGATGGCCGCTGACGCGTCCAGGCCAGCCGCTGCCGCCGCGTTATGCATATCTCTCATTTCCCTCGGTTTACCTGGGCACCCGCGGCAGCCCGAGCCCGGCGGTCGCGATCAGCTCCCGCTGGACCTCGTTGACCCCGCCGCCGAAGGTCAGCACGGTATTGCGCTTGGCCTGGACGTCCAGCCAGCGCATCAGCTCGGCGGTCGGCCCGTCGGCCGGGTCGCCGTGCCGCCCCACGATCTCCTCCAGCAACTGGCCGAGCCGCTGCGTCCGCTCCGAGCTGAACACCTTCGTGGCGGACGCGTCGGCCACATCCACGGTGGGCGCCACCGCCACCTGCCAGTTGAGCAGTTCGTTGACCCGCAGGCACGCCTGGGCCTGGGCCAGCGCCCGCCGCACGTCCGGCTGCTTGAGCAGCGGGCGGCCGTCCGGCGTGGTGCGGCGCGCCGCCCAGTCCCGCACCCGGTCGTGCAGGGCCGCGATCCGCCCGGCCGGGCCGAGCATCACCCGCTCGTGGTTGAGCTGCGTGGTCACCAGCCGCCAGCCCGCGTTCTCCGCGCCGACCCGCATCGTGACCGGGACACGCACGTCGGAGTAGTAGGTCGCGTTGACGTGGTGCGCGCCGTCGTGGGTGATGATCGGCGTCCAGGAGAACCCGGGATCGGCGGTGTCGACGATCAGGATCGAGATGCCCTTGTGCTTGGGCGCATCGGGGTCGGTGCGGCAGGCCAGCCAGATGTAGTCGGCGTCGTGGGCACCGGTGGTGAAGATCTTCTGGCCGTTGACGATGTACTCCCCACCCGCCTCCCCGTCGCCCCCCTCCCGCACGGCCCGGGTCCGCAGCGAGGCCAGGTCGGTGCCGGCCCCGGGCTCGGTGTACCCGATCGCGAAGTGCACCTCGCCGGCCAGGATGCGGGGCAGGAAGAAGTCCTTCTGCTCGGCGGTCCCGTGCTGCTGCAGCGTCGGGCCCACGGTCTGCAGGGTCACCGAGGGCAGCGGGATGTCGGCCCGGGCCGCCTCGTCCACGAAGATCTGCTGCTCCACCTGGCCGAGCCCGCGGCCGCCGAACTCGGTGGGCCAGCCGAGCCCGAGCCACCCGTCGCGCCCCATCCTGCGCACGACCTCGCGGTAGACGGTGCCGTGCCGCTGGGTGAGCAGGGCCTCGCGCTCGTCGTCCGGGATTAAGGTGGCGAAATAGGTCCTGAGCTCGTCGCGAAGCGCGCGTTGCTCGCTCGTCAGGTCGATGAACACGACAGCGGCTGCTCCTTACTCATCGTGCCCGATACAACTGACCCTGGCGCCGAGCCGGTCCAGGCGGTACTCGGTGCCCCCCGCGAACCTGACCAGGTCTTTGACCAGCGAGGAGTAGCGGGGCAGCGGGTAGGTGACATCCATGCCGATCCCGCCGTGCAAGTGATGGCACGTCCGCAGCGCGGCGGGCGCCTGGTCCGCCAGCCAGTAGGCGGCCACGTCGAGATCGCGGCCGACCCCGCGCCCGGTCTCCAGCCGCCAGCACGCCGACAGCGCCGCGAGGTGCAGCGTGCGCGAGGCGATGTAAACGTCGGAGATCTGCCCGGCCACGGCCTGGAACGTCGCGAGCGGGCGGCCGAACTGCTCCCGCGATGCCACGTGCTGCCTGGTCAGCTCCAGCGCGCCGGCGAGCGCGCCGTCGGCCAGGCTGCAGGCCCCGGCGATGCCCAGCCGGTACAGGTCGACCAGGGCCCGGCCGCCGGTGCCGGCCCCGAGCACGTAGCTCACCGGCGCGTGCTCCAGCACCATCGTGTACTCGGGCTGGCCGGCGGCGCTGGGCGTGCGCTGCCAGGACACGCCGTCGGCGGACTTGGCCACGACCACGATGCCGGTGCCGCGCGACTCGATCGCCACCGGTACCAGGACCCAGTCCGCCTCCGCGCCGTAGGGCACGCCGACCTTGACGCCCGAGACCGTGCCGGCCTCGGATTCCTCGTCCAGCCGGGCCCTGGTCGCCGGGGCCAGCGGCAGCACGTCGGTGGGCTCGCGCACCGCGGCCGTGAGGATCGTGTCGCCCGACCCGACCCCGTCCAGCAGGGCCCGCGCCACGTCGCTGTCGCCCCACCGCACCACTGGCAGCACGCCGAGCGCCAGCGTGGCCAGCGCGGGCACGAGGGCGGCCCGCCGTCCGATCTCGGTCAGCGCGGTGGCCACGTCGAGCACGCCCAGCCCGTCGCCGCCCAGGTCAGAAGGCAGGGCCAGTGACAGCAGGCCCGCCCGGGCCAGGTTCTTCCACAGCGCATTCTCTTCCTCGGCGGCCCGCGCGTCGGGGCCGGCCTGGTCGCCTGGTGCCCGGTAGCCGGGCTTCCTGCCGTGATCAAGCACCTCGGCGGCCACCCGGATGACCGCCTGCTGGGTCTCGTCGAGGGTGAAGTCCATCGCGGTCGGCACCCGGTCCTCCCTCGTGGTGGCGGCTCGCAGAATTAGAACACGTTTTACCTGTCGACGACCAGCGTATAGGTCCTGGCCAGCCGTCCCGCCGTTGGTAGGCTTACCATTGGAGCGGACGCTCCGTACCACCCCGGCCCGCCCGAACGGCCAGCTGGAGATCGCGCAGCGCAACCCCGGCCGGTGGACATTACGAGAGGCCTTGATGGCAGCACCTAGAACACGTATCACCGGCACGGCGGCGTCGAACGGCCCGGCTACCGCCGAGTTCGGCTCGGCGGCACAGCGTGACCGCCGCAAGCGGATTCTCGACGCCACGCTGACGCTGGCATCCAAGGGCGGCTACGAAGCGGTTCAGATGCGGACCGTGGCCGAGCGGGCCGATGTGGCTCTGGGCACGCTGTACCGGTACTTCCCTTCCAAGATCCACCTGCTGGTGTCCGCCCTGGCCCGGGAGTTCGAGCAGACGCAGGAGAAGCTGGAGCGCAGGCCCATCCCGGGCGCGACGCCCTACGACCGGATGCTGTACGTGCTGAGCCGGATGACCAGGTCCATGCAGCGCGAGCCGATGCTCACCGAGGCCATGACCCGGGCCTTCATGTTCGCCGACCCGAGCGCCGCCGACGAGGTGAACGCGGTGGCCCGGATGATGGAGCAGGTGCTCACCAAGGCCATGCACGACGGCGAGCCGGTCGGCGACGACCGGGCCATCGCCCGGGTCATCGGTGACGTCTGGCTGTCCAACCTGGTGGCCTGGGTGACCCGGCGCGCGTCCGCCGACGACGTGAGCAACCACATCGAGCTGGCCGCCCGCCTGCTGCTGCGCTGAGCCTCGCGGGGCGGCCCCGATAAGGATCGGCCCGTCTCGTGAGCCGGCGGTCACTGCCGTCCTAGGGGATCTGCTGTGCGCCGCGGTGCCACGCCAGCACGCGCCGTTCCACTAGCAGGAAGGCGACGTTCAGCAGCACCCCGAGTATCCCGAGCAAGAGGATGCCGCCCCACATCGTGGTCATGTCAAAGCTCTGACTGGCGGTCTGCATCTCGTAGCCGATTCCGTTGGTGGCGCCACCGGTGATCTCGGAGATGACCATCATGATCAGTGCCACCGACAGGCTGATCCGCAGCCCGGCGGAGATCCTCGGCGCGGCGGCCGGCAGGATGACCCGCAGCAGGCGCCGCGTCCCGGTGATGCCGAAGACCTGGGCGGTATCCAGGTACAGGCGGCTGGTGTACCTGGTGCCGTCGATCGTGTTGACCAGGACCGGCCAGATGGAGCCGAAGATGATCGTGGCCACCTCCATCTGGGTCCCGATCTTGAACAGCACCAGGAACACCGGCAGCAGCATGGGCGGCGGTACGGCCCGGCCGAAGTGGACCACCGGCTCGAAGAAGTCGGCGAGCAGCGCGACCCGCCCGATCGCGACCCCGGCCGCGACTCCGAGCAGCACGGCCGCGACCCAGCCGCCGAAGAGCCTGCCCAGGCTGGGCAGCACGTTGCTGATCGCGTCCTGGGTGAGCCACAGGTGGCTGACCGGGCCCGAGAACCAGAGTCCGTGCATGCCGGAAAGGATCGTGGACGGGGGCGGGTAGAACGGGTCGTGCGCGCCCCGGGTCAGCAGTTCCCAGGCGACCACGGCGACCGATACCAGCCATAGCCGCGTGGCGACGAGCCTGAGCCGCTTCACTGGGCTTCTGCCGTGAGCGCGTGATGCCAGCGAAACAGCCGCCGCTCGGTCGCGACCAGCAGTGCGTTGATGATGAGCCCGAGCACCCCGACGCAGAGGATCGACGCGATCATCACCGAGATGTCACCGCCGCCGCTCTCGGCCTGGATGAGGAAGACGCCGATGCCGTTCGTCCGGCCCCCGTTCAACTCCACCGCGACCGCCACGATGAGCGCGGTGGAAGCGGCCAGCCGGATGCCGGTCATGATGAACGGCGCGGCGCTGGGCAGGGTCACCCGGCGCAGCACGTCCAGCGGCCCGAAGCCGTAACTGCGCAGGGTGTCCTTGGCGAGCGGATCGACCTCGCGGACGCCGTACAGCGTGTTGATCAGCACCGGCCATACCGCGGCATAGATGATGACGGCTACTTCCATCCGCACGTCGCTGCGCGTGAGGAGCAGGACCAGCGGGACGAGAGCGACCGACGGGATCGGCCGGAGGAACTCGACCAACGGCCGCACCGCGGCCTCCATCCAGGGCAGGGTCCCCAGGGCCAGGCCCACCGGCACGGCGGCCGCGATGGTGATCAGCAGCGCTTCCGCCCAGGCGGTGAGGGTGGCCCCGAGATCGGCGAGGAAGGTGCCGTTCACCACGAGGGTTCCCGCGCGGGACAGCACCGTCGACGGCAGCGGGATCAGGCTGGAGTCATAGAGCCCGGCCCGGCCCGCCAGTTCGGCCAGGCCGAGGAGCCCAGCGATGCCCACGGCGCCGCGCACCGCCCGCCCGCTGCTGGCCGTCCTGGCGGCGGCCGTGAGCACTGCCGCTGCGGTCACGAGGAAGGTTCGGCGAGTATCAGCGACGCGGCGTTCAGCTTCTTCGGCAGGAAGCCGATCTGGTAAAGCAGGTCAGCGACGTGCTGCATCCGGGTCGCTGACAGCGAGGCGGGATAGACGCCCAGCGTCATGCTGGCCGCGATCTGCGCGCTGATCTTGGTGTAGGTCGGCAGGATCTGCCGCACCGCCGCGTTATGGTTGGCCGCGGCGATCTGCTGACCCTGCGCAATCGCCGCCGTGAAGGCGGCCACGGTCTTGGGGTCCTTCTGGGCGAAGGCTTCAGTGGTGCACCAGCCAGCGACCGAGAGGCCGGTCAGCGGCCCGGTCATCGAATCGACCAGTTTCGTGGCGCCGAGGGCCTTCTCGATCTGGGTAATGAACGGCGCCGTTACCCATATGGCATTAACCTGGCCGGTCCCCAGGGCCTCCTCCATGTTCTGGAATGCGATGGGAACCACGGTCACCTGGCTGGACGGTATTCCGTGCTCCTTGAGCAGCTCGTCGATCGCCAGGTTGCCGACCGCGCCCTTCGCCGTTGGGACCCCGATCTTCTTACCCTTTAGGTCAGCCACCGATTTGATCGGGGAATTCTTCGGCACCAGGACGTCGAAGACGTTGGGCGCGGCCTGGAGGGCATCGGCGGTGAAACGGAGCGGCAGGCCGTTCTCGTCGGCGATGAAGCTGGACACGTAGTTGCACAGCGAGAAGTCCATCGTGCCGGCGGCCATGTCCTCGTTGGAGGTCTCCGACGACTGGACAATCTGGGGTGTAGCGGTCAGCCCCTCCCGTTTGAAGTAGCCGTTCTTGATCCCGATGAACAGCGCGGCCCCGTCCGGGATGTCCAGCGTGCCGACCGTGATGTCCTTCAGTTCGGGGCCGCTGACGGTGCCGCCCGAGCCTGACCCGGCGTGGCTGGAGCCCGACGACGATCCGCAGCCGGCGGCCAGCAGCGTCAATACCCCCAGGACGGCCACCCAGTGACCTGCCCGAATATGGCTCATGGGCTGGAACTCCTTAAGTACGTCGCGTGACCAGAACGAAACCCGCGGCATTCGGCAAGGTGTTTAGCCAGGTCAGCGGGAGCCCGGCCATGAAAGGCGCGCCCGGAATGGCTGGACTTCTTGCCCTTCATGAAGATTAAACGGCCGGCTTCGCCGCGGATAGGGGGAGTGCCGGGCGAACCGCATTAATGCAGGTCATCGCGGTCTGGAATGATTAACCCTGACTGCGTGTAACGCGGCGCGCGCGTCAGCCGGGGAGCGCCGTAGCGCGAGGGGAGCGCGCAGCACGGGAAGCGCGGCACGCGAGGGAGCGCGGCAGCGCGGCAGCCGGGAATCAGGCCAGCAGCCGTGCGGATCCGGGCGGCAGGGGCCGCGCCGCTGGTGCCTTACCAGGCTCCGGCCAGCTCCGAGCCGTACCAGGACTCGATGATCCGGTGCGCGATCGAGACCGGCGGCGGCAGCTTGATCTCGCCCGCGGCGACGCTCGCGGTCAGCGTCTCCCGGCTGAACCAGTGCGCCTCCGCGATCTCCTCGGCGTCGACCGTGATCTCCAGGGAGCCGGTGGCCCGGGCCCGGAACCCGAGCATCAGGCTGTGCGGCATCGGCCAGGGCTGGCTGCCCACGTAGCGGGCGTCGCCCGCGACGATCCCGGTCTCCTCGAACACCTCGCGCGCCACCGCCTGCTCGGCGGACTCGCCCGGCTCCACGAACCCGGCCAGGATCGACACCCGGCGCTGCGGCCACATCGCGTTCCTGGCCAGCAGGCACCGGTCATCGGGGTCGGTCACCAGCATGATCACCGCGGGGTCGAGCCGCGGGAAGTGCTCGCTGGCGTCGTTCACGCAGCGCCGGGCGTGGCCGGCCAGGATCGGCTCGGTGACCGCGCCGCACCGCGGGCAGTGCCCGTGCACGCCGTGCCAGTTGGCCAGCGCCACCGCGTGGGTCATCAGCCCGGCGTCGCGGTCCGACAGCAGCGGCCCGGCCTGCCGCAGGCTGATCGCGACGACGTCCTGGCCCAGGCCGGCCTGGCCGGCGGTGCCCGCCGCTCCGGCCGTGCCCGCCGGCCCGGCCGGGTCCGCGAACGGCCCGACCACGGCGAAGTAGACGACGCCGTCGGCGGCCACGCCGAGCAGGCACCGGACGCCGCCGGGTGCGTCGGCCGGCGACACGAACGCCAGTTCCGCTTGCTCGTCCCCGCCGATGAACCGGACCGGGGCCTGCCCGTCCCGCACCACCAGCACCTGGGTACCGGGGTCCGCCCAGGCCTTCTCCAGCCACTCGGCGTCGCCGCGCCGCGCCGTGGACCTGTCCACCTCCGAGCGGGCCAGCGCGAGGTTGCGCAGCAGGCCGCTGCCGCTCAACTCCGCCTCGCCCAGCTTGTTGTCCCGGTCCGCCCAGCTCGGATCGCCGTCATCAGGACGGCCGTCACCGGGACGGGCGGGGCCGGCGCTCACCGGGCCGCCGCGGGCTGGCCGGCGGCCGCAAGCTCGTCCCACAGGTAGGCGGCGGCCTCGGCCCCCTTGAGCAGCAGGCTCATCTCGACCTTCTCGTTCGGCGCGTGGATGCGGTCGGAGTCCAGCCCGACGGCCAGGAAGACCAGCGGCGCTCCGAGGATGACGGCCAGATCCGCCTCGGGCCCGCTGCCGCCTTCCCGGGTGAAGAAAACCTCGGTGTTGAACGCGCGCTGCATGGCCCGCCTGGCCGCGAGCACGGCGGGTGAGTCCACGGGTGAGAAGCAGGCGCGGACCCCGGGTCCCCGCGCGGTGACCGTGGCCTCGATGCCGGGCGGGGTGTGCAGCGCCACGTACTCCCGCAGGCCCGCGATGACGTCGGCGGGTTCCTGGTGCGCGACCAGCCGGAACGACACCTTCGCGTGCGCCTGGGCCGGAATGATCGTCTTACCGCCCGCGCCGGTGTGGCCGCCCCACATCCCGTTGACCTCCGCGGTCGGCCGGGCCCAGATCCGCTCCAGCGTGCTGAACCCGGCCTCGCCCACGGCGGCCCGGCTGTGGCCGGCGTCCGCGAGCCAGGCCTGCTCGTCGAACGGAAGCCGGGCGAACATCTGCCGCTCGGCCGCCGAGACCGGCATGACCTTGTCGTAGAAGCCGGGGACGGTGATCCGGCCTTCGCGGTCGTGCAGGCCGGCCAGCAGGTCCGCGAGCACGTGCAGCGGGTTCGGCACCGCGCCGCCGAACGACCCCGAGTGCAGGTCACGCTCGGGCCCGCGCAGATCGATCTCGGCCTCGGCCAGGCCGCGCATGCCGGTGCACATCGACGGCACGCCCTGCGCCCACATCGTGGTGTCGGAGATGACGATCACGTCGCAGGCGAGCCGGGCCCGCTGGCTCGTCAGCAGCGCCGGAAAATTCACCGATCCCGACTCTTCCTCGCCCTCGATCAGCAGCTTGAGCGTGACCGGCGGCGCACCCGCACCGCCCGCCGCGCTGGCCCGCGCGGCCAGGGCGTGAAACAGCACCTGCCCCTTGTCGTCAGAGGCCCCGCGCCCCAGCAACTGCCCGTCGCGCCGCACCGGCACGAACGGCGGCGAATCCCATTCCTCCAGCGGCTCGACCGGCTGCACGTCGTGATGGCCGTACACCAGCACCACCGGGGCCGCCGGGTCCGCCGCCGGCCAGTGCGCGAACACCGCGGGCAGCCCGCTGCCGTCCTCCCCTGTCTCCCAGATCTCCGCCTCCGGGAAGCCGGCCTGGCGCAGGTGCGTCACCAGCCACTGCGCGCTGGCCCGGACATCGGCCCGGTGCCCGGGGTCGGCGGAGATCGACGCAATGGCCAGCCACTCCATGAGCTCACCGAAAAAGCCGGGCGCACTCTCGTCGATGTAGGCGCGAACGTCCATGTTCCTCCCCTTGCGGCTGCTGGAGGGCACCCGGCCACCGCCGGATACGCGAGGTGGAGATGCCGAAGACCCTGACCTGGACTCTACCGAGGCCCGCCGCCCTAAGCGGCACGGGCAATGGCGACCTGCGGCGCGACGCCGCCACCGCCTTAGCCCGCAGCGAAGAATGCGCCGGCAACCGCCGCCCGCGGCCACCATGGCCCGTATGGCACCGTTGATCGTGCTCGTCCACTCCCCCAACCTGGGGCCGTCGACCTGGCAGCCCGTGACGGCCGTGCTGGCCGCCGCCGGGCACGAGGTGGTCACGGCGTCGCTGGCCGGGTTCGCCGCGGACGGCCCGCCGTACGTCCCCCGGCTCGTTGGCCTGATCGCCGGCCAGGCCGGCGCGGGCGCGCACGACGACGTCGTCCTGGTCCCCCACTCCGGCGCGGGCGTCTTCGTCCCGCACCTGGCGGCCGCGCTGGCCCCGGGCCGGGTCACCGCGGTGTTCGCCGACGCCTCCCTGCCCCGCCAGGCGGCTCCCGGCACCGTGGTCGAGGCGGAGTTCCTGCCGTTCCTGCGCCGGCTGGCCCGCGCCGGAAAGGTCCCGCCGTGGCCGCGCTGGTGGCCGGACGAGGACCTGTCGTCCCTCTACCCGGACGAGGCCACGCGCGAGGTGGTAACCGGCGAGGCCGCCGCGCTGCCGCTGGCCTACTTCGAGGAGGCACTGCCCGTCCTGCCCGACGGCTGGCCCCCGTGCCAGGCCGCCTACCTGGCCTTCTCCGAGCCCTACCGCCGTGAGGCCGGCGCGGCAGCGCACGCCGGATGGCCGGTGCGCGAACTGCCCGGTGAGCACCTGCACATGCTGATCAGCCCGGCCGAGGTCGCCGCCGCGATCACCTCGCTCGCCGCCCAGGCCCGCGCCGGAGCCGCCTCGCTGCGTTCTCTCCCCTAGCCCCAGGCAACCCGGTCAACGTGCTCGACGGTGATCAAGTCGTCGGCAACCACGTAAACAACGCGGTATAAGCCAACGCGCAGCCGGTGGTGCTCACCGCGGTGAAACGCGTCCGGCGGGTATGGGTTTGCGGCGAGGCCCGCGACCGCTGCGCCTATGGCCCGCATTCCGTCCTGGTCTTCCAGGTAACGGCGCGCTGATGCTCTCGCCCTGGGCGACCATTCGATCGTCACTGCGGGACGGTGCCGAGCAACTCGGCCATGGCCTCCTCGTGCGAGACCGCGCCGGGCCGGCCGGCTGCCACCCATTCGCGGTGCTCAGTGAGCGTGGCTTCGACCTCGGCCGCTTCCAGGATCTCAGCGGGAGCGTGGCGTTCAACCGCGCGCAGCCGCCGCAGTTCAGCGAGTGGCACGATGGCGGCGGCCTCGCCGCCGAGGTGGATCACTTCGTACGGCTCGGCCGAGGCGGGCGTTCTGGCCAAGGGGACGCTCATCGCCTCACCGTACCGCTCCGCGGCCCGCCCATCCGGGAGGCTCGAGAGGCCCGGTGCGGGGATATTCGCGGGCGCACGCCGGTTAGTGGCCGGCCGGATGTCGGCACTGCGGAGTAGCCTCCGTCGGATGGACGCTGACCTGGATTTCGTCACCTACCTGACCCGGGAGTCCGCGCGCTTCGCGGAGGCCGTCGCGGCGGCGGCGCCGGACGCGCGGGTGCCGACCTGCCCGGATTGGAACGCCGATGACCTGCTGTGGCACCTCGCCGAGGTGCAGTGGTTCTGGGGCACGATCGTGCGCCAGAACGTGACCCGCGCCGACGCCGAGAAGCTCAAGCCGCCGCGCCCGGCCGACCGGGCCCGGCTGATGGCGTTCTATGAGCTGACGAGTCACGACCTGGCGGAGGTTCTGGCCGCGACCCCGCCCGGCACCGAGGCCTGGACCTGGTCCGAGGACCACACGGTGGGTTTCATCCGGCGGCGCCAGGCCCATGAGGCACTGATCCACCGGGTCGACGCCGAACTGACCGCGGGCCAGCGCACCCCGCTGGACCCGGCCCTTTCCGCCGACGGTGTGGGCGAGGCGCTGCGGGTCATGTACGGCGGGCTGCCGGCCTGGGGGACGTTCACTCCCGCCGACGGCCTGACGCTGCGGCTGCGGGCCACCGACACCGGCGACTCGTGGTTCCTCACACTCGGGCAGTTCACCGGCACCGACCCCGACGACGGGACCGACTGCGACGAACCGGACCTGCACGCCGCCGACAGCGACCCGGGCACCGAAGCGGCCGCCGAGGTGACCGGCACCGCCGCCGACCTCGACTGCTGGCTCTGGCACCGGCCCACGTTCGCGGCCGTCGAGAAGACCGGCGACCAGCAGGTGCTCGGCCGCCTGGAAGAGACGATCGCACCGGGCATCAACTGACCCGGCGCTCACCCGGGTCCGCTCGTACGCCGCGCTGCCGCCGTGCGCCACTGAGCCCGGACCGGCAGAATGGGCGTGGCCACGCTCACGCAGGGAAGCAGCTAAAGGAGAGCCAACGATGCTCGTCGCGTTCTCGATCACGCCGCTCGGAGTCGGTGAGGATGTCGCGGAGTACGTCGCGGACGCGGTCCGGGTCGTCCGCGAAAGCGGCCTGCCCAACCGGACCGACGCCATGTTCACCACCGTCGAGGGGGACTGGGACGAGGTCATGGACGTCGTGAAGCGGGCCGTGGACGCGGTGGCGGCCAAGGCCCCGCGAGTCGGACTCTCGCTCAAGGCCGACCTGCGCCCCGGCGTGACCGGCGCCCTGCAGTCCAAGGTCGAAACCGTGGAGCGCTACCTACAGCGCTAGCCGCCAGCGCAGTCGCGCACTGGCCCCGAAGCTTCAAGGTGTTGCTGGCGGGGGCGCTGGGGCATCTGTGGCTGTGGGGATCGGGCCGAGGCGAGCGAAGCCGGGCGAAGGCGAGCGGGAAGCCGGGCGAAGGCGAGCGGGACGGGGAAGAGGGTCGGCCCGCAGGGCAACGCGGGGTCAGATGGGTTTCCGGGTCAGATGGGTTTCCGGGTCAGATGGGGTATCCCGGGTCGGTCTTCCGGGTCAGATGGGACTTTCGGGGTGGTGGAAGTCCCACTCTTCCAGGGCGGCGACGGACAGCCAGTCCAGGCCGCGCCCGGCTTCGGCCTCGATGCCGTGCGCCAGGGCCGCGATGGTCGCCGCGGCGGCGTAGCCGTCGGCCTCGTCGGCCAGGCTTGAGCTGCCCTCGAGCGCGTGGACCAGGAGTTCCTTCGCGGCGGTGGCCCGGGCCGGCGCGGAGTCGTAGGAGTTGGCCAGGGCGGCCATGGCGCGGCGCACCACGCGCTCGGCCAGCCCGTCAGACATCGATACCCGTCCCTCTGGCACGAACTCCTCCTGTCGATCGGCGCTCCGGCATCTTACCCAGCGGCGGGCCCGGGACCGGGGATGACGGCGCACCGGCCCGGCGCCGGCTCCCGCCAGGCACCCGCCGGCTCCCGCCAGGCACCCGCCGCGGCGGGGCCGCATTCCCTACGAGCCGCCCGCGAACGCGGCCTGGTCATGGCAGATGTTGGTGGCACCGCTAATGCCCTGGTCGGCGGCGGCGATGCTGGCGATCGACGGCTGAGAGGAGCCGGACGACGACGGATGCGGCGTGCTCAGGCCGGTGAAGGTCGAGCCGAGGATCAACGTCACCGTGCCCGGGGTCAGTGACGTATCCTGCTCCACCTCGACGTCGCTGAGCTGGCCTTCCAGCGTGTTGGCCGCGGGCAGGTCGGCGGCGGTGGCGTACTCGATCAACGACTTGGTGTAGTCCGTCCGCGTCGCCTCCGCGGTGCCCACGACCTTGAACCCGCGGCTGGTCAGGTTGGTCCCCGTCGTCGCGGCAAGCTGCGGGACGCTGGTCCCGTTCAGGACATCGACGTTGACGTTGGACGGGGTAGTGGTCGCGGCGACCACCGCGGTCTTGGGCTTCTTGCCCTTGGCCGGCTTCTTCGCCGCCTTGGGCACGGCGTTGTCGTGCGCGATCGCCGTGAACAGTTCGTCGGCCTGCGGCTGCTGGAACACCACATTGTCGATGTTCTGCGGATCGGCCACGTTGGGCGCGGTCACGAACTGCACCGAGCCGGAGTTCAGCCCGCGCATGCTCTCCGCGATCTGCAGCATCGCGTTCTGGTCCAGGCCGGTGTCGGTGGTCATCGCGTCGGCCGCGTCGTTGATGATGCCCGGGATCTTGGCCGGGCTGTTGAGCAGGCCGCTGTGCTCGATGCCCTGGACCAGGGCGGCCATGAAGAACTGCTGGCGCTGGATGCGCTGGGTGTCGGACCCGAAGCCGAGATCCTCGCGGGTGCGCCAGAACGCCAGTGCCTGCGCGCCCGAGATGTGCTCGTGGCCCTTCGGCAGGTCCAGGCCGGACACGGAGTCGTCCACCGCGAACGGGAGGCAGACCTCCACGCCGCCGAGATCGTTGATGATCTTCTCGAAGCCGGTGAAGTCCAGCTCGATGAAGTGGTCCACGTGGATGTGGGTGACGTGCTCGAAGGTCTTCCAGGTGCACGCGGGGCCGCCGCTGTTCAGCGCCGCGTTGATGAGCTGCACCTGCCCGGGATCGGCGGTCTGGCCCTGAGTCCCGTCGCTGGGCCTGCAGCCGATGACCGGGACGACCGTCTCCCGCGGGATCGTCATCACGCTCACGCCGTGGTGGCCGGGCGAGATGTGCAGCAGCATCAGCGTGTCCGAGCGCGCGCCTGGCGCGCCGGCCACGGTGCCGCCGATCCCGTGCTGGTGCAGCCGGGTGTCGGAGCCGATCAGCAGGATGTTCTCGGCGTTGTTGAGCTTGGGCGGCTGGTTGCCGACAAGGCCTTCGACGTTGACGCGCTGGATGCTGTCCCAGTCGGCACGGTACTTGGCGTAGACCACCAGCGCGCCCGCGACCAGCACGCTGACCATGACCGTCGAGGTCCACGCGGCGATCCGCTGGCCGAACGTATAGCGCGGACGCCGGCTCGGGCGCGGCGCGGAACGCCGGCGGCGGCGGGGCTGGTTCCAGCCGGTGTCATCCGGATAGCTCTGGCGGCTCATTTTCCTCCGAGCACGGATCCCTTGGGTACGCGCGGGAAGCCGTCGGGCCGTTTGGGGTCCGCTCATGATACGGGGCCTTGTGGCCAAAACCGGCCGAAAACTGCGAAGGCTCCGGGTAAAGCCGCCGCCTAGCCGACGGGGATGCCGTTGATCAGCGTGGCCAGCCCGGCCTCGTCGAGCAGGTCAGCCGGGCGCACGGTGGCGTCGCCGCGCACGTAGTAGAACGCCGCGCGAACCTCGTCGACCGGCACCCCGGCCAGGGCGGCCCAGGCCAGCCGGTAGGCCGCGAGCTGGACGGCCACGGCCCGCTCCTCGCCGGCGGATCCGGGCGGCCGGCCGGTCTTCCAGTCCACGACGTCGAACCCGCCCTGGGCCGCGTCCGCGAACACCGCGTCGATCCGGCCCCGGATCAGCCGGTCCCCGATCAAGGTCTCGAACGGCACCTCGACCTCGCACGGCCACCGGCCCGCCCACTCGCCCGCCTCGAATCCCGCCCTGAGCGCGGCGAGATCCTGATCGCCGTCCGGCTCGGCGTCGGAGTCGGCCGCGCCGAGCAGGTCCCCGGGGTCAATCAGGTGCTGCGGGCCGAACCGCTTTTCCAGCCAGCGGTGGAACTCCGTGCCGCGCCGGGCCGCGGGGGCGGGCGGCTGCGGCATCGGCCGCCGTACCTGCTGGGCCAGCTCGGCCGGGTCCGCGGCGATCGTGACCAGCGAGGACACCGGAAGCCGCCGCGGCAGCCCGACCATGACCGCGTCGTCACCGCGGCGCTGGGCCCGCTCGGCGAGCAGCAGGTCCGCGTCGCGTGACCACGCCGTCACGAGCGCCTCGTCCTGCGGGCTCAGCTCGTCCCCCGGCTCGCCGGCGATACCGGAGTCCCCGGCACCCGCCCCGGCCCCGGGTTCGCCCCGCGCCGCCATGGCCGCCGTGACCAGTTCGCCGGCCTCGCGCACCGCCTCGTACCGGGAACCCGACGCGGCGGCGGGCCACGTCGCGGTGGCAGGTTCGGCCAGGGCCGGGTTCTGCGCGTCCTCACCCGGCTCATCGGCCCAGACGGCGACCGCGCCCGCCCCGGCCTCGCACGCCGCGCGCACCTCGGCCAGGAACACCGAAGGGCCGAGCCGGGACAGCCCGTTCCCCCACCAGTAGCCGGAGCAGCCGAGCCAGAACGCGGCCCGCGTCGCGGCCACGTACGCCAGCCGGCGCTCCTCGGCCAGCTCGCGGTCCGCGCACGCCTCGGCGAACGAGGCCAGCGCCCGGGCGTCGAGGCCGACCAGCACCGGCAGGTCGGCCGCGTCCCCGCGCAGCCCGAACGGGAGCAGCCGCGAGTTCTCGGTCCACCGGGTGGCCAGCTTGGGCCGGGCCGGGAACACGTGCCCGTGCGCCCCGCCGGACAGGCCAGGCACGAACACCGCGGCCCATTGCAGGCCCTTGGCCGAGTGCACGGTGGCCAGCTTCACCGTGTCGGTCTCACCGACCCGCCCGGCTTCCAGCCCGAACTCCTCGGCCTCGGCCGCGGTCAGGTAGGCCAGGAACGCGCCGAGCGTCGGCTCCTCCTGGTCGCCGGCGAACGCCGCGGCCGCGTCGGCGAACGCGTCCAGGTCGGCGTGCGAGCTGGCCGGGTCGGCGCCGGGCCGCGCGGCCACCTCGATGTCAAGACCGAGCGCGCGCTCGACCTCACCGACCAGTTCCGGCAGCGGCCGTCCCGCGTGACCGCGCAGCGCCCGCAACTCGCCCGCGAGCGCGGCCAGCCGGCCGTGTCCGGCCGGCGAGTAAGCCGCCGGATCGCCCAGGTCGTCCAGGGCCTCGACGAGGCTGCCGGAATCCGCGGAAAGGTCGGTCACGGCCTGCCCCATGACATCAGGATCATCCGTAACGCGGCTCGGCGGCCCGTCAGGAGCCGACCCGGCGCGGGCCAGCGCGCGGGCTCGCCGGCCCAGGGCGACCAGGTCCCTGGGGCCGATCCGCCACCGGGGCGAGGTCAGCAACCGGGCGAGCGCGTCCGCCGCGGTCGGGTCGTGCATCACCCGCAGCGTGGCCACCACATCCTGGACCTCGGGCACGGTCAGCAGGCCGCCGAGGCCGACGACCTCAACCGGGATGTCGCGGGCCTCGATCGCCGCGCGCAGCGCGGGGAACTGGGCGCGCTTGCGGCACAGCACCGCGATGTCGGAAGGGCGGACCCGGTCGGCGGGGCGCCCGGCGCCGCCGGGACCGGGCCAGGCGGCGCCGTCGGGCGCCACGCCCGGCGGGAGCCTGAGCAGCGCGGTGATCTGGTCGGCGATCCACTCGGCCTCGTGCGCCGCGGTCTCCAGCAGCGCGCACGTCACCGTGCCTCGCCCGGCCCGGGCCGGCGGGGCGACCAGGCGGGGCACCTCGGCCGCGGTGGCGCGCAGGCCCTCCTGGATGGCGGCGGCGGCGTCCAGGACCCGGCCGGTGTTGCGGAAGCTGGTGGAAAGCAGCGCCACCGGGGCGGGCGCCCCGGCCCGGGTCCTGAAGTCCCCGGTGAACCGCCGCAGGTTGCCCGCGCTGGCGCCACGCCAGCCGTAGATCGACTGGCACGGGTCACCGACCGCGGTCACCGGGTGCCCGCCGCCGAACAGCGCCCGCAGCAGGACGAGCTGCGCGTGGCTGGTGTCCTGGTATTCGTCGAGCAGCACCACCTGGTACCGGGACCGCTCGGCCGTCCCGACCTCGGGGTGCCGCTCCGCGATGCGGGCGGCCAGGGCCACCTGGTCGCCGAAGTCCATGACCTCCCGGACCGCCTTGGCTGCCCCGTAGGCGGCCACGATCGGGAGCAGTTGCTCACGGACCCGCTGGCACTGCAGGATCTTCTGCACCGCCGCCGGGAGCTTGCCCGGCTTGCCCGGCTGGATGAGGCCGGTGACCCCCCGGTCCAGCCACTGGCCGACCTCGGTCACGTCGGCCGGCCGCCGCAGGTGCTCGGCCAGGTCGCCCGCGAGGTCGAGCACGGCCGCGGTGACCGTGGACGGCGTCCAGCCGATGGCGTCCATCGGGCCGTCGTAGGCGGCCACGACCCGCGCGGCGAGCTGCCAGGAAACCGCGGGGGTGATCAGCCGCAGCGACGGCTCCACCGCCTCGCGCAGCGCGTGGTCACCGACCAGGCGCCCGGCGTAGGAGTGGTAGGTCGCGATGACC
>DATAVV010000006.1:0-2529 GCA_036267555.1 Streptosporangiaceae bacterium | reverse complement strand
GCTTCAAGCTGTTCTCGGTCCCCGAGACCGGCATCAACATCGACGCCGTGCCCGGCCCGCGCGGCCCGGTGACCTTCCGCGACCTGTACCTGCGCCAGTTCGTGGTCACCCCGGCGTGAGCACGCTCTACCGGGACGGCGCGTTCACCGACGCCCGGTCGGACCAGCTCCGGCTCGGCGTGAGCGTGCTCGTCACCGACGGCCAGATCGCCTGGATCAGGCCCGCGGACGACGAGGGTGAGCTGCCCGCCGGCTGCGAGATCGTCGACGCGGGCGGCACCACGATCGTGCCCGGCATGGTGGACGGGCACAGCCACCTGACCCTGCCCGGCGGCTCGCACTGGATCGACCGGACCAGCGACCCGACCGACCGGCTGCTGGCCGTGGCCGAGGCCAACGGCGAGCTGCAGCACCGCTCCGGTGTCCGCTGGGCCCGCGACGTGGGCGCGCCGACCCGCCCGGCCGGGGGAGCAGAGCGGGCCCTCAGCCTCGGCATCAGGGACCGCTGGCAGGATCTCAGGAATCAGGGCCGCCGGGATCGCCCTTACGTGCGTGCGGCCGGAACCTGGGTCACCGTGGCCGGCCTGCTGCCGCCCGGCCTGTCGGTCGAGGCCAGGGACGGCGACGAGCTGCTCGCGGCCGCTCTCGGCCAGCTGGACGACGGCGCCGACTTCGTCAAGCTGTACATGGACGGCCCCGACGCGGGCACGCCGCCGTTCAGCGCGGACGAGGTCGCCCGGGTGGTGGCGGCGGTGCACGCCCGCGGCCGCAAGGTCACCGCGCACGCGACGGGCCTGTCCGGCACCCGCGCCTGCGCGGCGGCGGGCGTGGATTCCATCGAGCATGGCTTTGAGCTGGACGCGGACATCGCCGCATCGATGGCGGCCAGCGGCTGCGTGCTGGTGACCACCATGACCGTGCTGAAGTCCTGGCTGACGTTCGGCACCACTACGGCGATGCCGCGGTTCACCGAGCGCACCACCGAGATCGGCGAGACCCTCGAGACCGCGATGGCCAGCGTCCGGCTGGCGCAGGCGGCCGGGGTCGCGATCGTCGGCGGCACCGACTTCGGCGGCGGCTCGGCCCGCGCCAACCAGCTGCCCTGGGAGATCGAGTGCCTGGTGCAGGCCGGCCTGGAGCCCTGGCAGGCCCTGGCCAGCGTCACCTGGCGCGGCGGCGAGCTGCTGGGGGAGCCGGACGCCGGCGTGATCCGCGAGGGCGGCCCGGCCGACTTCTCCCTGGTCCACGGCGACCCCTGCACCGACCCCACCGCCCTGTGGCGGATCTGGCGCGTCGCCTGACCCGCACGCTTCACGCGTGTGCGATGAGTTCGGGTGGCGGATCGCGTCTGCCCTGGCATGAATGACCTGCGACGTCTTCCGGTTATCCGGTGACCACTGTCAACATCAATGAGATCGTCCTGGGCATCGAGTCGTTCGGCGACCAGGACGCGCCCCTGGTCCTGCTCGCGGGCGGGACGACGATGCTCTCCTGGCCCGGCGCGCTGTGCGAGCGCCTCGCCGCGGGCGGGCGCCGGGTGGTGCGCTACGACCTGCGCGATAGCGGGGAGTCGACCACGGCGGACCCGGAGGCGCCCGCCTACACCCTGCGCGACCTCGCCGCCGACGCGGCGGCCCTGGCCGAAGCGCTCGGCGGGGGGCCCGCGCATCTCGCGGGCATCGGCGTCGGCGGGATGGTCGCCCAGGTGGCGGTCCTCGACCATCCGGGCGCGTTCTCGGCGCTCACCCTGGCCGGAACCCGCGCGGTTGCTCCCGGCCCGCCCGACGAGGACCTCCCCGACCATGACCAGGCGACGATGGGCCGGCTGTTCGCGCGCCCGATGCCCGACTGGGCCGACCGCGAGGCGGTGGCGGATTTCGCGGCCGCCGGTGCGGAGATCCTCGGCGACGACCCCGTCGCCGCACGCGCGATCGCCGCGCGCATCTGGGACCGTACGCCCGGCACCGCACCCCCGGTCCAGCTGGCCAATCAGCTGGGCCTGGTGTTCTCCAGGCTCGACTGCCAGCCCCGCTGGCGCGAGCGCCTGCCCGAGATGAAGGTCCCCGCGCTCGTCGTCCACGGCCGCCGCAACCGGTTCTTCCCCGTCGGCAACGGCGAGGCGATCGCGCGCGAGATCCCCGGGGCCCGGCTGCTCGTCCTCGACGACGCCGCCACCGCGATCCCCGCGGCGGCGGCCGGCGAGGTCGCCGAGGCGATGCTCACGCTCGGATAGCGGACGGCGCGTCGCCTGACCACCGCGAAAAGACTGGGAGGCCCCGGTGTGCGGGGCCTCCCAGCCTGAGGTGGATCAGCGGGCCTGGTCTTCTAGGAGACGCCAGTCAGGACTGGCCCGCTTGGGTGGTGCGGTTACACGTGGCCGAACCGGCCGGGCATGAACCGGTGCCGGTAGTTGGGCCGGTGGCTACGGCCGCGGGCATCGTTGACCGAGGCTTTCTGCGGGGTGGTGTTGTAGGTGGCCGCGGTGGCGACGCCATTGTCGTCGGTGGTCAGGGTGATGGGGTCGGTCAGG
>DATAVV010000005.1:0-11761 GCA_036267555.1 Streptosporangiaceae bacterium | reverse complement strand
CACCTGTTCCCACCAGTGGCCGAGCACGTACTCCGGGATGAACACGGTCACGATGTCGCGCGGGCTCTCCCGGCGCATCTGCTTGACGTACTGCACGATCGGCCGGGTGATCTCCCGGTAGGGAGACGCGACCACGGTCAGCGGGACCGGGATGTCGGCGCGGTCCCACTCCTCCTTCAGCCGCTGCGTCTCGGCTTCGTCCACGTTGACCGTGATCGCCTCGAGGTGCGAGGGCCGGGTGGCCCGGGCGTAGGCGAGCGCGCGCAGGGTCGGCAGGTGCAGCTTGGACACCAGGACGATGGCCCGGTTGCTCGCGGGCAGCGTGACCTGCTCGATGACCGGCGGCTCCAGTTCGCGCGCCACGCTGTCGTAGTGCCCGCGGATCCCGCGCATGGTGAGCCAGATCACCGGCATGGCCACGACGACGATCCACGCGCCGCTGGCGAACTTGCTGATCAGCACGATGACCAAGACCACGGCCGTGATGCACGCGCCGACCGTGTTGATCGCCCGGGAGCGCATCATGTGGCGCCGCGCCCCGCGGTCGGTGGCCGAGCGCAGCAGCCGGTTCCAGTGCCGGATCATCCCGGTCTGGCTGCATACGAACGAGACGAACACGCCGATGATGTAGAGCTGGATCAGGCGGGTCGGAGACGCCTGGAAGATCACGATCAGCAGGATCGCGAACCCGGACAGCAGCACGATCCCGTTGCTGTAGGCCAGCCGGTCGCCGCGGGTGCGCAACTGGCGCGGCAGGAAGCCGTCCCGGGACAGGATCGAGGCCAGCACGGGGAACCCGTTGAACGCGGTGTTGGCCGCCAGCACCAGGATCAGCGCGGTGGCCAGTTGCAGGATGTAGAACAGCGGCGACGTGTCGCCGAAGACCGCCCGGCCGACCTGCGCGATCACGGTCCGCTGCTGCTGGCCGTGCAGGCCGGTGCACAACGACGCGGTGGAGCAGATGTGCACGTGGCTGACCAGCGCCAGCGCGGTGATCCCGGCGAACATCGACACGGCGATGATGCCGAGCAGGGCCAGCGTGGTCGCCGCGTTCTTGCTCTTGGGCTTGCGGAACGCCGGGACGCCGTTGCTGATCGCCTCGACGCCGGTCAGCGCCGTGCACCCGGAGGAGAACGCGCGCAGCAGCAGGAAAATCAGGACCAGCCCGCTGTACTGGCGGACCGCCTTGATCCGCACGCTGGCGCTCTCGGCCTGCAGGTGATGGCCGAGGCCCAGCCGGGTCAGGCCCCAGACGATCGTCAGCACCACGATGCCGATGAAGCAGTAGGTCGGGATCGCGAACGCGGTGCCCGACTCGCGCACCCCGCGCAGGTTCAGCAGCGCGATCACGGCCACCACGACCACCGCGACCAGGGTCACGCGCGAGTCCAGGGACGGGAACGCCGAGGCCAGGTTGGCGACCCCGGAGGACACCGACACCGCCACGGTCAGCGTGTAGTCGACCATGAGCGCGCTGGCCACGACAAGCCCGACCCGCTGGCCGAGGTTGGTGCTCGACACCTCGTAGTCGCCGCCGCCGGAGGGGTACGCGTGCACGTTCTGGCGGTACGAGGCGACCACGACCAGCATCAGCACCCCGACCGCGACCGCGATCCACGGGGTGAAGGCGATCAGCGCGATGCCGCCCGCCGACAGGACGATCAGGATCTCCTCGGTGGCGTACGCCACCGAAGAGAGCGCGTCGCTGGCGAATACCGGCAGCGCGATCCGTTTGGGCAGCAGCGTGTGGCCCAGTCGGTCGCTCTGCATGGGCCGTCCGACCAGGACCCGCTTGACCACCCCGAATACCATCGCCACGAGCGCATGCTAGGCCGATGTGGGCGGGTTCGTACAGCTCAGGTCACGAAATCGCCGGCCAACGCCCGGGCCGGGCGATCGGCCCGCGGCGCTCGCCGGGGGTGAGAGCGCGAGGTCATGACGCCGGATCTCACGAATTCCGGCATTTGTGATGAGTCGGTAGAACGGGGGCACCGATGGCCGGCCAGGCAATGTCCGCCGCTTCTCGTATCCCGCCCTTACAATTGGCTTAGATGCCACTGCGGCGGAGCATTCGCGACGGGAAGGCTGGTAAGGCCACGAACGGCGCGCCCGAATGAAGGCTGAGCAGCTAGCTGGATAGCGACATCTCCGCGACGCCGAACTCGGCGAAACGGACCACTCAGCGGAGGACCTCCTCGGCCCGCAGGGCGACGCGGGTCCGGCCGGCTGCTTTCGCGGGTGGCCAGACGCGCCGCCGCCGCATCTCCGGGGGGATCTGGGGGGGTCGTCCCCCCGAGGCAAGCACTGCTCTTCCCTGGTCAGTACCTGTCCCGCCCGCACTGCGAACGATTGTCCGGCCGCCGGCCGGGCCGGTGCGCTGCGGATGTTCGAAAAAATCCCATGATCACGCCCAATTAATGGCTGATTGGGTTGTGCGCGCAGCGGGAGGTGCGCAATGCTGGCACGGCGGTCACAGGATCACAATCCAGTCAGCGGGAGCACAACCACTTATGACACCGGTCTTTGCTGCGCGCCACCCGTTACAGGGCGCGTTCGGTCTGTCCCGGCGAGTGGCGAAGCGATGGGAGCGGCCCGCTTATCTGGGCGGGCTGGCCACTGCGAGCGGGCTGGCCACCCTGGCCCTGGCCATCGCGGGCTGCGGCGGCCAGGCGCCGGTCGCGCTGCCCGCGAAGTCCGCCGGACCGGCCGGCTCACCGGTGGTAGCGGCGACCAACCCCCCGATGACCGCCAGCCAGCGGGTCGTCGCGGCCTACACGGGTTACTGGCAGGCACTCGGGCAGGCCCTGGACACCCGGAACGCGGCGAGCGCCCGCGCCGTGCTGGCCCAGTACACGACCGCCGCCAGCATCCCGGCGCTGATCAGCGGCTTCAAGACCGACTGGGCGCACGGCGAGATCCAGTACGGCCGTCCCGTGCCGCACATCCTGAGCGTGCGGGTCACGGGTGACCATGCGACCGTGCACGATTGCGCGGACTTCAGCAACGCTGGCGTGCAGAGCGCCAGCACCGGCCAGGTGATCGGCAGCCTGGGCAGTTCCCGAGTAAACATGATCAGCACGCTGGTGCGCACGCACGGCCGATGGCTGGTCAGCAACCAGGTTCCGGTGGTGTCGACGTGCAATCCCTGAACCGTTTCGCCCGGTATGCCGCGGCAGCCCTCTTGGCCGCCGCCCTCGTCGTCCCGGCGCTGGCGTCGCCCGCGGCCGCCTCGCCGGCCGCCCCGGCCGCCCCGGCCGCCCTGGCCGCCCGGCAGGTGCTGGCCGCCCCGCAGAGCCCGGCCGACGGCTGCTACTTCCAGCTCATCAACGGCGTCTACCAGTTTGTCTGCACGGCGAACATCGGCACCCCTGGCAGCCCGGGCTCGGGCGGCAAGGGCGGCGGCACGTCGCCGTGCACACTGATCCCGGTCTCAAAGGCGCAGGCCCAGTTCCTCGGCCTGCAGTGGCCCGCGCCCGCGGGTCACACCTGGGAAACCATCACCTGCCAGGGCACTCAGCCGTTCGGCGGGGTGACCCTGGTCGACAACGCGACCGGCGCGCCCGCGGTGACGCCGCAGCAACTGTCGATCATCGCGCTCGCTGACCTGGTCATCCCGAATCTGCCGGTGAATACGGCCCCGCCCCCGAACCATGACGGCCTGGTCGGGCTGCCCGAGTGGTTCTGGATACAGAGCGGCTGGGCGGTAGTCCCGAGCAAGAGGATCACCGCCGGCCCGGTGTGGGCCCAGGCGTTCGCGAGGCCAGTCGAGATCGTCTTCAACCCCGGCGACGGGCAGGCCAGCCATTCGTGCCGGGGCCCGGGCCCGCAGTACCAGTCGTCAGAGCCGGCCAGCGCGCAGCACACGGACTGCTCCTTCACCTACAGCCAGCCGTCGGCCGGGCAGCCGAACAACATGTTCGCGGCGTCGGTCACGGTCCTGTGGGACGTCTGGTGGGTCGGCTCGGGCAACAGCGGCGCCCTGGTCGCCAATAACCGCCCCGTAGTCACGCCGATCGCGCTTCCCGTCGCGGCTGGAGAGGCCCTGGTGACCGGCCAATGAGCAGCAACGACCCGGGTCTCGGCTTCGGGACCGTCTACCATCCCGAACCCGAGCCGGCCCGCAACGGCCCGGTCCCCGCGGTGCCCCCCGGTCAGCTTCGCGGGCTCCCGCGGCGGCGGCGGCCCGGCATGATCGCCCTGGCCGCGGCGCTGATCGGCGCCGGGATCCTGGCCAGCGCCGCGCTCTACCAGCGGGCCAACCACCAGGCGCCGGTGGTCATGGTGACGGCGTCCGTCCCGGCCGGGGCGGTGATCACCCAGTCCGACATCGGCACCACGACCGTGGCCGCCGGGCCCGGCGTGCACACGATCCCCGCCAAGCAGCTTTCGCAGGTCGTGGGCCTCGTCGCCGCGACCACCCTGCAGCCGGGCACGCTGCTGGCCCCGTCCGAGCTGACCAGCAAGCTGACCCCCGGAGCCGGCCAGGACCTCGTCCCGGTCGCGGTCAAGCCGGCCGAACTGCCCGCCAGCGGCCTGGCCCCCGGTGACCAGGTGCTCGCGGTCGCCACGCCCACCGTGTCGGGGAGTTCCGGCTCCGGCGCGGCACCCGTGCTCACCCGTCCCGTCCCGGCGGTCGTGGAGGCGGTCAACACGCAACCCGACCAGGACGGCTTCGACGTCGTCGACCTGCTGGTGGCGTCCGGCACCGGTCCCCAGGTGGCCGAGCAGGCCGCGACCGGGCAGATCGCCCTCGTCATCACCCACCGGGACGCCCCATGACCCTATATGCCCTGGTCTCGCCGGGCGGTTCGCCGGGCGTGACCACCGCGGCGCTGGCACTGTCCCTGGGCTGGCCCGGCCAGGTCATCCTGGCCGAGTGCGATCCCAGCGGCGGCGACATCCTGGCCGGGCTGTTCGCCGGGCACATGCCGGCCAGGAACGGGCTGCTGGCGCTGGCCATCGAGGCCGGGCAGAACCCGGACGCGATCGCCGCGGCGCTGTGGCCCCAGCTCATCGAACTCGACGACGAGCGGGGCCGGCTGCTGCTGGCGGGCCTGTCCGACCCGCGCCAGGGCATCGGCCTTTCGCCCGTCTGGCCGGTGCTGGCCGCCACGCTCGCGGCCCAGCCCGCCGACGTCATCGCCGACTGCGGCCGTCTCGACGCGGGCAGTGCCGGCCCGGAGACCGTGCTGACCATGGCCAGCCTGGTGGTGCTGGTACTGCGGCCGACGCTGCGCCAGATCAGCAAGGCCAGGGCCAGGATCGAGATGCTGGTCCACCTGCTCGGCGGCCCCAGCCGGCTGGCCCTGCTGCTGATCGGCGAGGGGACCCACAGCTCGCGGGAGGTCGGCCGGGCGCTGGGCATCCCGGTGGCCGCCTCGCTGCCGCTCGACCCCAAGGCCGCTGGCGTGCTGTCGGACGGCATCGGCAGCCGCCGCGGCCTGCAGGCCAGGCCGCTGATCCGGGCGGCCGGCCCGGCCGGGCGCGCGCTGCGCGAGGCGATTCCCGGCGCGACCGGGCTGCCGGCTAATCCCGGCCCGGCCGCGCAGGAGACGAGCCCGAGCCGATGACGCACGTGCGCCCGCCCTCGCCGCTGCCGCCCCCGTCCCGTCCGAACGGGGCCGCGGGCACCGGCCCGCAGCCGCGACTCGGCCCCGACGGCGCGCCGCTGGGCGGGCCGCAGGCCGCGCGGGTGCCCTCGGGCCTGGCCGACGTCCGGCTGCGGCGGGGCGTCGCCGAGATCATGGCCATGATCGCCGACCGGCTGCACGACGGCGCCAGCCAGGACGAGGCGCTTCCCATGATCGGCGATGCGGTCCGGATCTGGGCCGAGCGCCAGGTCAGGTCGGGCGCGCCGGTGCTCTCGACCGCGGACCGCGACGCGCTGGCGCAGGCGGTCTACGACCAGCGCTACGGCCTCGGCCCGCTCGCGGGCTACCTGCGGGACCCGCAGGTAGAGAACGTCGACCTCAACGGCTGCGACGAGGTCTGGGTCACGTACGCCACGGGGGAGCGGGTCATCGGCCAGCCGGTGGCCGCCAGCGACGCCGACCTGATCGCGATGATCCGCAACTGGGCGGCCAGGGGCGGCCAGACCGCGCGGGACTTCTCCGCGGCCTCGCCGCTGGTCAACGTCGCGCTCGCCGGCGGCGCGCGGATGACCGCGACGATGTCGGTCACCCCCCGGCCCTGCGTGTCGCTGCGGCGGCACGGCCAGCTCGACGTCAACCTGGCCCGGCTGGTGCAACTCGGCACGGTCGACGTGACGCTGGCCCACTTCCTGGCCGCCGCGGTGCGCGGCCGCTGCAACGTCATCGTCACCGGGGGTGTCAACGCGGGCAAGACCACGCTGCTGCGCGGGCTGGCCTCGGAAATACCGCCGGGCGAGCGGGTCGCCACCCTCGAGACCGAGTACGAGCTGTTCCTGCACGGGACGCAACAGCATCCGGACGTGATCGCGTTCGAGGCCAGGGAGGCGAACTCCGAGGGCGTGGGCGGCATATCGCTGCACGACCTGATCGCCCACGCGCTCCGGCACAACCCGCAGCGCATCCTGGTCGGCGAGGTCCGGCGCAGCGAGATCATGCCGATGCTGGAGGCGATGAACTCGGGCCAGGAAGGCTCGATGTGCACCCTGCACGCCAACTCGCCCGGCGAGGCGTTCGACCGGATCCTGATCCTGGGCCTGCGCGGCGGGCTGACCCTGGCCGAGCGCGCCATCCACATCCTGGTCGGCATGGCTGTCGACCTGATCGTGCACGTGCGCAAGCGGCACGACGGGCACCGGACCGTCCGGTACGTGTCCGAGGTCCTGGAAGTGATGCCACCGGGTGACACCGAGCGGCCTGCCGTCAACCGGCTGTTCCTGCCCGAAGGCCCCGACGGGCGGGCGATCGCCGCGCACACGCCGTCGCCGCGGCTGCTCGCCCGGCTCTCCTCGGTTGGCTTCGACCCGGGGCTGCTGGACCGGCAGCGGGCCGCGGCCCAGCACGCCATGGCCCAGGGATCGATGCCGCCGCGCCCGATGGGACAGGGAGGTGGCTGGCGGTGATCGCGCTGGCCGCGCTCGCGGGCGCGCTGATCATCGGCGGCCTGGTGCTGGGGGTCAGGGAACTGGCCGGCCGCGTGCCGCCGCCGGGCACCCCGCCGCCCCGGCGGCCGTTCGCCGGCCTGACCTCGGACTCGTCGGCCCGCCAGTGGACGCTGGCGGTGGCCGCCGGCCTGGTCGTGTTCGCGATCACCCGGTGGCCGGTGGCGGGCGTGGCGGGCGTGCTGGCCGTGATCTTCCTGCCGCGCGTGCTCAGCACCCGGCGGCAGCGCCAGCGCACCGCGAAGCTCGAGGGCCTGGAACAGTGGACCCGGCGGCTGGGCGACATGCTCACCGCCAGCCGCGGCCTGGAGGAGGCCCTCGAGGCCAGCGCGCGCTCGGCGCCCGCCGCCATCCGGGAGCCGGTCACCACGCTGGCGGCCCGGCTCAACGCGCGCACCGGCACCCAGGCCGCGCTGCGCGCGTTCGCGGAGGAGATCGACGACCCAGCCGGGGACCGGATCGCGGCCGCGCTGCTCATCGCGACCGGCCATCGCGGCGGGGGAGTGCGGGACGTGCTCAACGCGCTCGCCGTGATGATCGCCCGCGACGTCGCCTCCCGGCGCGAGATCGAGGCCGAACGGGCGCAGCACCGCACGACGCTGCGCTGGATCGCGGTGTTCATCGCCGGCTTCACGGTCTTCGCGGTGCTCAACCGGGCCTACTCGGCCCCGTACGGGACGGTCCCCGGCGAGGTCGTGCTCGCCCTGGTCACCGGGCTGTACGCGGCGGGCCTTGGCTGGCTGTACCGGCTCGGCGGGATGCCGACGCCGGGACGGTTCCTGGGCCCGGACAGCCGCCAGCCGGACAGCCGCCAGCCAGCCGGCCGGCCGGCGGCCGTGGGGGGCCGGCGATGAGCCTGTGGGTGATCGCGGCCGGTGTCCTGGGCGGCCTGGGCATCTTCATCATCGTGCGCGAACTGGTGCCCGCTCCGGCCCGGCTGGACGCCGCCCTGTCGCGGCTGCACCACGGGCCGCTGGATCCCGGGGCGCTCGCGGACCCCGACACCCGCCCTCCGGGCCGGCTGGCGCAGCGCATCGCCGGCGAAATGCCGTGGCTGCCGGTGCCGTCGACGGATCTCGCCCTGCTCGGCAAGGACCGCGAGAGCTTCATCGCCAGCAAGGTCGGCTGCGGCCTGATCGGACTTGCGTTCCCGCTGCTGTTCGCCTCGCTGGCCACGCTGGCCGACCCCAGCCTGAGCTGGTCGATCCCGGTGTTCGTCTCGGTCATCTGCGGGATCGGCCTGTTCTTCGCCCCCGACCTGGTGATCAGCGTTAACGCGGCGGAGCGGCGGGCCGATTTCCGCCAGGCCCTGACCAGCTACCTCGACCTCGTCGCGCTTGAACGCGGCGCGGGCGCTGGCCCGACCGAGGCGCTCGAGGCCGCCGCCGAGATCGGTGACGGCTGGGCGTTCCGGCGGATCGCCAGCGCGCTCAACGCCGCCCGCCGGGCCGGGGCACCCCCGTGGACCGCCCTGGCCCACCTGGCCCGCGAGACCGGGGTCCAGGAACTCGCCGACATCGCCGACATCGCCGAGGTGGCCGGCCAGGAGGGCGCCAAGATCCTGTACACCCTGGCCGCCCGCGCCGCCTCGAT
Source organism: Streptosporangiaceae bacterium (assembly GCA_036267555.1). Lineage (GTDB taxonomy): Bacteria > Actinomycetota > Actinomycetes > Streptosporangiales > Streptosporangiaceae > JASHPR01. The sequence goes on along the minus strand of DATAVV010000005.1, from coordinate 3,078 downwards.
GCGCGCCGAGGCCCTGGCCGCCGAACAGGCCAAGGCCGGCTCGCGCAGCACCACGATGGTGATCCCGATCGCGCTGCTCGGCGCCGGGTTCCTGCTGCTGTTGATCTTTCCTATCGTCTACCGCACGTTCGGGCCGGGATAGGACCCGGTGCCGAAGAAGGGAGGTGCTCGGTGGACCCCATGTGGCTGGCTGTCAGATACCTGTTCGACTGCGCCACACTCCGGGCTCGCAAGGCCCTGGACGGAAACCCCGAATCGGGCGCGCTCACGCTGGAATGGCTGGTGATTGCCGGGATCCTGGTCGGCGCCGCCGCGCTGACGGCCGCGTTCCTGAGGAACAAGATCAAGGAATGGGAAGGCAAGATCCCGTAGCGATGCTGCCAGCCAGCCGAGACGGGCGGGCGCGCTGGCGCTGGCGCCCCGGATTAGCCAGGGACCGGGATGCCGGCGCGCTGATCCTGACCTACGTGATCATCGTTCCGGTGTTCATGCTGATGATCATGCTGATCATCCAGGGCGCGCTCTGGTACCTGGCCCGGGAGGCCGCGCTCGCCGCCGCCCGCCAGGGCGCCGACGCCGCGCGCATACCCGGAGCCGGGCCCGGCGCCGGCACCACGGCGGCGCGCAAGTTCGCCGTCAACAGCGCCTCCGGATACCTGCTGCGCCCGCGGGCCTTCCAGAACGGCCCGCTGGCCACCGGCGTGGGCGGCACCTCGACGACGATCCAGATCACCGTGACCGGCCGGGTGCCGACCTTCGTGCCCGGCCTGGTCATCGACGTCAGCCAGACCGTGCAGGCGCCCGCCGAGAAGTTCATCGCCCCGTAACGAAAGAACCCGATGCAAGGTGCCAATGCCGCTGCCGCGTAAGGCCCGCGATGAGGGCAACGCCGCGCTCGAGCTAGTGGTGCTGGCGCCGGTGCTCCTGTTCCTGTTCGGCCTGGTGATCGCCGCCGGGCGGACCTCGATCGCCCAGGGCTCGGTGGATGCGGCGGCCCGGGACGCGGCCCGGCAGGCGTCAATATCGCTGACGCCGGGCGCCGCGCAGGCGGCCGCCCAGGCCACCGCGCAGGCCGCGCTCAGCCGTGATGGCCTGGACTGCACGCCCCAGGTGTTCGTGAAAACCTCCCAGTTCGGCGTGCCCGTGGGCCTGCCCGCCTCGGTGACCGCCACGGTCATCTGCACGGTTCCGCTGTCCGACCTGGTGGTGCCCGGCCTGCCGGGCAGCCGGACGCTTCGCTTCACGTTCACCTCGCCACTCGACCCGTACCGGGAACGGTGATGTCACAGTGACTGTCACACCCCAGCCAGATACTCAAGCGCCGGAGGTGACCGGCATCGGGTTAAGGCGCAAGGAAGCCGCGATGAGCTCGCCGGGCGGGTGGTGCATGCGATCAAGGCAGGATGTTGGCCGCGAGCGCGGCGGTGACCGCGAGCAGGGCTCGATCACGCTGATGCTGCTGGTGCTGTTCGTGGGGCTGATCGCCCTGGCCGGGATCGTCATCGACGGCGGGGCCAAGCTGAACCAGGCCGAGAACGCGAACGCGATCGCGCAGGAGGCCGCGCGGGCCGGCGCCGGCATGGTGAACCAGGGTGCCGCCCTCTCGACCGGGTCGTTCGTCGTCGACCAGAACCAGGCGGTCGCCGCGGCGCAGCAGTACCTGGCCACCCATGGCTACCAGGGCTCGGCCAGCCCGGTGGGCGCGCAGTCCATCCAGGTGAACGTGACCGTGAGCGCGCCCACCCACGTGCTGTCGATCATCGGCATCGACACGATGAGCTCGACCGGATCCGCCACCGCCTCGCTGGTGACCGGCGTGACGGGACCAGGGGCATGAGCCGCCGCCGGGCCGCCCGCGGCCGCCGTCTCGCGCCGATGCTGCGCGGCAGCGTCGCGCTGGTCACGCTCGCGGTGCTGGTCGTCGGCCTGCCGCTGGCGCTGTACCGGCTGGGCGGCGACCCGCTGCCCAGCCACGTCCCGTCCTGGCACAGCATCAGCAGCGGGCTGCTGCACCGCGACAACGGAACGGTCTTCCTCGGCGTCGTGCGCGACCTGAGCTGGATCGCCTGGGCCCTGTTCACCGCCGCGGTCCTCGCCGAGGCCCAGGCGGCGCTGCGCGGCCGCCGCGCCCCGAAGCTGCGGATATTCGGCCTGCAGAACGCGGCTAGCTGGCTCGTCGCGGTCTCGGCCCTGGCCTTCACCGGCCAGCCGGCCGCCGTGCTGGCCAGCGCGCACGCGCCGGTCCCTGTCGTCTCCCCGGCCGCCAGGCCCGCCGCGATGGCCTTCCGCACCACCACCACCCTGCCTCAGGACCAGTCCGCCGGGTCGAACGCCGCCGACCCGCAAGCATCCCAGGTGATGAGCATGGGCTTCTCACAGATGGTTACCGTCCGCAGCGGTGATTGCCTCTGGACGATCGCGCAGCACTACCTGGGCGACGGCGATCTGTTCCCCGAGATCGTCAAGCTCAACATCGGCCACGACATGGGCGACGGCCAGCGGTTCACCGACCCCTCGGTGGTCTGGCCCGGCTGGGTTCTGCAGCTTCCTTCCCACCCAGCCCACCCTGCCGACGCGTCGTCGACCAACGCGCCCGCCCCGGCCGGCCACTCCGCGAGTCACGCTGCCAGCCACGCCGGCCACAACTCGTCCGACCCGCGCTTCCGCCACCCGCATCCGGTGGCCAGCGGGACGGCCGCCGGCCCGGCCGCCACGCCCGCGGCCACGTCGACGGCCGGGACCCAGCCGTCCGGGGCGGCCGCACCGGCTCCCGCGTCACCCGCGCCGGCTTCGTCGGCGCCTGCCGGTTCGTATGTTCCCCCGCCCTGGTCCGGGCCGAGCCCGTCCCATGCCGCCTCGGCTGCGCGCCCGGCCGTGCGCGCCGCCGACGTCACCCCGCTGAGCGAGATCCCGCCGTACGCCGTGTTCGGCGCGGGCGTGCTGGTCGGCGGGACGCTGGTCGCGCTGGCCCGGATGCGCCGCCGCCAGCGGCAGGCGCGCCGCTTCGGCCGGCGGATACCGCTGCCCGCGAGCGCCCCGGTGGTCGCGGCCGAGCAGCGCCTGCGCGCCGCCGCGTCC
>DATAVV010000004.1:0-8718 GCA_036267555.1 Streptosporangiaceae bacterium | reverse complement strand
ACGTTCAGCGACCCGAGGGAACGCGGCCGGGCGTTCGGCGTGTACGGGGCCATCGCCGGCGGCGGCGGGCTGGTCGGGCTGCTGCTCGGCGGCGTGCTGACCGAGTACCTCGACTGGCGCTGGTGCCTGTACGTGAACCTGCTGTTCGCCGGCGTGGCAGCCGTGGGAGCGACGGTCCTGCTCTCGCGGCAGCGGACGGCGCGGACCGGGCGGCTCGACCTGATCGGCACGGTGGCCGTGTCGGGGGCGATGTTCTGCCTGGTCTACGGGTTCTCCAACGCCGCGAGCCACAACTGGCACACGCCGTCGACCTGGGGCTTCCTGGCCGCCGGGGTCGTGCTGCTCGTCGCCTTCGTCGTCCGGCAGGCCCGCGCGACGTACCCGCTGCTGCCGCCGCGGGTCGTGCTCGACCGCAACCGCGGCGGCGCCTACCTGGCCATCCTGGCCGTGGGCGCGGGCATGTTCGGCATCTTCCTGTTCCTGACCTACTACCTGCAGACCAGCCTCGGCTACTCGCCCGTGGTCACCGGGCTCGCGTTCCTGCCGACGATCGGCATGGTCATGCTGTTCGCCCAGCTTTCCAACATCGTGCTGATGCCGCGTATCGGGCCCAAGCCGCTGATCGGCTTCGGCATGCTGATCGCGGCGGCCGGGATGGCCTGGCTCACGCGCCTCGGCGTACATTCCTCCTACGTCTCCGCGGTTCTCGGCCCGATGCTGGTCGCCGGGGCGGGCATTGGCTTGTCCATGCCGCCCGCGATGAACACCGGCACGTTCGGCGTGGCGCCGAGCGACGCGGGCGTGGCGTCGGCCACCCTCAACGTCGGCCAGCAGCTTGGCGGGTCGATCGGCACCGCGCTGCTCAACACCATCGCCACCAGCGCCGCGGCCGGCTACGTCGCCAGCCACCTGACCCCGGCGGTCGCCGCCTCGGCCGCGGGCCGGGGCGCCGTGGCGGCCGCCGCGGCCGTGCACGGGTACACGACCGCGTTCTGGTGGACCGCGGGCATCTTCGCGGCCGGATCCATCGTCTGCGGGACGCTGCTGCGGCCCGGGCCGCTGGGCCGGCAGACGCAGGCGGCCGGGCCCGGCGAGCCGGCCGGCGAGCCCGAGCCGGATCCGTCGCTGCGGGCCTGACGGCTGTGCCGCTGTGAGCCTGGCGGCTGTGCCGCTGTGAGCCTGACGGCTATGCGTTCGGGGTGATGAGGTACTTCTGGCCGGTGGCGTGGCGCCCGTAGGCCGCGATCGCGGCCAGGTCCAGCGCCCCGGCCAGGGACACCTGCGCGGTGTAGGCTGGCGAACGTGGTGCTGAGCTGCGCGGCCACCCGGCGGCGCAGCTCAGCCGCCTTCTGCGGCCCGACCCGGTTCAGGAAGTTGGTGACCAGCCAGCCGCCCACGCCCCAGGCCGCGCCGAAGTTGCGGACCAGTTCGGTCGGTCCCCCGTCGAGACCGCCGTAGATGTACACCTGCTTGTGCACCGCCGAGCCGTAGCGGCTGAACGCGGCACCGGCGCTGATCGCCGTCTCCATGGCGCCGAGGATCTGGCCGGCCAGCCTGCCGCCGCCGACCGCGTCGAACGCGATCGTGGCCCCGGTCGCGGCCAGGGCCTGCGTCAGGTCGCTGGTAAACGTGCCGGCGGTCGAGTCGCATACCCATTGCGCGCCCGCCGCGCGCAGCACTTCCGCCTGCTCGCCCGAGCGCACGATGTTGACCAGCGGAATCTGGTCGGCGATGCAGACCCGGTTCAGCATCTGGCCCACGTTGGACGCGGCGGCGGTGTGCGCCAGGGCCGTGTGGCCCTCCATTCGCATGGTCTCGACCATGCCCAGCACGGTCATCGGGTTGACGTAGGACGACGCCCCGTCCGCCGCCGGGGTGCCGTCGGGGAGTTGCAGGCACGCCGCCGCGTCGATGCGGCGGTACTGCGCGTACATGCCGCCGCCCGCGATGGCGACGGTCTTGCCCAGCAGTTCCCTGGCCGCATCGGAGGCGCCCGCCGCGACCACGGTGCCCGCGCCCTCGTTGCCGACCGGCAGCGACTGGCCGACCCGCGCCGCGGCGCCGTCCGCCGCCCGCGCCGGCAGCGGCGCGGTGACCACGGGACGCTCCGGCGTCCCGCTCGCGGTGGCTTGCGCCAGGTCGGCCCCGGCGAACATCATCCCCAGGTCGGAGGGGTTGATGGGCGCGGCCTCCACGCGCACCAGGACCTCGTGCGGTTCGGGGGCGGGCACGCCGGCGTCGGCCAGCGACACCTCGACCGTCCGCGCCGCCGTGACCAGCGAGCGCATCTGCAGCGCCTGCTCTGGCACCTGATTGGACATCGCATCCGCCTCCTCGCCGTCCGCACCTGTTACGAACCTATGCCAGAGATCTTCGGTCACGGCACGCTGCTATCACGACGTCTCGTGACCGAAGATCATGGGCTTCAACAGTCGTTTCACCCCCTTGACGGTGATTCGGGAGCAGGCTAGCCTCCCGAATCAAATAGGAAAGTTTCCTATTTGATTCGCCCCTCGCCCTCTGCCAAGGGATCCGCGCATGAGACGACACCCCGCCCTTCTGGCCACGCTGGCCGCCGCGACCGCCACGGCGGCCACGATCGGATTCACCGCGGCCGGGGCCGGCGCCAGCACAGTGCAGGCAAAAACAGTGCACGCTGCGCACGCCGCCACGCTGCCGCATCAGGTCTTCGCCCCGTACTTCGAGACCTACAACACCACCTCGGGCACCCCGGCGGCCCTTTCGCGTTCCTCCGGCGCCAGGTACCTGTCCATGGCGTTCCTGCAGACCGCCACGGCCGGATCGTGCACCGCGTACTGGAACGGCGATACCAGCCAGCCGATCGCCGCCTCGAGCTTCGGCCGCGACATCTCGGCCATCCAGGCCGCCGGGGGCAACGTCATCCCGTCGTTCGGCGGCTACTCCGCGGACAGCACCGGCACCGAGATCGCCGACAGTTGCGCCAGCGTGCCGGCGATCGCGAAGGTCTACGAGCAGGTGATCACCACCTACAACGTCCCCCGCATCGACCTGGACGTCGAGGCGAACTCGCTGACCAACACGGCCGGGATCAACCGGCGCAACGAGGCGGTCGCGCAGGTCGAGCGGTGGGCCGCGGCTCACGGACGCAAGATCCAGTTCTCTTACACCATCCCCAGCCTCACCACCGGGATGGACGCCGACGACGAGGCGGTCATCCAGAACGCGATCGCCGACGGCGTCAAGGTCAGCGTGGTGAACATCATGACGTTCGACTACTACATCGGCACCGAGCAGGAGATGGCCACCGACACCGAGACCGCCGCGATGGACCTGCACGCGCAGTTGCAGTCGCTGTTCCCCTCGGACTCCGCCGCGCAGTTGTGGCACATGATCGGTGTCACCGAGATGCCCGGCATCGACGACTTCGGCCCGGATGAGACGTTCACGAAGGCCGACGCGGTGACCGTGATGCGCTTCGCGCTGAGCAAGGGGATCGGCACGCTGTCCTTCTGGGCCCTGCAGCGCGACAACGGCGGCTGCGTGGGCACCGGGGGCTCGGACTCCTGCTCCGGGGTGGCCCAGCCTGCGTGGTACTTCAGCCGCACGTTCGAGCCCTTCACCCGCTAAGCCCCCGCACCACCTCAAACACGGCTGCGGGCCGGCGGCCGGGCGTTCCCGTGATCTCCACGTGCCCCGGCCGCCGGCCTGACGTCATCCCGGCCATCTCGTCCGATCGGGCGATGTGACGGCGGCGCGGGCGGGATGAGCCGGCTCCGCCTCCAGCGTCTATCTCGCCGGATCGGGCGACACGACGGCGATGCGCGCAGGATGATGCCGATGGTGATGTTTTTGTTATCTGGGACCGCGCGGGGGCGTCTCCCGTAACGGCGGAGCAACACCGCCGAACGTGACGAGCGTGAGGTGCCATGCACATCCCCCATGGCGGTGGTCCCGACGGCGGTGACCACAACCACCGCGGCCCCGACGCGGCGACCGTGATCGCCGCGCAAGCCGGAGACGCTCAGGCGCTCGATCGTCTGGTGTCGGCCTACCTGCCGCTGATCTACAACATCGTCGGCCGGGCCCTGAACGGCCACGCGGACACCGACGACGTGGTGCAGGAGACGATGCTGCGCGCCGTGCGCGGCTTGCCCGGGCTGCGCGCCCCGGCCGCGTTCCGCTCCTGGCTGGTCGCGGTGGCCATCCACCAGATGCGCGACCACTTCCGGGCCCGGCAGGCCACGCCCGCCGACCTGAGCGACGAGGTGCCCGACCCCGGGGCCGATTTCGTGGACCTGACCATCTTGCGGCTCGGCCTGTCGGACCAGCGCGAGGAAACGGCCCAGGCGACCCGCTGGCTTGACCCGGATGACCGCGAACTGCTGGCGCTGTGGTGGCTGGAGGCCGGCGGCGAACTCGACCGCAGTGAGGTCACGGCCGCGCTCGGCCTGCCGCCCTCGCACGTCGCCGTGCGCGTGGCCCGGATGAAGGAGCAACTCACCATCGCCCGCGTGGTGGTGCGGGCGCTGCGCGCCGATCCCCCGTGCGCGGGCCTGGCCCCGGCCGTCGCGGGCTGGGACGGGGTGCCGAGCCCGCTGTGGCGCAAGCGTCTCGCCCGGCACCTGCGCGACTGCCCCCGCTGCGGTGCCTGCCAGCGGGGCCTGATCCCGGCCGAGCGGCTGCTGGCCGGCCTGACCCTGGTCCCGGTGCCGCTGGCGGCCGCCGCCCGCGACGCTGCGTCGCTGCCCGGCCCGGCGTCGCCGCGCTCGCCGGGCCACGGCCACCGGCCGGCCAGACGGCCCGCGACCCGGGCCCGCCACGGGCACGTCCTGGCCAAGGCCGGGAGCTCGCTGCCGCTGAAGCTGACCGCGGTCGCGGTCGCCGCCTGCTGCGTGGCCGCTGGCGCCGTCGCGGTCGTGCACCTGAGCCGCGCCCGCCCGGTCGCGGCCGCCGCCCCGGCCGCGACTCCGACCACCGCCGGGGCCGCCTCGACCCCTCAGGTCCTGACCCAGCCGTCGGCGCGCCCGTCGCCGACCCCCCGGGCGCACCGGCATCACCGGCGGGCCGCCCCGCCGCCCGCGCCGCCTGCCGCCCCGGCCGCGGTGGCCAGCGCGAAGAAGGGCGTCGGCGCCTGGTCGTTCAGCGGGGCCACGCAGGCCCTGGCCGAGTCCGGGGCGTCCTGGTACTACACCTGGTCGGCCACGCCGGGCGTCACCGGGCCGGCCGGGCTGCAGTTCGTGCCGATGATCTGGGGCAGCGCGGACGTGACGGCCAGCACGCTCAGCCAGGTCAAGCAGGAGGGCCCGGACCTGCTTGGCTTCAACGAGCCGGACATGGCCAGCCAGTCGAACATGACGCCCGCGCAGGCCCTCGGCCTGTGGCCGCAGCTCATGGCGACCGGGATGCAGCTCGGCAGCCCGGCGGTCGCCGACGGCGGGGCCACGCCCGGAGGCTGGCTGGACCAGTTCATGTCCGGGGCCAGGGCCCGCGGCTACCGGGTCAACTTCATCACACTGCACTGGTACGGCGCTGACTTCGACACGGCCGCGGCTGTCAGCCAGCTGCAGAGCTACCTGGAGGCCGTGTACGCGCGCTACCACCTGCCGATCTGGCTGACCGAGTTCGCCCTGGCCAACTTCGGCGGGTCGCCGCAGACCCCGACCCCCCAGCAGCAGGCCGCGTTCGTCACGGCCGCAACGGGCATGCTCCAGGGCCTGAGCTTCGTGCCGCGCTACGCCTGGTTTGGGCTGCAGGCCACGTCCACCGACGGCAGCATGGGCCTGTTCAACGCCGGCCCGGTGGCCACCGCCACCGGCCGCGCGTTCGAGGCCGCCGGCTGACCCGGGTCAGGACTCGTCGGCCCCGGTTCTCAAAGCGAAGTGCGGATCAGGGCTGGGGTCAGGGCGGCCATGGCCTGGCTGACCGGCTCCAGCCCGGGACGGGCGGTGACGACCCGGACGATGGTCTCGTCCAGGCCGGCGCTGAGCCGGGCGAAGGCCGCCGGCGCGTCCGCGGCCGGGCCGTAGTACCCCACCGCTCGCAGCATCTCGTCCGGGGTGGCCGCCACCAGATCGGGCAGGGCCGTGCCCGCATCACGGCGGGCTTCCAGGTCGGTCAGCTCGGCGTCGTATCCCATCTGGGTGAACATGCCCCGGTAGCCGGCGGTCTGGGGGAGGCCCGGCCGCCCCATCGCGTAGCCGAGCACCTGCTCGCCGAAGGCCTGGCGGGCGGCGGCGACGTCGTCGTCGATGCAGACCCGGATGTACATGGTCATCGGGACCGAGCCGGGGTCGCGCCCGGCCCGCGCGCTGCCCTCGTCGATCCGCGCCCGGCTGGCCGCGATCCGCTCGGGCGTGGCCCAGTTGAGCAGGGCCCCGTCCGCGGTCTCGCCTGCGAGCCTGAGCATCTGCGGGCCGAGCGCGGCCAGGTACACCGGGGCGGGCGGCAGGTCCGCCACGCCGAGTGCCGTCGAGCGGGGCCAGCCGGGCGTGCCGCCGCCCGAGGATGCCGGGTCGGCGGTGACCACCTGGCCCTCGGTCACCTGCTCGCCCGCCAGCAACGCGCGGACCTGCGTGACGTACTCGCGCATCACGGCGATCGGGCGGTCCGGCAGGCCGACCGAGGCCCAGAAGCCCTGCCCGTAGCCACCGGTCCCGAGCCCGAGCACGAACCGGCCCGATGAGAACTGGGCCAGCGTGGCCGCCTGCGCCGCCAGGCTCAGCGGGGTCCACATCCGCGCCGCCGGGACCACGGAGATCCCGGTGCGCAGCGAGGTGTCCTGCGACCACGCCGCGCACACGTGAAACGAGTCGGGCACGCCTCCGGCCGGCGTCCACAGGCTCTCGAACCCGAGTTGCCCCGCCTCCCGCGCGGCCGCGCGCAGCTGATCGAAGGGCAGACCGAGCCGGGCATCAAGTCCTACGCCAATGAGCATGATGGGCAGTATGCCGAATCCGCCCGGCCGCCGTCACCGGCGGGGCGGCCGCCGATTATTTCTCCGCGTTCGGCAGGCAAGAAGGCTGGGAAGAGCCCAAGGGCCGCCTCCCGGCCGCGCCTCCGGCGTAGCCGTTACCGCCCGCCGGGCCCGGGGAGCCGTTCAGCCGGGCACCAGCCTGGCGGGCCCGGGCGACGTCCACGTGACCACCGACGAGCCCGCTCGGGTTACCGTGGGATCCGTGACCACGGTACGCATGCCGGAGCAGCTGAGCCCGGCCATCGTCCGGCCCCGCGCGTGTGTCGAGGCCGTCCTGGCGCAGAGCCTGCTCGAGACCGGCCACCGCGGCCGCGCGGCCCTGGCCTGGGAGTGGGCCCTGACCGGCCGGCGGCCGTCCCCGGTAACGCTCATGCTGGCGCCGGGCCAGCCGCCGTCGCGCGCGGAGATCCTGGCCGAGGCCGACGCCGAGCCCGAGGGCTCGCGCGCCCCGGCCGGGGTGCCGGCCGACTTCCGTGACCAGCTCAGGCAGACCCGCGCCGTGCTGGCCTGGCTGGCCGGAGCCACCGACACGATCCCCGTCGACGACGACAACCGCGGCCGGCTCATCGGGGCCCGGGGCGACTACGCCCGCACCGACGAGGACATGCTGCGGGTGCGTGACGACGCCATGCTCGGCCTCAAGGCGTGTGACCTGCCCGCGGCGATGTCGCCGGGCGAGGCCAGGCACCCCTGGCGCTGGGACGCCGGGTGGATGAACGCGGCCTGGCTGCGCGGCGTGCGCGACACCCTGGCCTGGGTGCTCGGCGACTACCCGGCCTCGCCGCTGGGCTCGCGCAAGGTCGGCGCGCCCGCCGTCTACGACCTGGCCTACGAGGAAGCCGCCGCCGGGTGCGTGGTCCTGCAGGGCCGGCCGGGCGGGCTGCCCGTCGACCCGGTCACCTACCCACCGCCGCAGTACGGCGAGGGCATCCTGGCCGCCATCGCCTGGCTGCGCGGCGAGGCCACCACGCCGCCGGTCGACGCCAACGGCCACAGTCCCTACGTGGCCGCGCGTATTTAGTCCGATTTTGTGCCATTACGCGGCAGAGCGGCCGGTGTGTGTGCGCCGGCCGCCGGTCCGGGGCCCCGGGTGCCGCCGGCATATCGCCTTATCACCGCCGGTCCGTCAACCTATTGATCGTTTAACTGAATATACGTAATGTGTCTCGCAACTCCGCGCAGGAGCACCCCCCACGGACCTGCGGCTTACCTGGCCGCCGGGCAGGAGGCCGGGATGAGCGAGACGCGTGACCAGGACTCTGCCGGGTCGGGGAGCGGGGCGACCGCACCGGACGGCACGAGCAGGCACGGGCTCAAGCGTGACCTGCGCGTCTGGGAGGCGATCGGGCTGTCCGTGGGCGCGATGTCGCCCGCGCTGGCCATGTCGTTCTCGGGCCCGGGGGTCGCGGCCCTGGTCGGCCGCGGCGCCGCGCTGTCGTTCGTGTTCGCCGGGGTGACCTGCTGCCTCATCGGCTACGGCTACGTGCTGCTGACCCGCAAATACCAGCACGCCGGGTCGGTCTACGGCTTCGTCGGCGCCTCGCTCGGCCCGCGGCTCGGGGTGTTCTCGGGGTGGGCGATGGCGCTGATGTACTTCGTGTTCGTGCCCGCCTCGGCGGGCGCGTCCGGCTACTTCCTGGCCGGCGTGCTGTCGGACCTGGGCTGGTGGAAGGGCGCCGACTGGATCTACCTCGCGCTGCCGATCAGCCTGATCATGTGGGGGTTCTCGGCCGGGGTGATCAAGCGCTCGACCCGGGCCCTGC
>DATAVV010000003.1:0-2687 GCA_036267555.1 Streptosporangiaceae bacterium | reverse complement strand
CCCGTGGATGGACCAGCTGTTCCGGTGGTCACAGGCGCTGCCGAAACCGCGGGCCATCCTGATCGTGAGCGCACACTGGGAGTCGGCGCCGCTGATGCTGTCGGCGTCGGGCGCCCGGACGCCGCTGGTGTACGACTTCGGTGGCTTCCACCCGCGGTACTACGCGATGACCTACCCGACACCGGACGCGGGCGACCTGGCCCGGCAGGTGCGGACCCTGCTACCGGACCGCGAGCCGGTGCACGAGCACCCCAGCCGCGGTCTCGACCACGGGGCCTGGGTGCCGCTCAAGGTTATGTACCCGCTGGCCGACGTGCCGGTGCTGCAGCTCAGCCTGCCGACGCAGGACCCGGCGCGGCTGCTGGAAATCGGGCAACGACTGCGCCCGCTACGTGAGGACGGCGTGCTGGTCATCGGGTCGGGATTCATGACTCACGGGCTGCCGTTCATGACCCGGGAGATGGTCGTGGACGGGGCCGTGCCGTCCTGGTCGGCGGACTTCGACGCCTGGGCGGCGGACGCGCTGAGCCGGGGCGACGTGGAGACGCTGACCCGCTACCAGTCCCTGGCGCCCGGCCTGCCGTACGCGCACCCGACCGTGGACCACTACATCCCGCTGTTCATCACGCTCGGGGCGGCGCAGCGACCCGACCAGGCCGTGACCACGACGATCGAGGGCTACATGGCCGGCCTGTCCAAGCGGTCGTTCCAGGTGGCCTGAGGCCAGGAGGCGGCCCGGGCAGGCTCGCGGCCCGGGGCAGGCCCGCGGCCGGGGCAGGCCCGCGGCCCGGACACAAAAAAATCCGCGCGCGCAGGGCGCCAGCAGCGCCACGCTGCCCCACCGGACGACCCCTGCGGCACGGTTGTACCTGGATGAATCTACGACATTTTTAACACCGTGTTAACACGCGAAAATGTAACGAATCGGACTCAAGTGACGGACAGGAGCTACGCGGGGGCGAGCTTCTGGATCTCGGCCCACAGCTCGCGGTAGGCGCGGGTGGCCGGGCTGCGCGGGGCGAACACGGGCACCGGCTCGCGTTCGACCGCCATCCGCTCGATCACGGCCAGCGCGGGGATCGCGGTGGCGGCGAGGTCGGAGCGCCCCACGGGCAGCTGCTCGGCGATTTCCCGGTGCAGCCGCTTGCGCCGGTCGACCATCGAGAAGAACGCCAGCACGTCCGGCTTGGGGCCGTCAAAGCTGGCCACGAACTCGGTCAGCTGATCCAGTGTGCGCACGGACAAGGTGGCCGGGATCAGCGGGACCAGGATCAGGCCGGCCGCGTGGAGCACGTTCTCCGAGACCAGCGAGACGCTCGGCGGGCAGTCCAGGAACACCACGTCGTAGTGGCGGGAAAGCGGCTCGAGCAGCCGGGACAGCTGGCGCACCGGCTTCTTGGCGTCGTCGAGCAGCAGGTCCATGTTCCGGTAGGTGAAGTCACCCGGCAGCAGGTCGAGCAGCTCGAAGTCGGTGCCCTTGATCGCGTCGTCCAGCGACCGGGTGCCCTTGATCAGGGCCTTCCCGCCGCCCTTGACCCGCGCCCGGACCCGGAACATGTAGGTCGCGGCGGCCTGCGGGTCCAGGTCCCACAGCAGCGTGCGCTGGCCGTCCCGGGCGGCCAGGTAGGCCAGGTTGACCGCGGCGGTGGTCTTGCCTACGCCGCCCTTGATGTTGTAAGTCGCGTACACCCTCATGGGCGGGTCCTGGGGGTAGCGGGTTCGGGGTTGGCGGGTTCAGCGTTGGCGGGTTCAGGGTTGGCGGCCGGCGGGGAGACGAGCGCGGCGAGCCGGCGGCGGCTGGTCGTGCCCGCGAACCCGGTGAAGCGGCCGGCGAACTCGGTCCGGGCCTGGCGCTGCCGCCGTCCGAGCTGCCCCGCGATCTCGCCCATAGCCAGCAGCGTAGAGGCCGGAGGGGCCTGCTGGGAAAGCATGGCCGCGGCCAGGGCCGGGATCTCGTGCTGCTGCACCTCGCAGTCCTGGAACTCGCCCAGGCAGTCCTGCAGGCGTTTGAGGTCGCCGACCATGGCCCGCTGGGCGGCCGGGTCGTGCAGCGACGCGAAGAACTCGAGCACGTAGCGCAGCTCCTTGCAGCGCTTGCGCAGGTTGTGCAGGCTCTCGGCGGGCGAGTCGTCGGTGATGGCCGCGCCGATCTTGATCACCTTGTCGTAGGCGCGGCGGGTGCGATCGGCGGCCAGGTCGCCGGCGCGCGGGCCGGCCGGGCTCCGGCGACCCGCCCGCGGCACGGTCAGGGCCTTGCGCCAGTCCCCCAGCGCCGTGGCGAACCGGTCCGAGCGCAGCCCGCGGTTGAGCGCGCGGCGTTCGGCCGCCCGGCGCCGGACCAGGTACGCCCGGAACGGCTCCAGGTCGGCGGGACCGGCCGCGAACAGCCCGGCCGCCATCGACGGCTGCTCCTCCAGCTGGACGTCCAGGTCGCGCAGCGGCGTGGTCAGGTCGCCGAGCCAGCGGAACTCGGGCGCGAACCGGAGGGCCAGGTCACCGGGCAGCACGTCACCGAGGAGTTTCAGCCCGGTGCGGGTCCGCCGCACGGCGATGCGCAGGTCGTGCAGGAACTCGGTGTCGATGTCGTGCAGCACGCCGTCCGCGTTGGCCTCCAGCGTGTCCAGCTGCTGCAGCAGGATCAGCTGGACCGCCGCCCGGCCGGGCATGCTGGCGCGCAGTTTGACGTC
>DATAVV010000002.1:0-6522 GCA_036267555.1 Streptosporangiaceae bacterium | reverse complement strand
CAGGCGCTGACCGAGGTGCTGAAGGTGCACCACGTGGTGGACCGGGCCCGCCGCGCGGAACGGGTCGCCGAACTGCTCAGCACGGTCGGGCTGTCGCGGGCGCAGGCGGCCCGGCGGCCGCACGCGTTCAGCGGCGGCGAGCGGCAGCGGGTGGGCATCGCCCGGGCTCTGGCGGTGGAACCCGAGGTCGTGATCGCGGACGAGCCGCTGTCCGCGCTCGACGTCTCGATCCAGGCCCAGGTGCTGAACCTGATGATCCGGCTGCAGTCCGAACGCGGCCTGACCTACCTGTTCGTGACCCACGACCTGGACGTCGCGCGGCACATCAGCCAGCGCACGGCCGTGCTCTACCTGGGCCGGGTGGTCGAGCAGGCGCCGACCGAGGCCATCTTCGCCGACCCCCTGCACCCGTACACCCAGGCGCTGGTCCGCGCGGCGCCGCGGCTCACGACGCACCGGAAAACGGTCAAGCCCGCGCTGACCGGCGACATCCCGAACGCGATCGAGCGGCCGTCCGGCTGCCACTTCCACCCGCGCTGCCCGATGGCGATGCCGGTGTGCCGGGAGCGCGAGCCCGCCCTGATTCAGCTACCGGGCAACCGCTCGGTCACGTGTCACCTGCACGACCCGGAGGTGATGGCGCAAGCTCACCCGGCGCCGGGAAGCCCATCAGGTAGTGGTCCTTCAGTTCCTGGCGCAGCCGGGTGATGTCGCCCTCGGTGACCGCCTCGAGGATGCCGCGGTGCCGGTCGACGGCCTCCATCAGGCCGATGCCCTGACGGTCGATCTCTTCCCGCATCAGCCCGCCCATCTGGCTGTTGAGCATGCCCCACAGGTCCTTGAGGCGGCGCCGCCCGGAGACGTCGATGAGCAGTTCGTGGAACTGGGTGTCGCTGGCCACCAGGGCATCCACGTCGTCGGTCCTGGCCGCGGCGGCCATGTGCTCCAGGGCTATCCGCAATGTCCGGACCAGTTCCCTGCGGCTCGTCCCGAGGCCGCTCTCGACGCTGGCGTCCTCGAGCACGTACCTGGCGTAGCAGACATCCTCGGCGTCGGCCGGCGACATCCGGGTCACCACGCTGTAGCGGCGCGGCACGATCACGATCAGGCCCTCGGCCTGGAGGCTGCGCATCGCGTCGCGGATCGTGCCCCGGCTGACCCCGAACTCGGCCGCCAGGTTCGCCTCGACGAGGCGGGTCTCGGCCGGCAGTTCGTTGTTCAGGATGCGGCGCCGGAGCGCCCGGCCGACCGCCTCCGGTAGCGAGACGTGCTCGAGTATGTCAGCCATCCTTCCCCGTTCTGCGGGCTGTCGTCCGTCACTGTAGCTGCAACATCGCCGCGGTCAAGCCAACGTGACCGGCCGCGTCCGGCACGGCCCGCAGGGCCCGCGCGGGCCCGGTCAGGATCGGCGTGATGCCGGGGCCGTGACCGGGCTGCGGGCTGTCGCCGTGCACGACCACGCCCACCGTGACCCAGTCCCGGCGGTACCCCATGTTGTACCGCGCGTCGATGTCGGCCACCGCGACGAGGTCCCCCAGCGCGAGGTCGCGCCCCCCCGGGGTGCCGGGCCCGAGCAGTTGCAGGTCCAGGTCCCAGGCGACGGCCGGCCGCCCGATGCCGTTGCCGGCCAGCCGGCTCGGCACGATCATGCGCACGCCGGCGGTCACCGCCGCGTCCGTAACCGTCACGTCGTCGCTCTTGTCCCCACCCGCCCCGGCCCCTGCCCCGCCCGCCCCGGCCCCTGCGCCCGCGGGCAGGCCGACCGGCAGCCGGGGCAGCAGCCCCGGGTCGAGGTTCATGACCGTGACGTCGGGCGGCAGTCCCGGCGGGCGCAGCCCCTGGCCGCACGCGCGCACCGCGACCTCGTCGCCCGGCCGCATCCGGGCCAGGTCGCCCGGGGCCAGCCCGACGATGACCCGCCCCTCCTCGCCGCGCTTGCCGGTGACGACGCCGTGGGCGCCCGCCGCCGCCCCGGTCCTGACCACCACCTGGTTGCCGATGCAGGCGTAGCTGGCCAGCGCGTGCCGGCTGGCCGGGTCCGGGTGCACCAGGCACGCGCCGGGCGCGGGGTGGTCCGCGACGAGCCCGAACGCGGAGTCGCCGAGTTCCAGGCCGAGCACGATCCCGCCGTCGCCCGCGGGCACGTAGGAACGGCCGTCACGATCGACTCGGTACGGGGTGGCGACGCCCGGGTGCTCGACCATGCCGAGCAGGTTCACGGCCACCAGCCGCAAGCCGGTCACCGTGACTCTCCGGCGGGCACGGAGGGCACCGCGGACACGGGGGCCGGCCCGGCCTGGCCCGGCTGGGGATGGAGCCAGCTCGCCAGGTTCGCGCCGGAGTCATCGACCAGGCAGAACGCGTCGGCGGGGCCGCTCATCAGCGTGCTCGGCCCTGGGCCGTGGCCGAACAGCATGCACTGGCCGGTGGAGATGACCCCGATGGCCAGGTAGCCGTCGCGGTACCCGCGGCCGAAGCGGTGGTCGGTGTCGGCCATGGCCACGATGTCGCCGATGCGCAGCCCCTCCAGGCCGAGCGACAGGTCCTCGCCCAGGCCCTGGTACGCGCCCATCAGGTCGGTGTTGGCGTACTCCGAGGCCATCCCGGCGCCCGCCCCGATCGCCTCGGCCGGGATCCTGGCCGCCACGTGCACCTCCAGGCGCCCGTCGGGCCTGGTCCCGCCGGGCATCGCGGCCAGCAGGCCGGGGTCGAGGTTCTTGACCACGATCGCGGGGTGGCCGGGCAGGGCGAGCCCCTGCCCGGTGGCCACCACGGTCACCGCGTCGCCGGTGGCCAGGTTCGCGGCCTCGGGCTCGGTGAAGTCCACGAGCACGTACGCGTGCTGGCCGATCACGTGGCCGACCGCCCCGGCGGCCGGTCCCGACGCGACGCGCACCTGGTTCCCGACGCAGGTCAGGAACTGCAGCGCCATGTTGGCGGCCGGGTCACGGTGCCGGACCGACGCGCCCGGCTCCAGGTGGTCGGCGGCGTAGCCGGCGGCCGGGTCCGCGCAGTGCACGCCCAGCGTGACCCCGCCCATCCCCGGCAGCAGGAACGGCTGGCCGTCGGGTCCCACGCTGTAGGCGTGCCGGTCGGCGAGCGCGGGCCAGACTTCGCCGGCGAGAACCTGGCGGACGAGGTGCGCCGCGTTGCTCACGACTTTCACGGCGTGCCCGCCGCCACGGTGGGGTCAAGCGGGAAGTCGACCCAGGCCCGGGCGCGGAACGACGCCTCGAACGCGTTGATGGTCTCCTGCACGAGCGCGCCCTGCGCGAAGTCCCCCTGGCTGGCCCGGCTGCCGTCGGTGATCTCGGTGATGAAGTCGCTGACCAGGTTGGAGTAGAACAGGTACTCCCACGGCTCGCCCGAGTGCCCGCCGGGCGGGAAGAACCGGTCCGGGACGGCGACCTCGGTGAACTCGACCGCGTCCTTGCGCGCGGTCTTGATCGTCTGGCAGATGCCGAACTCGTCGACCAGCCGGATGATCACCGCGCCCTCCGAGCCGTACAGGCGCGCCTCGATGCCGGGGTAGTTGCCCACGGTCACGTACGAGGACTGGATCGAGGCCAGCGCCCCGCCGCCGAACTCGGCGATCCACATATCGCCGTCGTCGATGTTGGCCCGGGTCATCTGGCCGGTGTCGCGGATGATGCGCTCGGGGACGAAGTTGCGCATGGCGCCCACGACCGAGGTCAGCGGCGCGCCGAGCCACCAGTGCATGATGTCGATGATCGGCGCCCCGTAGCCCTCGATGGAGGACACGGCGACCTGCCCGGGATCGTCCTCGGGGTCGAACTGGCGCAGCGGCGTGGCCGGGTCGATCCACTGGCTGTTCTGCTCGTAGCCGTTGAAGATGTAGGGCTCGCCGACGAAGCCGGTGTCGATCAGTTCCTTGGCGTACATGACGGCCGGGGCGTACCGGAACGTGAAGCCGAGCTTGGTCCGCAGCCCGCGGGACGCCGCCAGGGCCGCGGCCTCCCGGGTCTTGCGGTAGTCGGTGTGCACCGGCTTCTCGCAGAGCACGTGCTTGCCCGCGGACAGCGCGTCCCAGGAGATCTGGAAGTGCGGCCGGTTGCCCGTCACCACGTCCACGACGTCGATGTCCGGGTCAGCGAGCAGGTCCCGGTAGTCCCCGCTGACCACCGGAATGGAGAACGCGGCGGCGGCGCTGGCCAGCGCCGCCGCGTCGGTGTCGGCCAGCGCGACCACCTCGGCTCGCGGGTCCCGCTGCCAGCCCGGGATGTGGGCGACCCGCGCCCAGCGTCCCGCGCCGACGACCGCGACCCGGATCCTGTCTGATGTCATCGTGCGTTCCTGCCTCTCGCTCAGTGCCCGGCGGGCCCGGTGTCCGGCGGCCTGGTGCCGGCGGCTCAGTACCCGGCGGTCCGGTCGTAGACGTTGCGCAGCGGCTGGCCGGCCAGCCACCGCCGCAGGTTGTCGGTGAACAGGTCGGTGAGCAGGGCGTTCTCCGCGGCGACCGTGGAAGCCGAATGCGGCGAGACGATGACGTTGTCCAGGTCCCACAGCGGCGAGGCGGCGGGCAGCGGCTCGGCCGCGAACACGTCCAGGCACGCGCCGCCCAGGTGCCGCCGCCGCAGCGCGCCGATCAGCGCCTCCTCGTCGACGACCGGCCCGCGGCTGACGTTGACCAGGACCGCGCCCGGCCGCATCAGCGCGAGTTCGCGCGCCCCGATCAGGCCGCGGGTCTGCTCGGTCAGCGGGCAGGCCAGGACCAGCGCGTCGACCTCGGGCAGGACCTCGCCGATCTCGCCCACCGGGACATAGGAGCTCACGCCGGGCACGTCGCGGTCGCCGGCCCGGCGGCCCGCCCCGGTGACCTCCACGCCGGCCGCCGACAGCAGCCCGGCCACGCCCCGGCCGACGCCGCCCAGGCCGACCAGCAGGGCGTGGCTGCCCGCGACCTGGCGGCCCGCGTGCCGCTCCCAGTGGTGCTCACGCTGCCAGCGGCCCAGCACCGGCATGCCCTTGGCGAAATACAGCAGCCCGAACAGCGCGAACTCGGCCAGCGGGATGGCGTGCACGCCGGCCGCCGTGGTGAACACCAGCGAGGTGCCCGCGAGCCCGGTCCGCTCCAGGAACGCGCCGATGCCCGCGCTCGTGCCCTGCACCCAGCGCAGCCGCGGGCAGTTGCGGGCCATGTCGGCCGGCGCCTGCCAGTCGAAGTCGAAGCCGACGTCGGCCTGCGCCCGCAGCTCCGACCAGCGGTCGAGTTGGGCCGCGGACAGCGCGCGCGGCACCCCGGTGTGATCAGCCGGATAGCGCGCCGCGGGCAGCAGGTCCGGCTCGTACAGCAGCCGCACCCGCGGGTCGGTGGCCTCGATGCGGGCCGCGTGCTCCGGTTCCAGCGGCGACGACACCAGCACGCTGACGACGCTGCGCCCTGCCACCCTCGGGTACCTCCACGCCTCGCTCCACGCCGCGCCAACCGCCGGACCACGCGCAGCCTTCCGCTCGGCCGCAGCCCGGACCAGCCGATTGTCGACAATCAACGATTGTTCCTGGTCAGCCACCCCACGTCAAGCCGCGCCGGGCGTCCGGCGGCATCCCCGGTACGCCACCACCTGTAAAGAGGGTGTAACAGACGAACGCCGAGTATTGACGCGCCGACCAGGCGTTTCTACAGTAAGCCCAAGTTGTCGACAATCGACGAAGGGGGCGCGCGATGTTCCGAGCCACCCGGTCCCGGATACTCAGCGCGGGCGTTGTCGCGCTCGCCATCGCCGCCGCGGGATGCGGCGGCTCGGCAGCCACCGGCGGCAGCGGCCCGGGCGCGACGTCCACCCGCAGCACGCTGGTCATCGCCAACGCGGTCAAGGTGGACACGCTCGACCCCGAGGCGAACTCGGTCAACGAGTCCATCTGGCTGGACCAGAACCTCTACAGCCGGCTGCTGCAGCCCAACGCGACCGGCACCGGCCTGCTGCCGGACCTGGCCTCGTCCTGGAACGTCGCGTCGAACGGCCTGACCTACACCTTCCACCTGCGCCCGGCGGCCAAGTTCTCCAACGGCAGCCCGGTGACGGCGAGCGACGTCGTCTACTCGATCCAGCGCTCGCGCGCGTTCTCCGGCGGGTGGGGGTTCCTGCTCACCGCGGTGAAGACCATCACCGCGCCCGACGCGCACACGGTCGTGATCACGCTGTCGCAGCCGCACGCCCCGCTGCTCGCGGACCTGGCCATGTACGCGTACTCGGTCGTGCCCCAGAACCTGGTCAAGTCGGAGGGCACCTCGTTCTTCCAGCACCCGGTCGGCAGCGGGCCGTTCAAGGTCACCTCGTACAACCCCGACAGCGAGGTGGATCTGGCGCGCAACCCGTACTTCTACGGGACCAAGCCGAAGATCAGCAAGGTCAAGGTCATGATCGTGCCCAACGACAACACGCGCGTGCTGGAGCTGGAGAGCAAGAAGGTCGACATCATCGAGAACCCGCCGGGCAACCTGGTCAGCGAGATCAACAAGACGCCCGGCCTGAGCGTCCAGCTGTTCCCGTCCACCCGGGT
>DATAVV010000001.1:0-2635 GCA_036267555.1 Streptosporangiaceae bacterium | reverse complement strand
TGTCGCCGCGCGGCGCGGGACGGCCTCGCCTCGGGCCGCCCGCCGGGCGGCGGGCGGCCGGTGTCGCTGCCCCGACGATGCGGCACCGATGTCATGAACCGGTCCGGGAATTGTCACAACCGTGTCACAGGCGCCCCGGGGTTTCCCGCGGGCCCGCCCGCGCGGGCCCCCGGCTCGCGTTGTGACACGGCTGTGACCTCAGCTGGACAAACCGGCGAAATCGGTATCGCACCGTCGCGGATATGCAACCAACGAGCACCCGGTCCGCGCACGGGCCGGCCCAGACACGAACCGGTCGCCGACGGCCCAGGACCATCCTGGCCCTGCTGGCCATACTCGCCTGCCTGGCTGGTTTCGCCGTGGTGAAGGTGACGGCATCGCCCTCCGATCCGGCGCTGCCCCGCCCCCAGGCGACCTCGCCCGCCGGGGCGTTGACGTCGCGCGCCGGGACGGCCGCCCCGCGCCAGAAACTGCCGGCCGCGGTCTCGTGGCCGGCCGCCGGGGGCTCGGCCGCTGACATCAGCGGGTTCGGCATGGTGAGCGGCCCGGGCGCGACCAGGCCGGTCCCGATCGCCAGCGTCGCCAAGGTGATGACCGCGTACGTGGTCCTGCACGACCATCCCCTGTCCGCGAACGGCTCGGGCCCCGGTATCGAGGTCCAGCCGGCGGAGGCAGCCGCGTATCCGCTGCAGGTTCGCGACGGTGACTCGCTGGTGCGCGTCGTAGCCGGAGAGGTGCTCACCGAGCGCCAGGCGCTGGAGGCGCTGCTGCTGCCCTCGGCCGACAACGTGGCCTGGATACTCGCGCGGTGGGACGCCGGCAGCGAGGCCGCGTTCCTGGCGCGCATGAACGCCACCGCCCGCCGCCTGGGCATGACCGGCACCAGCTACACCGACTCCTCCGGCCTAGCCCCGTCCACCGTCAGCACCGCGGCCGACCAGGTACGCCTCGGCCTGGCGGCGATGCGGGTGCCCGCCCTGGCCGCGATCGCGGCGATGCCCATGGCCGTCGTTCCCGAGGCCGGCATGGTCCGCAACTACAACACGCTGCTGGGCCAGGACGGCATCGTCGGCCTCAAGACCGGCAGCACGCAGGCCGCCGGCGGCTGCGTTCTCCTCGCCGCCTGGGTCAAGGAGCGCGGGCGCGACACCCTGATCGTCACCGCGACGTTCGGGCAGCCCGGCACCGCGCAGACCATCCTGCCGAACGCACTGGCCGCTGGTCACATGCTGGTACTCGCCCTCGATCGTGCCCTCGGCCACAACGCGCGCGCCAGCGCGCCATCGCAAATCCCTCTAATAAGCCCGTGACGGTCAGGTGCTGGCGAACTGGCTAGCTCTGACGTTCATGAACAGGTCCCGGAACTTAGCGGGTTCTTCCAGGTGGGGCGAGTGCGCCGACGATTCGAACCACACCAGTTCCTTGCTCGGCACCGCCTGTGACGCGCCGATCCCGCGCAGCGTGCGGACGACAGCGGCGGGGGAGTAGTCGGGCGAGCGGACCAGGCTGACGAGCAGCGCGCGCAGCAGGCTGCTGAAGTTCGCGTTGGCTGCTACGCCCCCGAAATTGGCTGCCCAGCGAGCCCGGGTGCTGAACTGCCTCATCGTCGTGTGCGGAGGCGGCCCGATGGCTTCCAGCTGCCGGATTGCGCGGCGATGGCCGCGCTGGCGGGCAGCGCCGAGCGCGAAGTCGTAGGCATCGTCTTCTGCCAGGGGCAGGTCGATGTCCATGCCGGTCGCTATCAGTGCCGCCACGAGCTCCGGGCGCCGGGCCGCGGCATACGCCGCGAACGTCGCGCCGAAAGAGAACCCGGCGACCAGTGTCTTGCCGCCGAACCGGTCGTGGAGGAGTTCCAGCAGCGCCACCGTGTCGTCGACCATCCGGGTCACGCTGATGTCGAACTGGTTCGAGTTCTTGCGCAGCGATCGTGACGACCGGCCCGTGCCCCGCTGGTCCCAGTAGACAACCGTGAAGGCGTCTTCCAGCTTCAGAAGGTGCTCCAGGCGCGACGCGTCATTGATGATCGGCAGGCCGGGGCCCTGCTGCATCAGCAGCAGCACCGGGTTGGCCACGTCCGCCCCGCGAACCCGGATCCACTGCGTGATGCCGCCGAGCTGAATCCCCTCCAGCGAATCAATTTTCATCTCATTCCTCCCGCAGGCATGCCTAGTGAGCCTGTTCCAGCCTCAGACACCCGCCTCAGCGGCATCGCCAGCACCCCCCGCCACCGCACAACCGCACCCAAACAAGCCACCTGGCCACGGCCAAAGCAGTCGCGTTACAGGCTCTAGCCGCGCCAGCCGTCCCCCGACGTTTACCTCAGCGCCGGTTGCGTCGGTGACCAGGCCGGCGCCGAACAGCTGGCCGGGGGTCCACGCGCCGGGCCTGGCTCCGGCCAGGACGCGCCGGGCTGTTTCGGCGGCGATGGCGGCCGTAGCCAGGACGCCCTCGCCCAGCCGGAGTTCGGCGGTGACTGCCTGCCCGTCCGGCCCGACCGCCTCTGCCCAGGTCCAGGAGCCGGTTCCGCCGACGGGCGCGGCCGGGTCCGCGATGTACGCCACGACGTTCGCGGCGCCGCTGGCTAGCCTGGCCGTCTCCAGGTCACCGACGGGCCCGGGCAGCATCTGCCGCTGAG